>NZ_JASATG010000002.1:0-335395 GCF_038440195.1 Pseudoduganella sp. OTU4001 | reverse complement strand
TCACATATAAAAAAAATTCCCCATCTTGGCCCCCCCCCACCCCCCAAGCGGACAAAAGTTGCTGGTTAGGTACGGCGGCGGGCGACCAGGCGCTGCATGGCGGCGATTAATGGTTCGTTGGCGGCGGTCGGTTCCAGCTTCTTGCTCATCTCGTCGAAGGAGTCGACGGCGGCTTCCGATAATTTCAGGCCTTCGCCGCTGGGACGCACGGGGGCGATGCCCTTGGCGATCTGCACCCGGAAGCGGATGTTGTTTATCTGCCACCCTTTCCCGTTCAAATTCACCAGCATATTCGGCACCTGCTGCTTGAGCTTGGCCGCCACCGCCGTATTCGGTACCGCCAGGGTCAGTTCGCCGCCGTCAAAAGCGAAGATTTCGCACGCTTTGAAGGCGCTTGGTAGTACTTCCCAGCAATCCTGTTGTAATTTTGCCATGCGCTGCACGGCCGGCAGCAAGGCCGCCAGGCGTGCGTTCCCGCGCAGGAAATCCGTGGCTTCCTGCGGGGCGTGCTTGCGGTTGGTGAACGAGAAACCCATGCCGCCATTTTACCGTGGCGGCCCCAGCCGGTGAATTTTTCAGCGCTGGCCTATTGTTATATAGGCCAAGATCCCAACCTTGCTACGAACGCATGATAAAATCACGCACTTTTGCCATTGGCGGACCCGCAGGAAGAAACTAAGAAATGTCCTTACTGACCCAGATTTTCGGCAGCCGCAACCAGCGTCTGCTCAAGCAATACCAAAAAACGGTCAAGGCGATCAACGCCCTGGAACCGGAGTTCGAAAAGCTGTCGGATGCCGAGCTGCAAGCGAAAACGCCTGCCCTCAAGGAACGCGTTGCCAATGGCGAGACGCTGGACGACCTGCTGCCGGAAGCCTTCGCCGTCTGCCGCGAAGCTTCCAAGCGCGTGTTCAAGATGCGCCACTTCGACGTGCAGCTGGTCGGTGGCATGGTATTGCACTACGGTAAGATCGCCGAAATGGGCACCGGTGAGGGCAAGACCCTGACCGCAACCCTGCCGGCCTACCTGAACGCACTGTCCGGCAAGGGCGTGCATATCGTGACCGTCAATGATTACCTGGCGCAGCGCGATGCCGAGACCATGGGCAAGCTGTACCGCTGGCTGGGCCTGTCCTGCGGCGTCAACCTGTCGCAGATGCCGCACGCCGACAAGCAAGCCGCTTACGCTGCCGACATCACCTACGGCACCAACAATGAATTCGGTTTCGATTACCTGCGCGACAATATGGTGTTCGAAGCCAGCGAGCGCGTACAGCGCACCCTGAATTTCGGCATCGTCGACGAAGTGGACTCGATCCTGATCGACGAAGCGCGTACCCCGCTGATCATCTCCGGCCAGGCCGAGAACCACACCGACCTGTACCACAAGATCAACCTGGTGCCGCCGCAGCTGACCCAGCAAATCGGCGAAGACACGCCGGACGGCAAGGGTAAAGTGGAAGTGCCGGGCGACTACACCAAGGACGAGAAATCGCACCAGGTGCTGCTGACCGAAGCCGGCCACGAAAAGGCCGAGGCCATCCTGACCGCGATGGGCCTGCTGCCGGAAGGCGCGTCCCTGTACGATTCCGCCAACATCACCCTGGTGCACCACCTGTACGCCGCCCTGCGCGCGCACGCCCTGTACTTCAAGGACCAGCACTACGTGGTGCAGAACAATGAAGTGGTAATCGTCGACGAATTCACCGGCCGCCTGATGACCGGCCGCCGCTGGTCCGACGGCCTGCACCAGGCGGTGGAAGCCAAGGAAGGCGTCAAGATCCAGAACGAGAACCAGACCCTGGCTTCGATCACCTTCCAGAACTACTTCCGTATGTACGGCAAGCTGGCCGGCATGACCGGTACCGCCGATACCGAAGCGTACGAATTCCAGGAAATCTACGGTCTGGAAACCGTGGTGATCCCGCCGAACCGTCCCTCCCAGCGTAAGGACCGCCAGGACCAGGTGTACAAGTCCAACGCCGAGAAGTACAACGCCATGATGCTGGACATCCGCGACTGCTACGAGCGCGGCCAGCCGGTGCTGGTGGGTACCACCTCGATTGAAAACTCCGAGCTGCTGTCCGGCATCCTGGACAAGGCCAAGCTGCCGCACAACGTGCTGAACGCGAAACAGCACGCGCGCGAAGCGGAAATCATCGCCCAGGCGGGTTCGCCGAAAGCGATCACCATCGCCACCAATATGGCCGGCCGTGGTACCGACATCGTGCTGGGCGGTAACGTTGAAAAACAGATCCAGTTCATCGAAGCCAACCCGGACCTGAGCGATGCCGACAAGGCCGCCCAGGCGCAGTCCCTGCGCGACGGCTGGCAGGCGCTGCACAACCAGGTGGTGGCGGCCGGTGGCCTGCATATCGTCGGTACCGAGCGCCACGAATCCCGCCGCGTCGACAACCAGCTGCGTGGCCGTTCCGGCCGCCAGGGCGACCCGGGCTCCTCGCGCTTCTACCTGTCGCTGGACGACCCGCTGCTGCGCATCTTCGCCGGCGACCGCGTGCGCGCCATCATGGACCGCCTGAAGATGCCGGAAGGCGAACCGATCGAAGCGGGCATCGTGTCCCGTTCCATCGAATCCGCGCAGCGCAAGGTTGAAGCGCGCAACTTCGACATCCGTAAGCAGCTGCTGGAATACGACGACGTCGCCAACGACCAGCGTAAGGTGATCTACTCGCAGCGTAACGAGCTGCTGGAAGCGACCGACATTTCCGACACCATCATGAGCCTGCGCCACGGCGTGTTCACCGACCTGGTGCGCCAGTACGTGCCGGAGGAATCGGTGGAAGAGCAGTGGGATATTCCTGCGCTGCAGAAGGCCCTGGCCAACGAGTGGCTGATCGAGCTGCCGCTGGTCGAGATGATGGAGAAGGAAAACAACGTCACCGACGAGGACATCGTCGAGCGCGTGGTGGCGGCAGCCGATGCCGTGTACCAGGCCAAGGTCGACATCGTTTCCAAGGAAGCCTTCGCCGGCTTCGAGCGCAACGTCATGCTGCAGTCGGTGGACACCCACTGGCGCGAGCACCTGGCAGCGCTGGACCACCTGCGCCAGGGTATCCACCTGCGCGGCTATGCGCAGAAGAATCCTAAGCAGGAATACAAGCGCGAAGCGTTCGAACTGTTCGGCACCATGCTGGACATGATCAAGAACGACGTGATCCGCATGATCATGATGGTGCGCATCCAGTCGCGCGAAGAAGTCGAGGCAGCGGAAGCCGCCATGAACCAGTCGCACGTGGAAAACGTGCATTACCAGCACGCCGACTTCAACCCGAACGCTGCGCCGGAAGAACTGCTGGCCCCAACCGCCATGCCGGTCGCCGAACTGGAAGAAGCCCTGAGCCAGGGCTTCAAGGTCGGTCGCAACGACCCATGCCCATGCGGCAGCGGCAAGAAGTTCAAGGCTTGCCACGGCAAGCTGGCGTAAGCCTTAAAGCTGCCTGACAAAACGGCCCGGCCGCGCAAGCGTCCGGGCCGTTTTGCTTTCAGGTCACAGCGGCCGGGACGAGACGGCCAGCGCGGCGGCGGCAGTGCGTGTCTCCACGCCTAGTTTCGCCAGTACCTGCTCGAGATGGGTTTTGACGGCGCCCGGGCTGGTGCCGAGGATGTCGCCGATGTCGCTGTCGCTCTTGCCCTCGCTGACCCAGTGCAGCACTTCGGCCTCGCGCTGGGTCAGGCGGTGCTTCGCCATCAGGGACTGCACTAGCGCGTCATCGGCTTCTTCGCGCAGCACGATGCTCCACTGCACAGCTTCATCCGCCTCGCCAAGCATGAAAATCAGGCGCCGCGTGCCTTGCTCGATTACCAGCGGCGCAGCCTGTTCGCCGCCGGAGCGGGCCCGGACGGCGCGCTGCAGCCAGGGCGATACCGGCAGCGGCAGCGCGGACTTGGCATGTGCCGGGAAGTAGCTGTCCAGCCATTGCCGCGCCAGCGGCGTTTGCCATAGGATGCGTTCGTCCGGATCCACCGTCAGCACCGCGTGGCCGAAGGCATCGAGGGCGCTGCGGGACTGGCTCTGCAGGCGCGCGTTCTGCGTGTGGGCGTGGATGCGCGCCAGCATTTCGTTCTGGCGCACCGGCTTGGTCACGTAGTCGCTGCCGCCAGCCTGGAACGCCGCCGCCACATGTTCGCTTTCCGGCTGGCCGGTCATGAAGATGACCGGGATGGCGCGGGTCTGCAGGTCCGCTTTCAAGCGGCGGCAGACTTCGAAGCCGTCCATGCCGGGCATGGCCGCATCCAGCAGCATAACGTCGGGCAGAAGTGCATGGGCTTGTTCCAGCGCGCTGGCGCCGTCGTTGGCAAGCACCACGGAATAACCCGATTCATCGAGCGCGTCGTGCAGCACGGCCAGGTTTTCGGGCATGTCGTCAACCACCAGCACCAGCCGCCCCGGCGGGCGCTCAATCGTCTGTTGCATGGCAGGCTCCTTGCGCGAATAAGCTGCCGGCCCAGCCGTGGCCGCACCGGGCACTGAACCGTTTTGGTGCGTGGGCTTTCCATGTTTGGTGCAAGGTGTGCATGGGGGCGCCTTGTATTTGATGGCGACTATATCAACGCAACTATTATGCCTGTTCGACTGGCCACCGCAACTGGTATGCGTCTTGCTTATTGATGGGCATGGCCGATAACCTTCCCGACAATTTGATTGGACTCTGTTTGCTGGTGCTCAGCCTTGGCCTGAAGCATGGCTTCGACGCGGATCACCTGGCGACCATCGATGGCTTGGCCCGCTGGAACATGGCGGCCCGGCCACGCCTGGCGTGCCAGTGCGGCGCCTGGTTCTCGCTGGGGCACGGCGCGGTGATGAGCGCCATTGCCGCGGCGCTGACCTCGCTGGCCGCATACTGGCAGCCGCCGGCTTGGCTTGAGCTGTGGGGCGCCTGGATTTCCATCGTCTGCCTGCTCGGTTTGGGCCTGCTGAATGTGCACGCCTTGCTCAGCGCGCCTGCCGGGCAAGTCGTTGCGACGGTGGGATTGAAGACACGCTTACTGGGCCGCCTGGCTGCCGCTTCGGGGCCGGGCGGGGTGGCGCTTTTGGGCGCCCTGTTTGCCGTGTCGCTCGATACGGTCAGCCAGGCCACCCTGTTTGCCGTGGCGGCCAGCCAGTTCAGCGGCTGGCCGCATGCATTGCTGCTGGGCGCACTGTTTACGGTGGGGATGCTGGTGTCCGATGGCGTGCATGGCATCTGGATCGCGCGCTTGCTGCGCCGTAGCGGCGAGGCAGCAGTGATGGCGTCGCGCATCATGGGCTGGGTGGTGGCCGGCGCGAGTTTTATGGTGGCGGGATTCGGTGTGCTGAAACTGGCATCGCCCGCGATCGGGGACTGGAGCGACGGCAAGGAACTGGCCTTCGGCGCGGCGCTGGTGGCGGTGCTGGCCGGCAGCTTCCTGCTGGCGATGGTCATGG
This sequence comes from Pseudoduganella sp. OTU4001, assembly GCF_038440195.1. Lineage (NCBI taxonomy): Bacteria > Pseudomonadati > Pseudomonadota > Betaproteobacteria > Burkholderiales > Oxalobacteraceae > Pseudoduganella > Pseudoduganella sp. OTU4001. Next base: position 329,970 of record NZ_JASATG010000002.1, on the reverse strand, counting down.
CGCGCCCGCACGATGCGTCTCCTGGATAGTGACGGCTGCCATGCATAGCGACCTTCCCGCCGCAGCCTTGCCTCCCGCCGCGTGGCGCGCCAGCCTGGCGCTGCGCTATGCGCGCTGCGGTGCAGCCACCCGGTTGGTACAGCGCGCGCATAGCGGTCCCTTGCGCGTGCAAAAGGCCCTGTATCCGGAAGGGGAGGCGGTCTGCCACAACATCGTGCTGCACCCGCCGGCCGGCATTGCCGGCGGCGATGAACTGCACATCGACATCGATGCCGAAGCCGCTGCACATGCCCTGCTGACCACGCCAGGCGCAGCCAAGTGGTACCGCGCCAATGGCAAGCCGGCCTGGCAGCGGGTCCACATCCAGGCTGGGCCGGACGCGCGGCTGGAATGGCTGCCGCAGGAAATGATCTTCTTCGATGGTACGGACGCGCATTTGCTGCAGGTGGTCGACCTGGCGCCCGGTGCGCGCTACCTTGGCTGCGACATCCTCTGCTTTGGGCGAAGTGCCAGCGGGGAGCGCTTTGCGAGCGGCACGGTGCGCCAACAACTGCAGGTGCGCCAGGCTGGGCGATTGCTGTGGTGGGACCAGGGCGTGCTGCATGGCGGCAGCAGCGCCATGCACAGCCCGCACATTTTGGGTGGCGCGACGGTCTGCGCCACTTTCCTGGCGGTGGGGCGCGCTACGGAACCCGCTTTGATTGCACAGTTGCGCGCGCTCGATCCCGCGCTGGGCGTGACCGCGCTCAAGCCTCTGCTGGTGCTGCGCTACCTGGGACACGATGCCGAACAGGCGCGCACGTTGATGTCACGCGCCTGGCAAACCTTGCGCCCGCAGTGGATGGAGCGCCCCGCAACCGAACTCCGGATATGGAATACCTGATATGGACCTGTCGCCACGCGAAAAAGACAAACTACTGCTGTTCACCGCCGCGCTGCTGGCGGAGCGCCGCCGTGCGCGCGGCCTCAAGCTCAATTACCCGGAAGCCGTGGCCCTGATCAGTGCGGCGATCCTGGAAGGCGCGCGCGACGGCAAGACCGTGGCCGAGCTGATGGCCGAGGGCTCCCAGGTGCTGGCGCGCGACGAGGTGATGGAGGGCGTGCCCGAAATGATCCCCGATATCCAGGTCGAGGCGACCTTTCCAGACGGCACCAAGCTGGTCACGGTGCACCACCCGATCATTTGAGGAGGATGGCATGATACCTGGCGAATACCTGCTTGAAGAGGGCGACATCGCACTCAATGCCGGCCGTGCCGGCTGCACCCTGGTGGTGGCCAATAGCGGCGACCGGCCAGTGCAGGTCGGTTCGCACTTCCACTTCTTCGAAGTCAACGAGGCCTTGCAGTTCGACCGCGCACAGGCGCGCGGCATGCGGCTCGATATCGCAGCCGGCACCGCCGTGCGTTTCGAGCCCGGCCAGCACCGCACGGTGCAGCTGGTGGCACTGGCTGGCACACGCCACGTCTACGGCTTCAATGCGCGCGTGATGGGCGCGTTGGATGGGGAGGCATAATGGCCCGGATCTCGCGCCGCGCGTATGCCGAAATGTTCGGGCCGACCAAGGGCGACCGCATCCGCCTGGCCGATACCGAACTGTTTATCGAGATCGAACACGATTACGCTATTCCCGGCGAAGAGGTGAAATTCGGCGGCGGCAAGGTGATCCGCGACGGCATGGGGCAATCCCAGCTGCCGCACCGGGATGTGATGGATACGGTGATCACCAATGCCGTGATCCTGGATCACTGGGGCATCGTCAAGGCCGATATCGGCTTGAAGGACGGCCAGATCGCTGCCATCGGCAAGGCTGGCAATCCCGACATCCAGCCTGGGGTCACGATGGCCATCGGCGGCGCCACCGAGATCATTGCGGGCGAGGGCATGATCGTCACCGCCGGCGGGGTCGATACGCACATCCATTTCATCTGCCCACAGCAGATCGAGGAGGCGCTGGCATCGGGCGTGACCACCATGATCGGCGGCGGCACCGGGCCGGCGGTCGGCACGGCGGCCACCACCTGTACCCCCGGCCCCTGGCACATCCATTCCATGCTGGCGGCGGCCGACGCCTTCCCGATGAACCTGGGCTTCCTGGGTAAGGGCAATGTCAGCCTGCCGCGCCCGCTGGAGGAGCAGATCGAGGCTGGCGCCATCGGCCTCAAGCTGCATGAGGACTGGGGCAGCACGCCGGCGGCGATCGACAACTGCCTGTCGGTGGCGGACCGCATGGACGTGCAGGTCGCGATCCACACCGATACCCTGAATGAAGGCGGCTTCCTGGAAGCGACGCTGGCGGCGTTCAAGGACCGCACTATCCACACCTTCCATACTGAAGGGGCGGGCGGCGGCCATGCGCCGGACATCATCGCGGCGGTCGGCCAGTCCAATGTGCTGCCATCGTCCACTAACCCGACCCGCCCGTTCACCGTCAACACCCTGGACGAGCACCTGGACATGCTGATGGTGTGCCACCACCTGGACGCCGCCATCGCCGAGGACGTGGCCTTTGCCGAATCGCGCATCCGGCGCGAGACCATTGCAGCCGAAGACATCCTGCACGACCTGGGCGCGATTTCGATGATGTCGTCCGACTCGCAAGCCATGGGGCGGGTGGGCGAAGTCATCCTGCGCACCTGGCAGACCGCGCACAAGATGAAGGTGCAGCGCGGCGCGCTGCCGGGCGACAGCGAGCGCAACGACAACACGCGCGTCAAGCGCTATGTGGCCAAGTACACCATCAATCCCGCCATCGCGCACGGCATTTCGCATGTGGTGGGTTCGCTGGAAGTGGGCAAGCTGGCCGACCTGGTGCTGTGGCGGCCGGCCTTCTTCGGCGTCAAGCCGTCGATGGTGCTGAAAGGCGGCATGATCGCCTGCGCCCAGATGGGCGATCCGAACGCCTCCATTCCGACGCCGCAGCCGGTCTACACGCGGCCGATGTTCGGCGCCTTCGGCGGCGGCTTGAAAAAGTCGCTGACCTTCGTCTCGCAGGCGGCGTTCGAGGCCGGCGTGGCGCAGCGCCTGGGACTGGCCAAGCGCGTGGTGCCGGTGCGCGCAACGCGCCAGCTGCGCAAGGCCGATATGGTCCACAACGGCGCGACCCCGCATATGGAGGTCGATCCCGAAACCTATGAGGTGCGTGCCGACGGCCAGTTGCTGGTGTGCGAAGCCGCGCCGGTGCTGCCGATGGCGCAGCGCTATTTCCTGTTCTGATTGGGCGATGACCATGCTGACACTGCACACCAAACTGCCCGCCGCCGAGCGTGTCGACGGCGAACTGGTACTGACTTACGACCAGCGCGAAAAGTGCCGCCAGCGCGCGCGCCTGGTGTCGGGCGAGGAGATTGCCCTGTTCACAGTGCGCGGCACGGTGCTGCGCGATGGCGACCTGCTGACCGGGGAAACCGGTTTCGTGGCGCGCGTGCGCGCGGCGGAGGAGCCGGTCTACACCGTGCGCGCCGCCGATGCGCACGGCCTGCTGCGCTGCGCTTTCCACCTCGGCAACCGCCATAGCCAGGTGGAGGTGGGCGACGGCTTCCTGCGCATCCGCGTCGATGCGGTGCTGCGCGACATGCTGGCCGGCCTGGGCGCAGACGTGACGGAAGACATGGCGGCGTTCGAACCCGAGGCGGGGGCCTATGCCGGCGGCCATGCGCACGGCCACCCGTTGGCGCCGGTGCCGCTGCGGCAAAAAATCCATCGCCCGGCGGACGCGTGATGATGGAAGCGCAGGCGCTGCTGCATTTGCTGCAATTGGCCAGCCCGGCGCTGCCGATTGGCGCCTACAGCTATTCGCAAGGGCTGGAGGCGGCGCTGGAGCAGGGCAGCGTGCGCGATGCCGCTACGGCGCGCACCTGGATGGCCAGCATGCTGCACGAAGTGCTGGCGCGCTGGGATGCTCCGCTGTTCTGGCGCCTGCTGCGCGCCCATGCGGCAGGCGATGCGGCGACGGCTTCGGCTTGGGCCGAGCGCTACCTGGCCTCGCGCGATACGGCGGAACTGCGGGCGGAATCGGTGCAGATGGGCTTTTCGCTGGCGCGCCTGGCGGCCGAGCTGGAACTGGCCCCCGCCACCGAAGGCGAGGAAGCTTACCTGCCTGCGCTGGCGCGGGCCGTGCATGCGCTGGGCATCCCGCATGAGGCTGCGCTGCTGGCCATGCTGTTCGGCTGGGCCGAGAACCAGGTGCTGGTGTGCGTCAAATCCATTCCGTTGGGGCAGGTCGCCGGCCAGCGCCTGCTGCTATCGCTGCGCGCTGAAATCGAAGCAGCGGCCCATACCGCGCAAGCGCTGGACGATACGAATATGTGCAACTGGGCGCCCGGGCTGTCCCTGCTGTCGATGCGGCACGAAGTGCAGCACGGCAGGCTTTACCGTTCATAAAGGAATAACTATGGCATCCAATCCCCTGCGCGTCGGCATCGGCGGCCCGGTCGGCTCCGGCAAGACCGCCCTCTGCGAGATGCTGTGCAAAGCCATGCGCGATGATTACGACATGGCCGTCATCACCAACGACATCTACACCCGCGAAGACATGGAGTTTCTGCTGCGCGCCGAGGCGTTGCCGCCGGAACGCCTGATGGGCGTCGAAACGGGCGGCTGCCCGCACACTGCGATCCGTGAAGACGCTTCGATCAACCTGGAGGCGATCGCGCGCTTGCAGGCGGATTTTCCGGCGCTCGACCTGATCCTGGTCGAATCCGGCGGCGACAACCTGGCCGCAACCTTCAGCCCCGAACTGTCTGACCTGACCCTGTACGTCATCGACGTGGCGGGCGGTGAAAAAATCCCGCGCAAGGGCGGTCCCGGCATCACCCGCTCCGATCTGCTGATTATCAACAAGACGGACCTGGCCCCGCATGTCGGCGCCGACCTGGAAGTCATGGCGCGCGACGCCGCACGCCAGCGCGGCGAGCGCCCCTTTGTGTTCACCAATTTGCGCAGCGGGCAAGGTGTGCAGCAGGTGGTCAGCTTTATCCGCGAGCAGGGATTGCTGGGCGTGCCTGGCTAGTCGCGTTGCGGCGAAACGGTGGGCACCACCATGCGCACCGTGGTGCCGTCGCCCGGCGTGGAGTCGATGGTGATGCGGCCGCCCATCACGCCGGTGACGATGTTGTAGACGATGTTCATGCCCAGTCCCGTGCCGCCGTTGCCCATCTTGGTGGTGAAGAACGGGTCGAAGATATGGCGCTTCACCTCGTCCGACATGCCGACGCCGTTATCGCGGAACACGATCTCAATCTGTTCGTCGTCAACCGCACGGGCGGACAGCCACAGCTTGCCGCTGGTGCGGCCTTCAAACGCGTGCAGCAGGGCGTTGTTGATCAGGTTATTGAACACCTGGTACAGGCTGCCCGGATAGGAATCGAGTTCCAGCTCAGCCGACACCTCCACCTGCATATGGATCGCGCTGCGGCGCAGGCGCGGGGTGTAGGTGGCTGCGGTATCAAGCGCCACCGATTGCAGGCGGAAGTGACGGCGCTGGTCGTTGGTCTGGTCGACGGCGATCTGCTTGAAGGAGGCAATCAGGTCGGCCGCCTTTTGCAGCGAATTCGAAATCAGCCCGCACGCCATCTGCACTTCGTCGAGGTGGTGGTTGAGGGTGGAGCGGCGGATGGAACCATCGGCCACGGTCTGCTTGAAATCCTCCACACGGTCGGTCAGCGCGGTGGAGGCCAGCAGCGAATTGCCGATCGGCGTATTCAGTTCATGCGCAATGCCGGCCACCAGCGAGCCCAGCGAAGCCATCTTTTCGGAAGCGATCAGGTCATGCTGGGTGCGCTGCAGGGTTTCCAGCGCGCTCGACAGGTCGCGGTTGGCCTGTTCCAGCGCGGCCGAGCGTTCGCGCACGCGCGTTTCCAGCGCATCGTTCAACTCGCGCAGTTCGCGCTTGGCATTGACTTCCTGCGTCAGGTCGAGGATGGCCCAGATGATGGCGTGGCGCCCATCCAGCAGCAGCGAGGACGACCAGATCGCCACCTGGCCCGGCCGGTCGCCTGGCAGGCGCACCGAGGCCATCTCGCCCTGCACCACGCCGTGCAGGCGGAATTGGTTCCAGATGCGCAGCCGCTCGCTCGGATCGGCCCAGAACTGGATTTCGTCCGAGCGCTTGCCGAGCAGCTCCTGCATCGGGATGCCAAAGGTACGCACCACGGCCTGGTTGGCGCCGATGATATGGCCATCCTGGTCCGACACCGTGAGCGGCAGCGGCGTCATGTCGAACAGGGTGCGGAAGCGCTCCTCTGATTCGCGCAGGCGGCGCTGCGATTCCTCCAGCTGGGCGATGCGTTCGCGCAGCGCATTGCTCATCAGGTTGAGCGAGTGGGTCACCACTTGCAGTTCGTCGTCGCCGTGCTCGGGCAACTGGCTGAACTGGCCTTCAGCCAGCTTTTCCGAGTGGCGCGCCAGGTCGCCCAGGCGCTGGCCAAAGCCGCGCGTCAGGGTATAGAACATCAGCAGGGCCAGGGCGAAGCCGAGCAGGGCGATCAGGCCGCCCTGGCGCAGCACATCGTCGCGCGCCGCCACCAGGTCCATGGTGGACAGCCCGAAGTGCAGGGTGCCGACCTGGTTGTCTTTCAGCAGCAGCGGCGCCTGGGCGTGCAGCAGGTTGCCATCGACCGCGGTGCGCACGCCGCCGAGCTGGGCCTGGCGCAGCGATTCGGGCAGGAAGGTGGGGCGCTCGCCTGCTTCCAGGATGATTTCGCCGGCGGCGTCGAGGATCACGATATAGCGCAGGAAGCTGTCGCGCGGGTCGGACAGCATTTCCGACCAGTAGGTGCGCAGTTCGCCCAGCCGGCCGCTGCTGGCGTAGGGCGTCAGGGTCAGGTTCAGGTTGACAGCGTATTCGTGGGCGACGCGGTCGGCATTGCGGCTGACGGCATTGGTCATCAGGCGCAGGCTATTGCCGATTAACAGGGCCACCACCAGAGCCTGGACAAAGGCGCTCAGCAGCAGGAATTTCGCGCGCAGCGAAAGCTTCAAAGTTGTGCTCCCAGCTTTATTGATTTTTGTTTATCACCGCATTGTAGCGTTCAGTAGTGAAAGTTGCTGATGTTTAAAACAAAACGCCGCCCGGCTGTTGCGGGGCGGCGTCTGGCGCGGGGTGGAGGCGGCTTACGGCAAGGTCAGGATGACTTTGACGCTATCGTCCACCGCCGATTTGTCGATGTAGCCGATGGCTTTCGGGTCTTCCGCCACGGCCTTTTTGACGTCCGCGTTGGACTTGAATTCCTTCGGCGGCGTGGCCTTGCCGGTAAAGACCAGCTTGGACCAGATGGCTTTCACCTGGGCTGGATCCTTGTCGGCCACCTTCTGGTAAAAGTCGGCGCGGATCTTGGAGCCTTCGGCCTGGTCCACCGGGGTGAACATGGCCGATTTGCCCAGGAAGAACTGCGACGCCTGTTCCGAGAACATGCGCGAGGCTGGGTTGTCCTTGTTGACGATCACCACGATTTCAGCCGATGCCGGCAGGGCAGCGGCAGCCAGGGTGGAAGCGAGCAGGGCGGTCAGGATTTTTTTCATGGCTTCCTCCTTAGAACACGTAGTCGACGCCAACGGCATAGACATTCACGGATTTGCTGTAGGTCGGCACGCCGGACGGCAGGATCAGGGAGCCGCCTTTCACTTTAGGCTGCACGTGGTCGACCTGCACCTTCAGGGCCAGCGACTTGGCGAAATCCCAACGCAGGCCGACCAGGTCGGTCTCTTGCTCAGGCGAGGTCAGCAGGCCGCGGATGGCGCCCAGGGTTGGCGCCAGCGGGTGCGCCGCCGGTACGGTCGGCACGGTCACGGTGGAGCCGGCGCCCTTGTAGTAGGCGTGGGTGTAGTAAGGCAGCACTTTGCCCATGCGGTAGCCGATCATGGCGTAGCCGGAATTGGTTTCCGGGATGTACACCGGCTCGTGCGCGCGGCGCTGGGCGTATTCGGCCTGCAGCACGACGTTCTTGTAGTCCATCGTGAAGCCGATCTCGGTGAAGCTCATGCGCTTGCCGCCCTTCAGGGTCAGGTCGTTCGCCAGCTGCACCATGGCCGGGATGCCGGTTTTGGTCAGGCCATCGGTCACATTATTGATCGGGCCCAGGTTGTTCGATTCGATCTGGGCGCGGGCGTGCGCCACGCGCGCGGTGAACGGACCGTATTCGGCCGTCACGGCTGCGCCGAACACCGGCGACTGGTGCTTGGCGATCGAGCCGCCGCCGGTCGGGATGTACAGCTTGCCGCGGCTGATGCCGCCGAAGGCTTGCACGGTGACATTGGTGTCGCCGAAGGCGTGCTGCCAGTTGACGTCACCGCCGTCCAGGTTTTCGATTGGCGCCTGGCCGTACATTTCGATCGGCGGACGCATCATGGTGTTGGCATAGCCCACGTTCTGGTAGTCCGAGATCAGGAAGGCTGGCAGCACCACGCGGCCGACGCGCACATTGATCTCGTCGTTCAGCTTGTACTTCAGGAAGCCCCAGGTCAGGTCGGTGGTGAACTGTGGGCTGGTGTTCTTGCGGGTCAGCACCTGCACGGTCGCCGACAGGCGGTCGTTGAAGGTGTAGCTGGCTTGCAGGCCGAGGTTGCTGTCCAGGCCGATGCGCGGCGAATCGCCGGTGCCGGAAGCCTGGTTGTAGCGTGCGAATTTGGCATCGTCCTTGTCGGTCTGGGCCACGCCCAGGGTGCCGAAGCCGCTGATGCTCAGGTTGCCGTCGCCCAGGGTACCGGCTTGGGCCATCATGCCGGTGGCTGCCAGGATTGCGGCGGCGAGAAGCTGTTTCTTCATGAAAGTGATCCGATCGAATATATTCTTGTGAGAAGCACCAAAGTGGTGCCGTTAATCAACGGCAGTTGCCTAAGATAATTCAAAACTTCTGCTAGTTGTACGCTCGCGCTCAAAAATAGTGCGGTCGTTCTAATATCTGTGGGCTTTTTGCACTGCGCATCGGAAGAAGCGTTGCGTTTACAATAGCGCCTTCGATTACCCATTTATTTTTGACCGAGAAGAACACTATGGCCGTCAATTCCCCTATCCCTGTCGCCGCCGACCTGCAAGCCGTTGCCGGTATCGAGCTTGGCTATGCCGAAGCCGGTATCAAGAAGCCGGGCCGCAAGGACGTGCTGGTCATGAAGCTGGCCGATGGCGCCACCGTGTCCGGCGTGTTCACCTTGAACCGCTTCTGCGCCGCGCCGGTGCAGATTTCCAAGGAAAACCTGGCGGCCGTGAAAGCGGGGGGCAAGCCGATCCGCGCCCTGATGATCAACACCGGCAACGCCAACGCCGGCACCGGCGAAGCGGGCATGGCCAATGCGCGCGCCACTTGCGCCGCACTGGCGCAGGAACTCGGTTGCGACGCGCAGCAGATCCTGCCGTTCTCCACCGGCGTGATCCTGGAGCCGCTGCCGGTCGCCAAGATCGTGGCCGGCCTGCCGAAGGCGATCCAGAACCTGAAGCTGGATAACTGGTTCAACGCCGCCGAAGCGATCATGACCACCGATACCCAGCCAAAGGCTGGTTCGCGCACCGTCGATATCGCCGGTCACAAGGTGACCATGACCGGTATCTCCAAAGGCGCCGGCATGATCAAGCCGAATATGGCCACCATGCTGGGCTACCTGGCCTTCGACGCCAAAGTGGCGCAGCCGGTGCTGGACGTGCTGGTCAAGGAAGCGGCCGACCAGTCCTTCAACTGCATCACCATCGACGGCGACACTTCGACCAACGATTCCTTCATGCTGGTCGCCACCGGCGCCGGCACCCTGGTGGTCGATTCGGTCGACTCGCCGGAATACAAGGCGCTGGCCGCCGCCGTGACCGAACTGTCGGTGTTCCTGGCGCAAGCCATCGTGCGCGACGGCGAAGGCGCCACCAAGTTCATGACCATCACCGTGGAAGACGGCAAGGACGTCGCGGAATGCCGCAAGATCGCCTACTCGATCGGCCATTCGCCGCTGGTGAAGACCGCCTTCTTCGCTTCCGACCCTAACCTGGGCCGCATCCTGGCCGCCATCGGCTACGCCGGCGTGGACGACCTGGACGTGTCGAAGATCAACCTGTACCTGGACGATGTGTGGGTGGCCAAGGACGGCGGCCGCAATCCGGACTACAAGGAAGAAGACGGCCAGCGCGTGATGAAGCAGAGCGAAATCACGGTGCGGGTGAAGCTGGCGCGCGGCACCGCCGCCGCCACCGTCTACACCTGCGACCTGTCGCACGACTACGTGTCGATCAACGCCGACTACCGTTCCTGATCGGTGGCGACCCAACTCGACCTATTCCTGCGCCGCGCCGAGGCGCTGCTGGAGCGCGTGGAAGCGATCCTGCCGCCGGCGCCTGTCGCGCCGGACTGGAAGGCTTCCACCGCCTTCCGCTGGCGCAAGCGGCACGATGGCGCGGGCTGGCTGCAGCCGGTGCCGCGTCCGGCGCAGATCGCATTTGACGACTTGCAGCATATCGGCCGCCAGAAAGCGCAGATCGAGCAGAACACCCGCCAGTTCGTGCAGGGCAAGCCGGCCAACAACGTGCTGCTGACCGGCGCGCGCGGCACCGGCAAGTCTTCGCTGATCAAGGCTTGCCTGGCGGCGTTCGCCGTCGATGGCCTGCGCCTGATCGAAGTCGACAAGGGCGACCTGCATGACCTGCCCGATATCATGGACCTGGTGGCTGGCCGGCCGGAACGCTTCGTGGTGTTCTGCGACGATCTCTCGTTCGAAGAAGGGGAGAGCGGCTACAAGGCGCTGAAAGTGGCGCTGGATGGCTCAGTGTCGGCGGTGACGGACAATGTGCTGATCTACGCCACCTCGAACCGGCGCCACCTGATGCCGGAGCGGATGTCGGACAACGCGACCTACACCCACGACGAGGATGGCGACTTGCATCCGGGCGAGACCGTGGAAGAGAAGATTTCCCTGTCCGAGCGCTTTGGCTTGTGGCTGTCGTTCTATCCGTTCAAGCAGGAGGACTACCTGGGCATCGTGGCGCACTGGCTGGCGGCCTTTGGCTGCAGCGTGTCGCAGATCTCCGAAGCCCGCACCGAGGCCCTGCAATGGGCCTTGCAGCGCGGCTCGCGCTCGGGGCGCGTGGCGTGGCAGTTTGCGCGGGATTATGCAGGGAGGCTGCCATGAGTGCGCGCCCGATTGATGTGGCGGTGGGCATCCTGATGATGCCGAATGGCGATGTGCTGCTTGGCCAGCGGCCGGAGGGCAAACCTTACGCGGGCTATTGGGAATTCCCGGGCGGGAAAGTCGATCCGGGCGAGACGATCCTGGAGGCGCTCAAGCGCGAGTTCGTCGAAGAACTGGGGATCCACATCGTCAGTGCAGAGGAGTGGTGCGGTATCGAGCACGTCTACCCGCACGCGCATGTGCGGCTGCACTTTTTCATCAGCCGCGAGTGGACCGGCGAACCGCAAAGCCTGGAAGGCCAGGCCTTTGCCTGGCAGGGCACGGTAGGCGTGGAGCCCTTGCTGCCGGCGACGATTCCGTTGCTCGAATGGCTGGACCGGGTGCGCTACTAAAACCGGTAAACCTGGGTCAGACCCAAGGGTCAGACCCAGATACGCGGCTGCCGCAGGCCCGGGTCAGACCCTTGGGTCTGACCCTGGTTTACCGGGGTTAAGGCGCCAGGCGCGAAGAGTGCGACGCCAGCATCACCCAGCGCCCATCCTGCCAATGCCAGGTACGGGTAAACCGGAACGTACCACTGAACGGCCCTTGTTCGCCGACGCCCGACTGCACGCTCTTGCCCGTCACAATGGCCGTATCGCCATGCAGCTCGACGGTGACATCTTCATTGGTAATCGAAGTATTCCGCCGCGAGCCCGTGCCCAGCTGGCCAAGATAATCCGCCCTATGCTGGACCTTCCCATCGGAGTGCGTCAGCACCCAGCGGTCGGAAAGCAGCGGCCCCAGCGCCTTTGCATCACCCTGCAAACGGTAAGTATTCCACTGCGAGTCCGCCACCTGCAGCGCCACTTCGCGCGGCCCGGCATGGGCCAGGCTGGCGGCAGCAGCCAAGGACGCAGCGGCGAGCAGGCGCAGCATTACTGCTGATCCTCATCCAGAGGATCAGTCGGTGCGCTACCCGGAATGGTGTATTTTTCCTCCGCCCAGGCGCCGAGGTCGATCAGCTTGCAGCGCTCGCTGCAGAAAGGGCGGTATTTATTGGCTTCCGTCCACTCAACCTTGGCCTGGCAGGTGGGACATTCAACGACAGTCGGCATGGTACTTAGAAATTACAGAGGGTCAGCTCGAATGGTACATCTTCTTCCAGCGGCTTGGGTTTCAGGTCCCCGCCCTGGGAAGTAAAGCGCACCCACAGCATATATTTGTTGGCCGAAATCTCAGGAATCGCGCCCAGCGACTCATCCACCGACAAGCGCAGCATCTGGTACACCTTACCCTGCAACATCTGCTGGTAACTGCCCGCATTGGCGATCATCTTCACCGGCGCGCCCGAATCGCGCAGCAGGCGCAGCACCAGGCCCAGCGCATCGAACAGCGGCACCAGCGGATTGAACCAGGTGACGATATCGTTGAAGCGCTTTTCCGCCGGCTGCTTTTGCCAGGCGTAGTAGGAAGGCAGGTCGAATTCGCAGGCGCCGCCCGGAATGATGGTGCGGCCGCGGATGCTCATCAGCCACTCATTGTCGCGCACGTTCTGGCCGGTCTTGCCCTGCGCTGCCACCAGCGCGCTGGACACGCTGTCGAGCTCGGAGAGGATGGCGTCCAGCATTTCAGCCTGGACATTGGGATTGGAACGGTAGCCCAGCAGGCTTTGGCGCTGGCGCTCCAGTTCTTGCAGCAAATCGGATTTCAGGTCGGCGCGTCCCGCCACTTCGAGCATGTCGAAAATGGTCGCCAGCGCCACGTGGTGCTGCATCGGATGCTCCTGATGCACGAAGAACTTGAATTTCTCGTATAAATCCTCCAGGCGCAGCAGCGTGCGGATGCGCTCATTGAAAGGATATTCGTAGACGATCAAAGCATCCCTCGTGTGGAGAACCTGTTAATAATCACGTGATTCTGAACCATGCGAAGCAAAATTACAAATATTGCTGATAAAAATCATGCAAGCGGTCTACCTGAGGCGTCAGCGCCTCGATCCGGCCGCCGTTATCGATCACGTCATCGGCCGCCGCCAGGCGCACCTGGCGCGGCACCTGCGCCGCCATAATCGCCCGAACCTGCTCTTCCGCCAGCCCATTGCGCGCTATCACGCGCGCCACCTGGATCTCCTCCGGACAGTCGACCACCAGCACGCGGCTGACGCGCTGCTTCCAACTGCCGGACTCGACCAGCAGCGGAATCGCCAGGATCACATAGCTGCCTGTCGCATCGGCCGCCGCCGCCTCGGTGGCGCTGCGGATCATCGGGTGCAGGATGGCTTCCAGGCGGCGCTTGGCGTCCGGCTCGCGGAACACCAGCTCGCGCATTTTGGCGCGGTCCATGGCGCCATGGCTATCGGCCATCTGCTCGCCAAACTCAGCAATGATATCCGGCATGGCGGCACCCCTGGCGCCCGTCAGGCTGTGGGCAATCTGGTCGGTATCCACAATGCTGGCGCCGCGGTCGGCAAACATACTGGCGACCAGGCTCTTGCCGCTGCCGATGCCGCCGGTCAGGCCGACCGTGAAGCGCGCCGGCATATTATGGCGCCACGCCGTGCATGAAAGCGGCGATCTGCGGGCCGAACACCAGGGCCAGCAGGCCGGCGCCGGCCAGGTAAGGGCCGAACGGGATCGGCTTGCTGCGGCCATGCTTGAAGAACAGGATCAGGGTGATGCCGACCACCGCGCCGACCACCGAGGACAGCAGGATGATCGCCGGCAGCATCTGCCAGCCCAGCCAGGCGCCCAGCGCCGCCAGCAGCTTGAAGTCGCCGTAGCCCATGCCTTCCTTGCCGGTGACCAGCTTGAAGACCCAGTACACCGTCCACAGCACCAGGTAGCCGGCGGCGGCGCCGATCACGGCATCCTGCAGCGGCACGAAGGCGCCCTGGATATTCACCAGCAAGCCCAGCCAAAGCAGGGGATAGGTCAGGTCGTCCGGCAGCAACTGGGTGTCGGCGTCGATGAAGGTCATGGCGATCAGCAGCCAGGCGAACACCAGGGTCGCCATGCCGGTCCAGCCGAACCCGAATTGCCACACCAGCCAGCCCGACAGCAGGCCGGTCAGCGCTTCGATGATCGGGTAGCGCGCCGAAATCGGCGCCTTGCAGGCACGGCATTTACCGCCCAGCACCAGCCAGCTGATGATGGGGATGTTCTCGATCGCCGTGATCTGGTGGCCGCAGTGCGGGCAGGCCGAACGCGGCGCCACCAGGCTATAGCGGTCGGTGTGCGGCAATTCCTTGCCCGATTCCGACGCCACATAATTGTCCGATTCGCGCTGCATCATGATCGGCAGGCGGTGGATGACGACATTGAGGAAACTGCCAATCAAGAGCCCCAGGATGCCGGCCACCACGGCGGCGGCCAGCGTTGCGGGAGGGGAGAACAGCATCAGGGTTTCTTGCATTCTTGTTTTACACCACAGAACCGAGTTTAAAGATTGGCAGGTACATTGCGACCACCAGGCCGCCGATCAGCACGCCCAGGATCACCATGATCATCGGCTCCATCAGGCTGGACAGCTGGGATACCGCTTCGTCGACTTCTTCTTCATAGAAGTCGGCCACCTTGCCCAGCATGGCATCGAGCGCACCGGATTCTTCGCCGATCGCCACCATTTGCGTCACCATGCTTGGGAACACGTCGGCGTTCTGCATGGCCACGGTCAGGCTGGTACCGGTCGAGACTTCGGTCTGGATCTTCTTGGTCGCTTCCACGTAGACGTTATTGCCGGAAGCGCCGCCCACCGAATCGAGCGATTCCACCAGCGGCACGCCGGCCGCGAACATGGTGGACAGGGTGCGGGTCCAGCGTGCCACGGTGGCCTTGCGGATCACGTCGCCGAACACCGGGATCTTCAGCAGGATGCGGTCCATCGTGGCTTGCATCTTGGTCGAGCGCCGCCAGGACTGGAAGAAGAAGTACAGCGACGCGAAGATCGAACCGAAGATGATGTACCAGTAATTGACGAAGTATTCCGACAAGGTCATCACGAACACGGTCGGCGCCGGCAGGTCGGCGCCGAAGCTGGCGAACACTTCCTTGAAGGCCGGCACCACCCAGATCATGATCACGGCGGTCACGATGAAAGCCACCGCCAGCACCGCGATCGGGTAGGTCAGGGCCGACTTGATCTTGGCCTTGATGGCCAGGGTCTTTTCCTTGTAGATCGCCAGGCGGGTCAGCAGGTCTTCCAGGATACCGGCCTGTTCGCCGGCCGCCACCAGGTTGCAGAACAGCGGGTCGAAGTACAGCGGGTACTTGCGGAAGGCCATGTTCAGGCTGGTACCGGTCTCGATATCCGAGCGCAGGTCCAGGATCAGCTTGGAAACCGAGGGATTGGCGTGGCCCTTGCCGACGATGTCGAAGGCTTGCAGCAGCGGCACACCGGCTTTCATCATGGTGGCCAGCTGGCGGGTGAACAGGGTAATGTCCTTGTCGGAGATCTTCTTGCCGGAGCGGTAGACCTTCTTCTTAACCTTGGTCACCATGATGCCCTGGCGGCGCAGGGTCACATTGACCACCGCCTCGCCGCCGGCGCGCATTTCGCCGCGCACCGTTTTACCGGTCTTATCCTTGCCTTCCCATGAGAAGACTTGTTCCTTCGCATTGCCCGCAGTAGCCATATCCGTGTTTCCTATTCGTTGGTGCAGCCCAGCACTTCTTCCAGGCTGGTCAGGCCGTTCTTGACTTTGACCAGCCCCGATTGGCGCAGCGATTTGACGCCTTCCGCCTCCGATTGTGCCGCAATCTGCATCGAGTTGCCGTGTGCCAGAATCAATGCTTCGATCGCGGGCGAGATCGGCATGATCTGATAGATACCGACCCGGCCTTTGTAGCCGGATCCGTTGCAGCGCTCACAGCCCACCGGGCCGTAAGGCTTCCATGTGCCATCCAGTTCCTCTTCCTTGAAACCGGCTTTCAGTAGCAGGTCGGGCGAAATGTCGACCGGCTGCTTGCAGGTGCACAGGCGGCGCGCCAGGCGCTGCGCCGTGATCAGGATGACGGAGGAGGCAATATTAAAGGGCGCCACGCCCATATTCATCAGACGCGTCAGGGTCGACGGCGCGTCGTTGGTGTGCAGGGTGGAGAACACCATGTGGCCGGTCTGCGCGGCCTTGATCGCGATGTCCGCCGTTTCCAGGTCACGGATCTCACCAACCATGATGATGTCCGGATCCTGGCGCAGGAAGGACTTCAGCGCCACCGGGAAGGTCAGGCCGGCCTTGTCGTTGACGTTGACTTGGTTCACGCCGGGCAGGTTGATCTCGGCCGGGTCTTCCGCGGTCGAGATATTGATGCCGGGCTTGTTCAGGATATTCAGGCAGGTGTACAGCGACACCGTCTTGCCGGAACCGGTCGGGCCGGTCACCAGCACCATGCCGTAAGGACGGTGCACGGCGTCCATCAGCAATTCCTTCTGGTCCGGGTCGTAGCCCAGCGAGTCGATGCCCATCTGGGCCTGGGTCGCATCCAGGATACGCATCACGGTCTTCTCGCCAAACAGGGTCGGCAGGGTCGAGACGCGCAGGTCGATCGTTTTGGTGGGCGACACGATCAGGCGCATGCGGCCGTCCTGCGGCACGCGCTTTTCCGAGATGTCCAGCTTGGACAGCACCTTGATGCGCGATACCAGCTTGTCCTTGATCGAAGTCGGCGGCTGGGCGTGTTCGACCAGCATGCCATCGACGCGGAAGCGGATGCGGTAGAACTTTTCGTAAGGTTCGAAGTGCAAGTCGGATGCGCCCATATTCACCGCATCCATCAGCATCTTGTTCAGGAAGCGCACGATCGGCGCGTCTTCCACGTCGGCCGCGGCGTCGGCCTGGGCCTGGGTCGGGGTCGCTTCGCTTTCCTCGGCGAATTCGATCTCGCCTTCCTCGCCCGCCAGGTCCATGATGGTCTGCTCGGAGCTCTTGGACAGGTTTTCCAGCAGCTTGAGCAGGGCATCGTGCGGCACGATGACCGGTTCCACCGTCGATTCGGCCTGGAACTTGATCTGGTCCAGCGCCTGGGTATTGGTGGGGTCGGAGATTGCCACCGACATCTTGTTGCCGCGCTTGGACAGCGGGACCACGCGCTGCGCCAGCATCAGCTTGGCATCGATGGCTTTTTGCGGCAGCAGCTCGATATTCAGGGCGGCCAGGTCGAGCAGTGGGTAGGCGAAGGTGTCGGCGCAGAAGGCGGCCAGTTCGCGCGGATTGATGCTGCCACTGCTTAGCAGGACATCAATGAAGTGGGATTTTTCGGCCTGGGCCTTTTTCTGGAGCGCGTCCGCCTGCGGCGGGGTCAGACGCCCCGCTTGCATCAGGGCCCGAGCCAATCCCGACATGGGAGTGCCGGTCGCCGGGTTGGGTTGGACTGCAGCCATAGGAGCGCACTATCAGATTGATAATATTGAGTGAGTCTCCGGATGATGCCTGTAGGCATCATTTTTGTAAAGCGCCGCACGTTTCACTCTGCGTAGCGGGGCTCCGGGCGTCGTAATTTCACTACTTTGATAGCCTGGTCCTGTGCTTGCACCACCTCGATGATGCAGGCACCCACCTTGATCGAGATCGGTGCATCGGGAATATCCTGTAATTCTTCCAGCAACATTCCGTTCAAGGTCTTGGGCCCATCCAGCGGGAAGTTTAAACCCAGACGCTTGTTGATGTCACGTAATGGCGTGCTGCCCTCCAGCAGGCAGGCGCCCTCGGCGTCCCAGCCGAAGCTGTCGGCGCGGGTCGCACTGGGGGTGGAGGTGGTGAAATCGCCGATCATTTCCTCGATGATGTCGTCCAGGGTGACCAGGCCCTGCACCTCGCCGTATTCGTCGACCACGATCGCCAGGCGTTCCTTATTCTCCTGGAAGTTCTGCAGCGCGGCGAAGGCCGGCGTGTCCTGCGGGATGAAGAACGGCTCCGACAGCAGGGTGCGGAAGTGTTCCACCGTCAGCTCGTCGTCCTCGTTCAGCAGGGACACTGCCTTGCGCACGTGCAGGATGCCGATCATCCGGTTGATCTCGCCGTCGTACACCGGCAGCTTGTTGTGGAAACAGGTGGTGAGCTGGGATTTGATTTCTTCGACCGGCAGCGAGAAGTCGAGCGCTTCGACCTGGGCGCGCGGGGTCATGATGTCGTCCACCGCGATGGTATCGAGGTCGAACAGGTTGAGCAGGATGCTCTTGTGCTTTTTCGGGATGAAGCTGCCGTTTTCCAGCAGCACCGAGCGCAGTTCGTCGGCCGACAGCAGGCCTTCGTGCACCTGGCCGGTGGGCTTGACGCGGAACAGGCGCAGCAGGGTGTTGACGAACAGGTGCACGAACCACAGCAGCGGCTTGGACACCGACAGCAGCGGGCGCAGCACGAAGGAGGCCGGCAGTACGATCTGGTCGGCATAGCGCGCGCCGACGATCTTGGGCGAAATCTCGGCCAGCACGATCAGCACGAATACGGTGGCCACGGTGGACAGGGCGATCACGTGTTCTTCCAGCCCGAACTGGGTTATAGCGATGGCGGTGGCCAGGGCGATGGCCATGGCGTTGATCAGGGTGTTGGCCACCAGGACCAGGGACAGCAGTTGCTCGGTGCGTTCCAGCAGCCACAGGGTGGCGATCGCGCGGCGGCTGCCGCGTTTGGCCTGGTGCCGCAGGCGGAAGCGGTTGGCGGCCATCAGGGCCGTTTCAGCCATCGCGAAGAAGGCTGAGGCCAGGATCAGGAAGGAGAGGGCGGCAAATTGCGCCCACAAGGGAACGGTATCCAAGGTGTTCGGGAGGAGTCGGTGAAGCGGCGATTCTACCACGCGGCCTGCCGGCGTCCCGCGCCACCACGGCCTATAATATTGGGCCATGAGAGACGTGGATGTACTCCTGGCGCCGATGCGCCTCGCCATTTTGCCGCCTGCCGCACTGGCCGGCGTGGTGCGCTATTTCCATATCGAGTACTACAGCCCGGGCGCCGTGCTGGTGCCGGCCACGCCCTGTCCCATGCTGACCTTTTTCATCCGCGGCGGCTCGCGCTTTGCCGATCCGGACGGCCGCGAGCGCGTGCACAGCGAACCCTTCGTCACCGGCCCGCTGAGCCAGCATTTCCCCGCCGTGTGGGAGCCCGGCACCACCTTTATCAGCGCCGTGATCGAGGCCAGCCAGTTTTCCCGCCTGCTCGACGTCCCCGTGGGCGAGCTGCGCGACGCCGTGGTGCCGCTGGCCGATGCCGCGCCCGACTGGGACGGCGCCGCCCGGCTCGAAGATGGCCTGCGCGCCGGCGCCGCCGACAGCTCGCGCTGGGTCGCCGCCATGAGCGACTGGCTGCTGCGCCGCCTGGCCGCGCGCGACAACGGCCAACGCCCGTTCACCCTGGCGCCGGAGCTGCTGGCGCTACCCACGCCGGACATCGCCGAGCGTTACGGCATCAGCGTGCGCCAGCTCGAACGGCGCGTGATGGCCAGCTACGGCCAGACCCTGCGCGACAGCCGCCGCATGATGCGCTACATCCGCGCGCTGTCGGCCCTGGTGGCCACGCCGATGCGGCACGGCATCCTGACCCGGGTAGCGGTCGATGCCGGCTACCACGACCAGGCCCATATGGTGCGCGACTTCGTCCAGTTCACCGGCCTGGCGCCCAAAGCCCTGATGGAAGCGGCGGCCGACGCCAATGGCGCGCTGCGCCTGCTGCGCTACGACGACGCCTCGCGCGCGGTGGTGGTCAGCCAGGGCTAAGCGCGCCCGGTGTCGCATCCATACAATCCTTTTTCCCCAAGCCCCGCTATCGTGGCGGCGCTAATCAAAGGGGAATGCAATGGAAACGGAAGCAACGCTGGAGCGCGATGGCTATATCCTGGCTTCGCTCGAAGGCCTGATGGAAACCGCCCGCACCAACAGCCTGTGGTACCTGAGCTTCGGCCTGGCCTGCTGCGCGGTGGAGATGATGGAAGCCGCCTCGGCGCGCTATGACATGGACCGCTTCGGCATGTGCCCGCGTCCTTCGCCGCGCCAGGCGGACCTGATGATCGTGGCCGGCACCCTCACCAACAAGATGGCGCGCGCCATGCGCAAGGTGTACGACCAGATGCCCGAACCGCGCTATGTGGTGTCGATGGGCTCCTGCGCCAACGGCGGCGGCTACTACCACTACTCCTACTCGGTGGTGCGCGGCTGCGACCGCATCGTGCCGGTGGATGTCTACATCCCGGGCTGCCCGCCGACCCCGGAAGCCTTGTTATATGGCCTGATGCAGCTGCAGCAGCGCGCCCGCCGCGGCGACCGCCCCGCCATGCTGCGCGACTAGCTGCCGCGGTAGGTCGAATACGACCAGGGCGACACCACCAGCGGCACGTGGTAGTTCTGGTCGGCGTGCGCGATGCCGAAGGTGATCGTCACCTGGTCGAGAAAGCGCGGCTCCGGCAATGCCACACCCAGCGCGGCGAAGTAGTCGCCGGCGCCGAACACCAGCTCATAGCGGCCCGGCCGCATGGTCTCGCCCGCCAGCAGCGGCGCGCTGCAGCGGCCATCGGCATTGGTCACATCTTCCTTCAGCAGCGTGCGGCCGCTGCCCGCCAGCGCATACAGCGCCACGCGCACCCCTGCGGCTGGCTTGCCGTGGGCGGTGTCGAGGACGTGGGTGCTCAGTTTTCCCATAGTGATTCCTTATTTTGTGTATCCGGCAGATCATATACTGGTGCCATAACGCCAATATATTATTGAGCATATACCTTTCATCCCGGAGCATCATGAGCAACTATCCCCGCGACCTCATCGGCTACGGCCGCACGCCACCCCACCCGAACTGGCCCGGCCAGGCCCGCGTGGCCCTGCAATTCGTGCTGAACTACGAAGAGGGTGGCGAGAACTGCGTGCTGCACGGCGACCCGGCGTCGGAGACTTTCCTGTCCGAGATCATCGGCGCGGCCGCCTTCCCGAACCGCCACATGAGCATGGAATCGATTTATGAGTACGGCTCGCGCGCCGGCCTGTGGCGTTTGCTGCGCATGTTCGAGGAGCGCAAGCTGCCGCTGACCATCTTCGGCGTGTCGATGGCCCTGCAGCGCAACCCAGAAGCGGTGGCCGCTTTCCAGGAACTGGGCCATGAGATCGCCTGCCACGGCCTGCGCTGGATCAGCTACCAGAACATGGACGAGGCCACCGAGCGCGCCCATATGCAGGAGGCGGTGCAGATCATCAAGGAGCTGACCGGCAGCGCGCCGCAGGGCTGGTACACCGGTCGCGATTCGCCGAATACGCGCCGGCTGGTGGTCGAGCATGGCGGTTTCCGCTACGACGCCGACTATTACGGCGACGACCTGCCGTTCTGGCAAGAGGTGGCGCACACGGGGGGCGACGGCAAGCCGGCCAGCACGCCGCAGCTGATCGTGCCCTACACCCTGGATACCAACGATATGCGTTTTGCCGCGATGCAAGGCTTCAATAGTGGCACGCAATTCTTCGATTACCTGAAAGACGCATTCGACGTACTCTATAAGGAAGGGGACCCGAACGGCCTGAACCAGCCAAAAATGCTGTCGATCGGCCTGCATTGCCGCCTGGTGGGGCGTCCGGCGCGCGCCGCCGCCCTGGCGCGCTTCCTCGATTACGTGCAGAGCCATGACAAGGTGTGGATCACGCGCCGCATCGACATTGCCGAGCACTGGCACCAGCACCACCCCTATATGCGAAACGTCTGATATTCAAAATAAGAGTTTTCTTATATGGTGGGGTGGTGGAAATGTTAGTCTTGCAATCTAGGACTATTGCGAGGCCAAGATGGCAGAACCGATCCGTTTTTACTACCGTGGCGCCGTGCATGAAGTGCACGACGCTGCCCCGACGCAGACTGTGTTGCAGCATCTGCGCGAAGATCTGCACTGCACCGGCACCAAGGAAGGCTGCGCCGAGGGCGATTGCGGCGCCTGCACCGTGCTGGTCGGCTCGCTGGCCGATGATGGCCAGCTGCAGCTGAAGGCGGTCAATTCCTGCATCCAGCTCACCCCTACGCTGGACGGCAAGGCCCTGTTCACCGTGGAAGACCTGCAGCAGCCGGACGGCGCGCTGCACCCGGTGCAGCAGGCGCTGGTGGAATGCCATGGCTCGCAATGCGGTTTCTGTACCCCCGGTTTCGCCATGTCGCTGTGGGGCCTGTACCTGAAGCAGGACGGCCAGTGCGCCTCGCGCAAGGAAATCGACGACTGCCTGTCGGGTAACCTGTGCCGCTGCACCGGCTACCGTCCGATCATCGACGCCGCCCAGCGCATGGTCGAACTGCCGCAAGTGCAGTTCGATGCGGCCCGTGTGGCCGAGCAGCTGGAGGCGCTGAAGCGCGACTCGCTGGCGGTCTACTCCGCGCACGGCCAGACCTTCCTGGCTCCGCGCACCCTGGATGAACTGATCCAGCTGCGCGCCGCCAACCCGGGCGCTACCTTGCTGGCCGGCTCCACCGACGTCGGCCTGTGGGTCACCAAGCAGATGCGCGAGCTGGGCGACATCATCTACCTTGGCCATGTCGATGCGCTGAAGACCGTGCGGGCGCTGGACGGCGCGGTGGAAATCGGCGCCGGCGTGTCGCTGGAAGATGCCTACAACGTGTTGTGCCAGCACTACCCGCGGGAACTGGGCGAGATGCGCCAGCGCTTCGCTTCGCTGCCGATCCGCAATGCCGGCACCCTGGGCGGCAATGTCGCCAACGGCTCGCCGATCGGCGATTCGATGCCGTGGCTGATCGCGCTGGGCGCGCAGGTCGTGCTGTGCGGTGCGGCGGGCGAGCGCGTACTGGCGCTGGAAAGCTTCTACCTCGATTACATGAAGAAGGACTTGCAGCCGGACGAATTCGTGCAGGCCCTGCGCGTGCCGCTGCCGCGTGCCGATGTGCGCTTCCGCACCTACAAGCTGGCCAAGCGCTTCGACCAGGATATTTCCGCCGTTTGCGCAGCGTTTGCATTCCGCATGGACGGCGATCAGATTACCGAAGCACGCATCGCGTTCGGCGGCATGGCGGCCACGCCCAAACGCGCGGCGCAGGCCGAAGCCGCGCTGGCGGGCCGCGCCTGGAGCGAGGCTGCGCTGGCCGATGCCATGGCGGCCCTGGCGCGCGACTACGCGCCTTTGAGCGATATGCGCGCCAGCAGTGAATACCGCATGAAGACGGCGCAGAACCTGCTGCGCCGCTTCTGGCTGGAGACGCGCAGCGATGCGCCGCTGGCGGCCAATGCCGTCAATGCGTTTGCCGTGGAGGCATCATGAACCATCCCGTCACCCCTGAACTGAAGGCCGCCACCTGGACCGGCGTCGGCATTCCGCGCCCGCACGAATCGGCCGAGCTGCACGTGCTGGGCCAGGCCACCTACACCGACGATATCCCCGAGCTGCAGGGCACCCTGCACGCGGCGCTGGGCCTGTCGTCCAAGGCCCATGCACGTATTACCTCGCTGGACCTGGATGCGGTGCGGGCCGCACCGGGCGTGGTGGCGGTGTTCACCGTGGCCGATATCCCGGGCACCAATGACTGCGGCCCGATCATCCATGACGACCCGATCCTGGCCGATGGCCTGGTGCAGTATGTCGGCCAGCCGATCTTCATCGTGGTGGCGGACTCGCACACCAATGCGCGCCGCGCGGCCAAGCGCGGCGTAGTGGGCTACGAAGAGCTGCCAGCGATCCTGACGCCGCAAGCGGCCAAGGCGGCCGGTTCCTACGTGCTGCCGCCAATGAAGCTGCTGCGCGGCGACGCGCAGGCGGCCTTCGAGCAGGCGCCGCATCGCGTGAAAGGCCAGCTATATGTCGGCGGCCAGGAGCAGTTCTACCTGGAAGGCCAGATCGCCTATGCGATCCCGAAAGAGGGCCGGGCCATGCTGGTGCAGTGCTCGACCCAGCACCCGAGCGAAATGCAGCACGTGGTGGCGCACGCGCTGGGCCTGCATTCGAACCATGTGACAGTGGAGTGCCGCCGCATGGGCGGTGGTTTCGGCGGCAAGGAGTCGCAGTCGGCCTTGTGGGCGGCTTCGGCGGCCATCGCTGCCGCGCGCACCGGCAAGCCGGTCAAGCTGCGCGCCGACCGCGATGACGACATGATGGTGACCGGCAAGCGGCACTGCTTCTATTACGAGTACGAAGTCGGTTACGACGATGAGGGCCGCATCGTGGCGGCCAAGGTCGACATGACTTCGCGCGCCGGCTTCTCGGCCGATTTGTCCGGCCCAGTCGCGACACGCGCGGTCTGCCACTTCGACAATACCTACTACCTGTCGGACGTTGAGATCCATGCCGGCTGCGGCAAGACCAATACCCAGTCGAACACCGCGTTCCGCGGCTTTGGCGGCCCACAGGGCGCCATCGCCATCGAGTACGTGATCGACGAGATTGCACGCAACCTGGGGCGCGATGCGCTGGATATCCGCCGCCTGAATTTCTACGGCAAGACGGAGCGCAACCAGACGCCATACGGCCAGGTGATCGTGGATAACGTGATTCATGAACTGGTGGCGGAGCTGGAGCAGAGCAGCGAATACCGCGCGCGCCGCGCTGACGTTGCCGCCTACAACGCCTCCAGCCCGGTGCTGAAGCGCGGGCTGGCGCTGACGCCGGTCAAGTTCGGCATCGCCTTCAATGTGACCCACCTGAACCAGGCGGGCGCACTGGTGCATGTGTATGTCGATGGCTCGGTGCTGGTCAACCATGGCGGCACGGAGATGGGGCAGGGCATCAATACCAAGGTGGCGCAGGTTGTGGCGCACGAGCTGGGGCTGGACCTGTCGCACGTGCGCGTGACGGCGACCGATACCAGCAAGGTGGCGAATACCTCCGCCACCGCAGCCTCCACCGGCGCGGACTTGAACGGCAAGGCGGCGCAGGACGCTGCTGGCCAGATCCGCCAGCGCCTGGCGGAGTTTGCGGCCAAGACCTTGGGCGGCGAAGCGTCGGCCGTTCGGTTCTACGCCAATGAGGTGCATGTGAACGGGCAGAGCGTGCCGTTCGCGGCGCTGGTGCAGAAGGCTTACCTGGCGCGCGTGCAGCTGTGGTCGGACGGCTTCTATGCTACGCCGCATTTGCATTGGGATCCGAAGACCATGAACGGGCATCCGTTCTCCTACTATGCGTACGGCGCTGCGGTGTCGGAAGTGGTGGTGGATACGCTGACCGGCGAGTGGAAGCTGTTGCGTGCCGACGCGCTGTACGATGCCGGCCAGTCGCTGAATCCTGCGATTGATATCGGCCAGGTGGAAGGGGCGTTCATCCAGGGCATGGGGTGGCTGACCACCGAGCAGCTGTGGTGGAACCCGGCGGGCAAGCTGATGACGCATGCGCCGTCGACTTACAAGATCCCGGGCATTTCCGACTGCCCGGCGGATTTCCGGGTGCGTTTGTTCGCCAACAAGAATGTTGAGGATTCCATCCATCGCTCGAAAGCGGTGGGGGAGCCGCCGCTGCTGTTGCCGTTCTCGGTGTTCTTCGCGATTCGCGACGCGGTTTCCGCCGTCGGCGAGCATCGCGTGAATCCGCCGCTCAATGCGCCGGCCACCAGCGAAGAGATCCTGCGCGCCATCAGCGCAGTCGAAGCGGCGGTTGCGCCGGGCGCGGCAGGCTGATATGGCGGACTGGTTGACTCCAGCCGGCGTGCCGGCAGTCCTCGTCACGGTCGCACGCGCCGAAGGTTCGGTGCCGCGCGAAGCGGGCACCCACATGCTCGTTACCGCCGACGGCCAGCAAGACACCATCGGCGGCGGCCACCTCGAACACAAGGCCCTCGCCATCGCCCGCGACATCCTCGCCACGTCCGCCGCCGCCGCGCCCGTGGCCGCGGCGCGCCTGGAGCGCTTCCCGCTCGGTCCGAGCCTGGGGCAATGCTGTGGCGGCGTCGTGTGGCTGTTGTTTGAGCCGGTGAGCGGCGACCTGGAACGCGTCCTCGCGCAGCTCCGCCAGCGGCGCAAGGAGGATACCTGCCGTATCGTGGCCCTCGACGGCCCGGCCGAGAGCCGCATCATCGACGAGCGCCATGCGCAAACCCACATCCGCACTGACGAAGGCGGCCGCCGCTGGCTGGTCGACGCGATCAACGCCCCTCGAGCCCACCTGGTCCTGTTCGGCGCCGGCCACGTCGGCGCGGCCATCGTGCGCGCCCTGGCCGAGCTGCCCTGCAGCGTGACCTGGGTCGACGAACGCGACGCCATGTTCCCCGACCAGATTCCGGACAACGTCACCATCGAAGCCACCGATACACCCGAAGCCTGCGTCGAAGAAGCCCCCGACAACGCCAGCTACCTGGTCATGACCCACAGCCACGCCCTCGATCAGCGCCTCTGCGAAGCCATCGCAGCAAGGGAAAGGGTAGGCTGGTTCGGCCTGATCGGATCCAAAACCAAGCGCGCCCAATTCACCAGCCGCATGGAAGCCAAAGGCCTGAGCGCCGACACCATGGTATGCCCGGTCGGCCTACCGGGTATCATCAACAAAGCACCGGCCGTCATCGCCGCGTCGGTCGCAGCACAACTACTGATGGTCTGGGAATCCCAGGCGAAAGAATAAAGAATGAGCAAGCAATCCAGCGTGCAAGCCTACCGAGCAGGCTTGCTGCATTTTCACGCCGATCCGGCCTTCATCGAACGCGCCCACGCCTGGCACGAAGACGGCCTGCTGATCGTCGCAGACGGCAAGGTGCAGGCAGCCGGCGACTACGCCACCCTGGCGCACACGCTGGCGCCGGACGCACCGGTGCACGACTACCGCGGCAAGATCATCATGCCCGGCTTCATCGACGCCCACGTGCACTACCCGCAGACCGACATGATCGCCTCGCCGGCGCCAGGCCTGCTGCCATGGCTGGAGCAATACACCTTCCCGACCGAGCGCCAGTTCGCCGACCCGGCGCACAGCGCGCAGGTCGCCGAATTCTTCCTCGACGAGCTGCTGCGCAATGGCACCACCACCGCCATGGTGTACTGCACCGTGCATCCGCAATCGGTGGACGCCTTCTTCACCGCCAGCGAAAAGCGCAACTTGCGCATGATCGCCGGTAAGGTCATGATGGACCGCCACTGCCCCGACTTCCTGTGCGACACCGCCGAAAGCGGCGCGCTGGAGACGGAAGCCCTGATCCAGCGCTGGCACAAGCACGAACGCTCGCTGTACGCCATCACCCCGCGCTTCGCCCCCACCTCCACGGAAGCGCAGATGCAGCTGGCCGGCGAGCTGGCGCGCAATTACCCGGACACCTTCCTGCAAACCCACGTCTCGGAAAACAAGGAAGAATGCGCCTGGGTCAAGCAGCTGTTCCCGGAGGCGCGCAGCTACCTGGACGTCTACGACCGCTACGGCATGATGCGTCCGCGCGCCGTCTACGGCCACTGCATCTGGCTGGACGAGAACGACCGTGCCCGCATGGCCGAGACCAAGTCCGCCGCCGCCGTCTGCCCGACCTCCAACCTGTTCCTGGGCTCCGGCCTGTTCGATTTCGAGCAAGCCGACAAGGCCGGCATGCTGCTGTCGCTGGCCACCGACGTCGGCGCCGGCACCTCCTTCAGCATGTTGCAAACCATGAATGAAGCCTATAAAGTAGCGCGCTTGAAGGGCAGCTACCTGCCTGCCATGCGCATGTTCTACCTGGCGACGCTGGGCGCCGCGCGCAGCCTGCACCTGGACGACACTATCGGCAGTTTCGCCGCCGGCCGCGAAGCGGACTTCATCGTGATCGACCCGCAGGCCACGCCGCTGCTGGCACGCCGCAGCGCCAATACCGACAGCCTGGAAGAACAGCTGTTCGCGCTGGCGCTGCTGGGAGATGACCGTGCCATTGCGGCAACGTATTCGGCAGGGCAGCTGGTCCACCAAGCACACTGATAAAGGAACGCCATGCCCAAGAACTTGTCCAGCCTGCTGATCGCCGCCGCGGTTTCCGCCGCCTTTGCCGCGCCGGGTGCCCAATCCGCCCCGACCGCCGCCGAAGCAACCGCGCGCCACTTCGCCTCCCTGGTGGCCGGCCCGGCGCCGAAAACGGCAGAGCTGACCATGTTCTTCAACAATATGCCGAAGGGCGCCGACCTGCACCACCACTACTCGGGCTCCATTTATGCCGAGCAATACCTGGAGTGGGTCGACAAGCTGGGCTATTGCATCGACAAGACCACCTGGAGCGTGCAGACCGACAAGGCGGCCGACCGCAAGAACTGCGCCACCGTTGCCGAACTGGAAAAAGACCCGGTCGCCTACCGCTCGCTGATGCACAAGTGGTCGGTGATGGACTTCTACAACCACACCGAGAACCAGCTGCCGCCCGACCTGGCCTTCTTCACCACCTTCCTGCGCTTTGACGGCGTGGCATCGACCAATGGCAATGACGGCCAGAAACGCCTGAAAGAACGCGCTATCGCCGAAAATGTCAGCTATATCGAAACCGTCTTCGAGATCGCCCCGATCACCTTCGACGCCGAATTCGACGGCAAGCTGAGCGACGAAGCGGCCTTCGCCGCCTACCTGGCCAAGCTGGAAGCCAGCCCGGCTTTCAATAAGGGCATCGCCGACTACAGCGCCTATGTCGACAGCAGCAGCGCCGGCATCGACGACGACAACTTCACCATGCGTTACCAGCCCTTCGTGCTGCGCTTCCTGTCGCCTTCCATCGTGTTCTCGCAGATGGCCGCCGGTTTCAAGATCGCCAGCCAGAACAAGAAGGTGGTGTCGGTGAATATTGTTGGCGCCGAGCACTATCCAGTCTCGATGCGCGACTACAAGCTGCACATGCGCATGTATAAATTCCTGAGCGCCAAGTACCCGGGCGTCAAGCTGTCGCTGCACGCCGGCGAGCTGGCCTTGGGCCAGGTGCCGCCGGAAGGCTTGAAGTTCCACATCGCCGAAGCCATCGACATCGCCGGCGCCAAGCGCATCGGCCACGGCATGGACATCGCCCATGAGAGCCAGCCGCTGGCTATCCTGAAAAAGATGCGCGAGAAAAATATTCCAGTCGAAGTGAACCTGACTTCAAACGAATTCATCCTGGGCGTGAAGGGTGAGATGCACCCAGTTAACATCTACCGCAAATATGGCGTGCCGTTTGTGCTGTCGAGCGACGATACCGGCGTCAGCCGTAACACCTTGTCGAACGAGTACGTGCTGTTCGCCAGCCGCTACAAAACCAGCTATGCGGAAGTGAAGAAGCTGTCATATGACAGCATCCGTTACGGCTTCCTGGCCGACAGCGACAAACAGCGCCTGTTGAAGCAATTGGACGCGCGTTTCGCCAAGTTCGAAGCCGAGGTGGCAGCTTCGCTGAAGTAAGCCTCTGTTTGAGCGCACTTGTGGCCCTTTCGCCACAAGTGCCCCCTCCAGTTACAAATCCCCAACGTTGCATTTCCCTCCAAGGCGTGGCGATTCTTTATAATGCCGCCTTAAAGCCCTCTGTAATTTCAAAAAAACGTATAACGATATGCAATTTATTTTCCCTACGTATAAATACCTAAAGGAAAATGAATTTGTGTTGAATGACACATTTCAGGCATAGTTGACGGAAAGATACGTCCACCACGTCTGAATGGTCACAGGCGTCACAAGTTTGTCATAACGCTGTAGCACCCTTGTCACCAAGGGTGCCTAAAATCGCTGGGCGGCTGCTATTTTTTGCAACATTTAGTAAAAAGCGCAAATGCGTCGACACTTTGCAGTGAGTTGGCGACATTTACCAATATTTTGTTCTCTTTTGGGGTATATCAATGATGAATCATAAACGGCTCCGGCTGACGCAAATCGCGTTGAGCCTGTCCCTCGTGTTTGCCGCTCCGGCATTCGCGCAGAACACGACCTCCGCGATTGGCGGCCGTATTTCTGCCTCCGACGGCAAGCCAGCAGCTGGCGCAACCGTGCACATCGTGCACGTGGAATCCGGCTCGGTCAGCACCGTGACCACGGATGCCGAAGGCCGTTATGTTGCCCGCGGCCTGCGCGCCGGTGGCCCGTACACCATCACCATTACCAAGAACGGCGTTTCCGAAAAGCGCGATAACATCTTCGTCGAACTGGCTGAAACCGCTTCCGTGGACGCCACCATCGGCCAGGCCATGCAGACCGTGACCATCGCCGGTTCCAACGCTGCCCGCGCTGACAAGTTCAACAAGGCAACCCAGGGCACCGTGACCACGATCAGCTCCGCTGATCTGGAAATCCAGGGTTCGATCCAGCGCAGCCTGCAAGACTACGCGCGTATGGACCCACGCGTTTCGCAGACCGACAAGGAGCGTAACGAGATCTCCGTAGCCGGCCAGAACTCGCGCTTCAACTCGATGACCATCGACGGCGTGGCCGTGAGCGACACCTTCGGCCTGGAAGGCTCCGGTTCGCCGTTCGCCAAGCAGCCAATTTCGATCGAAGCGATCCAGTCGTCCCAGATCAACGTCGCCAACTACGACGTGACCCAGAAGGGCTACACCGGCGCCAACATCAACGCCGTGACCAAGTCCGGTACCAACAAGTTCAAGGGCTCCGTGTACACCGTCTTCCGTAACGAAGACATGGCTGGCGACCGCTTCAACCTGTCGACCGGCGCCTACACCAAGCCACAGCCATTCCAGACCACCACCAAGGGCGCGACCCTGGGCGGCCCGATCATCCAGGACAAGCTGTTCTTCTTCGTCAACTACGAAAAGTACAAGTCGAGCCTGTCGACCCCGGCCTTCGGCCCACTGGGTTCGAGCCTGACCAACATCGGTATCACCCCAGCGGCGATCTCCTCCATCTCGGCTCTGGCCAAGTCCAAGTACGGCATGGACCTGGGCGGCATGGAAGCCAGCGGCGCGGCCATGAACGTGACCGACAAGCTGGTGAAGGTTGACTGGAACATCAACGACGACCACCGCATGATGGTCCGCTGGTCCAAGACCGACCAGGCTGAGCCAATCTTCTCCGGCTTCGGCTCCAGCAGCCTGTCGCTGAGCTCGAACTGGTACACCCAGGGCAAGGTCCTGGAAACCAAAGTGGCCCAGCTCTACTCCGACTGGACCCCGAACTTCTCGACCGAAGTCAAGTGGTCCAACCGCCAGTACGACGCCGTACCAAAGGTCGGCTCCACCCTGCCGGCAATGGGCTTCCAGTTCACCGGCGCCAACCCGGCCGGCACTCCAGCCGGCGTATCGACCGCGAACCGCTTCCTGAACGCAGGTACCGAGTTCAGCCGTCAGCGTAACGTGCTGGGCACCAATACCGACGACATGTACGTCGGCGCCAACTGGAGCTTGGGCGCGCATGAACTGAAGTTCGGCGCGGACATGAACAAGAACGAAGTTACCAACATCTTCCTGCAGAACGTATACGGCAACTACACCTTCGCGTGTATCGACAACGTTGTGTACTCGTTCCAGGCCACCCCTGCTACTTGTAACAACCTGAGCTACGACCAGCGTGTACAAGCCATGCTGGAAAACTTCGGCAACGGCCGTCCATCGAGCTTCTCGGTGCAGGTGCCAGCCGCTGGCCGCACCTTCGATGACGCGATCGCGCACTTCACCCTGAAGAACACCGGCCTGTTCGTACAGGACACCTGGAGCGTGACCGACCGCCTGACCGTGAATGCCGGCGTGCGCGTCGACATGACCGATCTGCCTGAGCGTCCAACCCGCAACGCCGCGGTGCAGGCAGCTTACGTTGCCGGCAACCCAGCCACCGGCGCCCGCGCCACCGGCGGTTTCGGCCTGGACAACACCAACACCATCGACGGCCAGAAACTGTGGCAGCCGCGCGTTGGCTTCAACTACAAAATTGACCACGAGCGTCCAACCCAGGTTCGCGGCGGCGCCGGCCTGTTCCAGGGCGTGGCGATGTCGGTCTGGATGGCCAACCCATACCAGAACAACGGCGTGGCAACCCGCACCGTCAGCTGCTCCGGTTCCACCACCTCGGCTTGCCCGAACGGCACCTTCAACCCTGACGTGACCAAGCAAGTGACCAACTTCCCGGGCGCGACTTCCGCTGCCAACGTGGATGCACTGGCTCCAGGCTTCCGTCAGCCTTCGATCTGGAAAGCCAACCTGGCATTCGACCACGAACTGCCTTGGTACAACATGGTCCTGACCACCGAACTGCTGGCGCTGCGCACCAAGGACGGTATCTACTACCGTAACCTGAACTTGGGCGAAGCGACCAAGACCGGTACCGACGGCCGCGCGCTGTACTACACCACCCAGGGCCTGAACCCGAACTGCTGGAACGCCACCGGCGGCATGATCACCACCGGCACCGTCAACGGCTTCAACTGCGCCGGCGCCCGTAACAAGGCACTGAGCAATGCAGCCTTCGGCAACGTGTTCGTGGCAACCAACACCAAGGAAGGCCAGTCCAACCTGGCGACCGTGTCCCTGAGCCGTCCGCTGATCGGTGGCTTCGGCTGGTCCGTGTCGTACACCTACACCGATGCTGAAGAAGTGTCGCCGCTGCAGGCTTCGACCGCCAGCTCGACCTACGGCGCCCGTGGTTCGTTCAACCCGAACGAAAACGTGGTGGCGAATTCCCAGTACATGGTGAAGGACCGTATCGCAGCCCTGGTGAACTTCCGTAAGGCCTTCTTCGGCAACTACCGCACCACCTTCGGCCTGAACTACGAAGGCCGTTCCGGTAAGCCGTACAACTGGACCTTCAACAACGACGCCAACGGCGACAGCATCACCTCCAACGACCTGATGTACATCCCACGTGCACCAGGTTCGGGCGACGTGATCTTTGCTGGCGACACCGCAACCAACCACGCTAACGAAGACAAGTTCTGGGCAGTTGTTAACCAGTACCGCGCTCTGCGTAACAGCAAGGGCGGCATCGTGAAGCGCGGCGAATCGTTCGCTCCATGGGCGCACAACTTCGACCTGCGTATCTCGCAAGAGATCCCTGGCTTCATGACCGGTCACAAAGGCGTGTTCCGCTTCGATATCCAGAACCTGGGTAACCTGCTGAACAAGCGTTGGGGCCACATCAACGAAGTTGGCTACTCCTCGTCCGGCGGCGTGTCGCGTTCCTTCGTGGACTTCGGCGGTGTTGACCCAGTTACCGGCAAGTACGTGTACCGCGTGCGTGACGCTGTGGAAGACTACGATGTTCGCCAGGTTCGCGGCGAATCGCAGTGGTCGATCCAGGCATCCCTGCGTTACGAGTTCTAAGCTGCTTAGAACCGCATGAAAACGGGCCGCAAGGCCCGTTTTTTTTGTGCGTAACATAACGTTTCGCAGCCGCGCCGCAGCCGGCGCGGCTTGTACAATCTACTTTTATCCAGCCTGCGATTTTATGAAGCTTTTTCTGCGTCCATTAGCCCTGGCTGCCCTGCTGGCCGGTTGCGCGCTGCAGCGCCCGGACAGCCAGGTAGAACTGAACCTGGTCGGCCTGAACGACCTGCATGGCCACCTGGAAGCCTCGCGCTTCGGCGATAGCGCCAAGGCCGGCGGCATCGATGCGCTGGCGGCCACGCTGCAAGCCTGGCGCCAGGAAGACCCGGACCTGCTGCTGGTGGGCGCCGGCGACATGATCGGCGCCAGCCCGGCAATGTCGGCCATGTTCGCCGACGAGCCGACCATCCAGGCGCTCAACATGCTGGGCATGCGCGCCACTTCCGTCGGCAACCATGAATTCGACAATGGCCGCGTGGAGCTGCTGCGCCAGGCCAAGGGCGGCTGCGCCAATTCGCCGCGCCCGGACAAGGCCTGCAAGTATTCGCCGCACGAGGGAGCGAAATTCAGCTATCTGGCGGCCAACGTGATCGATACGCGCACCCGCCAGCCGCTGCTGCCGCCGTATCACATCGCCGAAGTGAAGGGCGTCAAAATCGCCTTTATCGGCACCACGCTGAAGGCGACACCGGAGCTGGTGGCCGCCGGCGGCGTCAGCGGCCTGGAATTCATCGACGAGGCGCAGGCCGTGAACCGGCTGCTGCCGGAGCTGCGCGCGCAGGGCGCGACGGTGTTCGTGGTGCTGATCCACCAGGGCGGCCGCACCGAAGCGCGCTATGACCAGCAATACTGCGGCGACCTGTCGGGCGATATCGTCGACGTGGTGAAGCGCCTCGACCCGGCCATCCGCCTGGTGGTGAGCGGGCACTCGCATACCGGCTACCTGTGCCGTGTGGACGGCAAGCTGGTGACGCAGGCGGAAAAGTTCGGCCACATACTGTCGCGCATAACGCTGGTGGTGGACCGCCAGAGCGGCGCCGTGGTGGACACCAGCGCGCGCAATATCGTGGTGGAGCCGGGGCGTTATGCCGGCGTGCCCGAAGTCGATGCCTTGCTGGCCGACCTGCGCAAGCGCAGCCACGCGGAGCTGAGCAAGCCGGTGGCGCGCCTGGCCGTGCCATCGATCAGCAAGACCCTGATGCCGAATGCCGACGAATCGCCGCTGGGGCAGATCGTGGCGGACGCCATCCTCGCTTCCGGGCGCAAATGGGGCGCGCAGATCGCCTTCACCAATACCGGCGGCGTGCGCACCAGCCTGGATGCGGGCAAGGACCATATCGCCAACGTCGCCAACGTACAGGCCGTGCTGCCGTTCGGGAACGAGATCGTGGTGATGAACCTGACCGGGGCCCAGATCTTCAAATTGCTGGAAGGGCAATGGGGCGGCGTGGAGGCCGAAAAACGCGGCGTGCTGCAGGTATCGGAAGGCTTCAGCTACGCGTGGGATGGACGCCGGCCGTTGGGTCAGCGCATTGTGCGCGACAGCGTCAAGCTGAACGGAGCAGCGATCGAAGACGGCGCCAGCTACCGCGTGGCGGTATTCAATTTCCTGGCGGAGGGCAACGACGGTTTCGTGACCTTCCGCGAAGGCAGCAACCAGGCGCCAACCGGCGTGCGCGACGTCGACGCGCTGCGAAGCTACCTGCAGCGCCTGGAGCAGGACAATAAACCAGCCGGCACCTATGGCGCCGTCCCGCGCATTGTGCGCATCAAATAAAGAAAGGATGGCTATGCGCCGTTATCTCCTCGCCGCCGCACTGGCGGCCTGCTTCGGCAGCGCCCACGCGGACTTCCAGGTGCCGGGCTTTGAACTGGTACAAACCGCACCGGTCGAGACCACGCTGAAAAGCGACGACCTGCGCGGCCCGATCGAAGTGTGGGCCGAGCTGTTCGACAACGCCAAGAGCGAAATCTGCATCGGCCAGTTCTACGTGGCCAGCGTGCCTGGTGCGCCGTTCGAGAAAGTGATCGAGCGCCTGGAAGCGGCCGGCAAGCGCGGTGTGAAGATCCGCTTCCTGATCGACAAGAAGGGCGTCAGCGGCCTGTCGGAAAAGGCCACCGTGGAGCGCCTGCGCGCCATCCCGAACCTGGAGATGCGCGTGCTGGACGTGAACCAGCTGACCGGCAACGGCATCATCCACGCCAAATACCTGACCGTGGACCGCAAGATCGCCTTCGTCGGCAGCCAGAACTTCGACTGGCGCGCCTTCACGCACATCCACGAAACCGGCCTGCGCATCACCGACGCCAAGGTGGCGGGCCAGGTGCAGGCCATCTTCGAGCAGGACTGGAACGCCCAGGCCGCGTTGGCCGCCGGCAAGACCGTCGCGCCGGTGCAGGCCAAGGGGATTGCCGGCGCGCCAGTAGCGCTGCCGGCCGACGCCAGCTTCCTGGTCGCCAGCCCGGCCGCCTACAATCCGGTCGGCGTGGCCGACTCCGAAACCGTGCTGCCGGCGCTGCTGGCCGACGCCAAACAGGAGATCCGCGTCTCCATGCTGGACTACGCGCCTTTGAGCTACGGCCCGAACGGCACCCGCCCGTTCTACGCCGTGGTCGACAACGCGCTGCGCGCTGCCGCCACGCGCGGTGTCAAGGTCAAGCTGCTGGTGTCGAACTGGAACACCGAGAAGCCGGCCATCCACCACCTTAAATCGCTGGCCATGCTGCCGAATGTGGAAATCCGCATCGTCACGCTGCCGAAAGCCTCGACCGGCTTCATCCCGTTCGCCCGCGTGTGGCACAGCAAAACCATGGTCATCGATGGCAAGCTGGCCTGGGTCGGCACCAGCAACTGGGCCGGCGGCTACTTCGACCTGTCGCGCAACCTGGAAGTGGTGATGCGCAACGACGCCATGGCCAAGCGCCTGTACGCCGTGCAAGAGCAGGCATGGTCGTCGCCGTACGCGCAGCCGATCGACATCAACAAGGACTACCCGAAACCTAGCAAAGGTAAAGAAGAATGAAGAAAATCGTACTGATCGCTGCACTGGCCGGCGCCTTCGCCGCCAACAACGCCATGGCCTGGGGCAATGCCGGCCACCGCATCGTCGGCGCCATCGCCGACAACCTGCTCAAGGGCACCAATGCCGAGAAGCAGATCGCCGCGTTGCTGCTGCAAGGCGAGAACCTGGAAAAGGTTGCCAACTGGGCCGACTGCGTGAAGGGCACTTTCTGCGGCCCGCAGTCGCAGGAGATGAATGATTACGTCGCTGCGCATCCAAAGCACACTGAGTACCACTACACCGACGTACCGTTCCAGCTGAACGAATACCACCTGCACGGCGTCGGCACAGCCGAACACGATATCGTGCAGACCATGCAGCAATGCATCGCCACCCTGCAGGGCAAGGGCGACGGCAAGTTCACGCCGCGCCAGGCGCTGCTGATCCTGACCCACCTGGCCGGCGACATCCACCAGCCATTGCACGTGGGTGCAGCCTTCGTCGACAAGGACGGCAAGTTCGTGGTGCCGAAGACCGAAAAGGAAGTCGACTCGCTGAACATCTTCGACTCGCGCGGCGGCAATAACCTGCAGATGGACGAAGCCCTGCTGAAAGCAGCCAGCGCCAAGGTTATTCCTGGCGAAGACGCGGAAGTGTCGAAATACCCGACCAAGCCGTTCCACTCCTACTGGGACACCACCGTGGTCGATTACGCAATGCGCCGCAGCAGCCAGCGCACGGTGGATGGATTCACCAAGTGGGCAATCGACGGCAAGCCGATTGTGACCCTGGCCAAAGGCGATGTGAGCACTTGGCCGGTGCAGTGGGCCAATGATTCGCTGGCGGTCTCCAAACAAGCCTACGCCGACGTAAAGGTTGGCCTGGCAACCAAGCAGACCAGCCGCAGCGGTTCCACCTATACCGTGTGGGCGATGACTGTGCCGGATAATTACCCGGTGCCGTCCTCCGCCATCGCGCGTGAACAGCTGATCAAGGGCGGCTACAACCTGGCCGCCATGCTGCAAAAAATCTGGCCTTAAACCGATGCCAGGTCTGTCATTCGGACACGGATGACACACCTTGGATCTAAATCAAAACGGGGCAAAAACGCTATATCGCGTTTTCGCCCCGTTTCTCTTTGTTCGATTGTCAGACCTGGTACCGAATTTGGCGCCGATTTAACGCGACTTGACGAACGGTACGCCGATGGCTTTTGGCGCCACCGACTTGGCCATCAGGCCGGCCAGCACGATCACGGTCACGACGTATGGAACCATCTGGATCAGGGCGCCTGGGATGCGGCCGATTACCGGCAGGTCGACGCCTTCCAGCTGGATCTGCACGGCGCCGAAGAAGCCGAACATCAGGCAGCCGAGGAAGGTGTACACCGGACGCCAGTTGCCGAACACCATGGCGGTCAGCGCCAGGTAGCCGGCGCCAGCCGACATGTCGCGCAGGAAGAAGCCGGATTGCACGATGGCCAGGTAGGCGCCGGAGAACGAGCACAGGATGCCGGCGATCAGCATGGCGGCGTAGCGGGTGCGTTCCACCGAGACGCCGGCCGCATCGGCGGCGTGCGGGTTTTCGCCGCAGGCGCGCAGGCGTAGGCCGAAGCGGGAGTGGTACAGGAACCAGTGCACCAGCGGTACCAGCGCAAACGCGAGGTAGACCAGCACGGAGTGGCCGCCAATCAGCTTGGTGTAGAACCAGCCGAGGAAGGGCACGTCGGCGACAGCGGCGGTGCCCGGCAGCACCACGTCGAACAGGCGCGCTTCGCCCAGGTCGGGGGTACGGCCGCCTTGCTGGAAGAAGTATTGCGCGACCACGAAGGTCAGGCCGCTCATGGCAATGTTGATGGCGATGCCGCCTACCAGCTGGTTGCCCTTCTGGGTGATGGCGACGAAGCCTTGCAGCATGGCCAGCGCAACGGAGACGGCCATGCCGGCCAGGATGCCCATCCATGGGTTCTTGGTGGCGAAGGCGACGGCGGCGGAGACGAAGGCGGAGGCCAGGATCTTGCCCTCCAGGCCGATGTCGATCACGCCGGAGCGTTCCGCGAACAGGCCGGCCATGGCGGCGAAAATCAGCACCGGCGCATTGCGCACGGTGGAGACGAGGATGGAGCCCAGGTGGAGATCTTCGAAAGTCATGGTATTAGCCCTTGCGCGATTTGATCAGCTTGATGATGGCCGGGGCGTACAGGTTTTCCATAGCGCCGCAGAACAGGATGATCAAGCCCTGGATGAAGATGAAGGTTTCAGTTGGAATGTTCGGTTTTTCCAGCGACAGGTCGAAGCCGCCCTGGATCAGCGCGCCGAACAGCACGGAGGACAGGAAGATGCCGACCGGATGCTGGCGGCCCATCAGCGCAATCGCGATACCGACAAAGCCCGCGCCGCCAACGAAGTTCAGCGACAGGTAGTGGGTCGAGCCCATGATGGAGTTGACCGCGCCCAGGCCTGCCAGCGCGCCGGAAATCAGCATGACGATGATGATCATGGCGCTGATCTTGACGCCGGCGTAGTGGGCGGCGTGCTGGTTCAGGCCCAGTGCGCGCACCTTGTAGCCCCAGGCGGAGCGGCTCATCACAACGCCGTACACCACCAGCGCGATGATGGCGAAGAAGAAGCCGATATTCAGCGGGGTTTCGCCCAGGATCGGGAACAGGCCGTTCAGGCGCGTCATTTCGGCGGCGGCCGAGAACACGCGCGAGGCGGTATTCTGTTCGCCGGCCGGGATCAGGTATTTCACGATCACGAAGTTCATCAGCGAGGCGCAGATGAAGTTGAACATGATGGTGGTCACCACGATGTGCGAGCCGCGCTTGGCTTGCAGGTAGCCTGGGATGAAGGCCCACAGCGCGCCGAACAGGGCGGCGCCGATCATGCCGACCGGGATCAGCAGGTACCAGGGCAGGGAAGCGTCGAACGCCAGCATGGCCAGGGTCAGGCCCAGGCCGCCGAAGTACATCTGGCCTTCGGCGCCGATGTTGAACAGGCCGGCCTGCATCGCGATCGACACGGCGAGACCGGTGAACACGAAGGTGGAGGCGTAGAACAGGGTGTAGGACAAGCCTTCCGGATTGACGACGGCGCTGTTGATCAGGATCTTCATCGACTCGAGCGGATCTTCGCCGAGCAGGTGGATCACCAGCGCAGCAACCAGCAGCGCGGAGAGCAGGTTCAGGATGGGCAGGACAAAGCCAGTTGCCCAGCGTGGCATATCGTTCGTAGTCATAATCAGTGCTTGTGCATGCCACCCATCAGCAGGCCGATGCGGGTGGTGTCGAATTCGTCGATTTTCAGTTCGCCGGTGATTTTGCCGCCGCACATCACGAGGATGCGGTCGGCCAGGGCGCGCACTTCTTCCAGCTCCACCGATACCAGCAGGATCGCCACGCCCTGGTCGCGCAGCGCGAGCAGCTGGGTGTGGATGGATTCGATGGTGCCGATGTCCACGCCGCGGGTCGGCTGGCCGACCAGCATCAGCTTAGGCTTGGCCAGCACTTCGCGTGCGATCACCACCTTCTGCTGGTTACCGCCGGACAGCAGCCCGATACGCAGGTCCGGATTGGCCGGGCGTACGTCGAACTCTTTCAGCAGGCCGGCGCAGCGCTGGGCGATGCCCTTGAAGTCGATCAGGCCCCACTTGTTCTTTACCTTGTCCTGGTAGCCGAAGAAGGTGTTGTGCATGACCGAAAAGGCCTTGATCACGCCGTCGCGCAGGCGGTCTTCCGGCACGTGGCCGATGCCCAGTTCGCGGAATTTGGTCGGCAGGCCGTCGGCGTCGCTGCGGCCGGCGAACGGCAGGGGCTTGCCTTCGAAGTCTACGTCGCCGGAAGTCGGCAGCTTCATGCCGGACAGGATTTCCATCAGCTCGGACTGGCCGTTGCCGGACACGCCTGCAATCGCCACGATCTCACCGGCGCGCAGGGTGAAGCCGATATCCTGCAGCAGCTTGACGCCGTTGTCGTCGGCCAGCTGCAAGTTGCGCACTTCCAGCACCGGCTTGCCCGGGTTATAGGCGCCGCGCGGCAGGTTGTTCTCGATCGGGCGGCCGACCATCATCTGCGCCAGTTCTTCCTTGGTGGTGTCGGCAGTCTGCACTGCACCCACCACACGGCCGCCGCGCATGACGGTGACGGTGTCGGTGATGTCCTTGATCTCCTGCAGCTTGTGGGTGATCAGGATGATGGTCTTGCCCTGCTCCTTGAACAGCTTCAGGATCTCGAACAGCGATTCGGTTTCCTGCGCGGTCAGCACGGCGGTCGGCTCGTCCAGGATCAGGATGTTGGCCGAGCGGTAGATCTGCTTCAGGATCTCGACGCGCTGCTGCGCGCCCACCGACAGGTCCTGGATGGTGGCGAGCGGATCGACGTCGAGGCGATAGCGTTGGCAGATTTCGCGCAGCTTCTTCTCGGTCTCGGCGCGGTGCTCGCGCAGGCGGAAGCCGCCTTCGCTGCCCAGCATCACGTTATCGAGCACGGTCATGTTCTCGACCAGCATGAAGTGCTGGTGCACCATGCCGATGCCAAGGCGGATCGCCTCGTGCGAGTTGTGGATGTGCTGCACCTTACCGTCCAGCAGGATCTCACCGCCATCTGCGCGGTAATAGCCGTAAAGGATGCTCATCAAGGTCGACTTGCCGGCGCCGTTCTCGCCCACCAGGCCATGGATGGCCCCTTTGGCGATGGAGAAACTGACGTCCGTATTCGCCTTTACCGCCCCAAAGTGCTTGGAGATGTTGCGGAATTCTACTGCTGGCGTCATAAGGATTTTTCGGTCTTATTTACTGAAAAACGCGCCGGACGGGAATTCCCGTCGGCGCGTTCTCTTTATTGGAACTGCTGGTTAGGCCGGGCAGGCGGCATTGGTGGTGCGGATATCGATGACTTTGGTCTTGCCGTCAATGATGTCCTTGCGCGCGCCCATGACTTTCTTCTCGATCTCCGGAGTGATCAATTTGCGGTTGTGCTCATCCAGCGCCCAGTCCACGCCGCCTTCCTTCAGGCCCTTGGCGGTGACGCCGGCCTTCCAGGTGCCGTTCTTCATCTGCATGAAGGAGTCGTACACGGCGTTGTCGACGCGCTTGACCATGGAGGTCAGCACGGAGCCCGGGTACAGGTGGTTCTGGTTGGAGTCCACACCGATCGACAGCTTGCCCTTTTCCTTGGCAGTCTGCAGGGTGCCCATGCCGGAACCGCCGGCCACCGCGAACACCACGTCCACGCCGCGGTCGAACTGCGCACGCGCCAGCTCACCGCCCTTGGCAGGGTCGTTCCAGGCGGCGGAGGTGGTGCCGACCATATTGGAGATCACTTCGGACTTCTTGTCGACCGACTTGGCGCCCTGGGCATAGCCGCAGGCGAAGGTACGGATCAGCGGGATGTCGATGCCGCCGATGAAGCCCAGCTTCTTGGTCTTGGAGGCCATGGCAGCGGCCACGCCCACCAGGTAGGAACCTTCTTCTTCCTTGAAGGTCACCGAATTGACGTTATTGCCTTGCGCCACGCCGTCGATCAGGACGAAGCGGACTTTCGGGAATTCTTTGGCGACTTTCTGCACGGCCTGGGTCTGGGCGAAGCCGATTGCGGCGATCAGGTCCAGGTTCTTGCGGGCCAGGCCGCGCATCACCTGCTCAGCCTGGGTGTCGCTGCTGGCTTGCACTTCGATGAATTTGATACCGGTGTCCTTCTGGAAGCGCGAGGCGCCTTCGAATGCGGACTGGTTGAACGACTTGTCGAACTTGCCGCCAGCGTCGTACACGATGCCCAGCTTCGGATCAGCGGCGTGTGCGCCTGCTGCGACCGTAACTGCGGCGATCATCATACTAAGTTGTTTGATTTTCATGTAAGGGCTCCGTGGAAGTTCGTTATTGTATATTTTTATGGAGTGCCTCGGATCGCTTTTTCGCGCCAAAGCAAGCTAAGGCTCCGTGTAGCTTGTCAACAACACACAAATGAAATTTTGACTAAGTCCCCTTGATTAAATCTTAGGCACGTAATCAAACTGCAACTACTTGTTCACATACATGAATCCGCTTGTCAGGGCATGGATTCGTGGATCACTACTATGCCGCAGGCGCTATATGTATGGCAAATACGTTTTTACTTGCCTATTTATACGTAAGTCAACTAAATGAGTGCTTACTCGAAAGCAATTAACCTAGTTTACTTTCGTGTTAACATGCGCGCCAATGCAACATTTCGTTACTTTTCTTTAAGATTGGAACATTGGGTATGGATAAACGCCTCAAGCATTCCCTGATCGCCCTGGCAGTCGCCGGCGCCTTTCCCCTGCAATACGCAAGCGCGCAAGAAGCGCAGCCAACCGAAGAAGTAAAAAAGCCTGGCCAGCTGGAGACTGTGATTGTTACCGCACAGCGCCGCGCTGAAAACATCAAGGACGTGCCGATGGCAATCGCCACCCTGAAGGGCGAGAAGCTGGACGTGCTGACTTCCGGTGGCCAGGACATCCGTTTCCTGAACGGCCGTTCGCCATCCGTATCCGTTGAATCCGACTACGGCCGTACCTTCCCGCGTTTCTATATCCGCGGCCTGGGTAACACCGACTTCGACCTGAACGCCTCCCAGCCGGTTGGCCTGGTGATGGACGACATCGTGCAGGAAAACCCGATGCTGAAGGGCTTCCCTGTGTTCGACGTGGACCAGGTTGAAGTGCTGCGCGGCCCACAGGGCACCCTGTTCGGCCGTAACTCCCCAGCCGGCGTGATCAAGTTCGACTCCGCCAAGCCGGTATTCCGCCAGGAAGGCTATGTGAACCTGGGCTTCGGCAAGGACCGCGTACGCAACCTGGAAGGCGCGTACAACATTCCAGTGAACGAAGTTGTGGCAGCCCGCGTTTCCCTGCAATCGCAGCACCGCGGCGACCGTGTACATAACGATCGTCCGAACGCCCCAACCACCGATTTCGAAGGCTACAAGGACA
Source organism: Pseudoduganella sp. OTU4001 (assembly GCF_038440195.1). Lineage (NCBI taxonomy): Bacteria > Pseudomonadati > Pseudomonadota > Betaproteobacteria > Burkholderiales > Oxalobacteraceae > Pseudoduganella > Pseudoduganella sp. OTU4001. The sequence continues at coordinate 286,837 of NZ_JASATG010000002.1, read as the reverse complement.
ACGCCGGCCGCATCCAGGTGCTGGTCAAGCCTAACAAGGACTTCAGCGCGCTGTTCAACGTGCACGCCCGCGACATGGATGGCAATGCCACCCTGTTCCGCGCCAATATCCTGAAGAAGGGCACCAATGAGCTGGTCGACAACTTCGACTACGGTTCCTACCCGACCGACGGCGGCAACTCGCAAAGCCTGAAGAACAAGGGCGCCAACCTGCGCCTGCGCTGGGATACCCCTGGCCTGACCTTCCACTCGATCACCGGCTACGAAAAGCTGGAGTTCTTCTCGCGCGGTGACGTGGACGGCGGCTACGGCGCTTCCTACGCTCCACCAATGGGCCCGGGCTTCATCCCATTCGTGGTTGAAACCGCCGACCTGATTCCTGACCATAAGCAGTTCTCGCAAGAGTTCCGTGTCGAGTCCAACAACAAGGGCCCGCTGCAGTGGATCGCCGGCCTGTTCTACTTCGACGAGCATATCCAGATCGACTCGATCTCGTACGACTCGCTGACCAAGGGCAACCCGCAGAACGCCGCTTACGCGACCCAGGTGCAGGATGCCAAGTCGTGGGCCGCTTTCGGTACCGTCAACTACGCCGTGTCGCCGGACTTCAAGCTGCGCGCCGGCCTGCGCTACACCAAGGACAAGAAGGACTTCACCGCGACCCGCGTTGAGCCTCCTAAGTCCGCAGTCAACACCCTGGCCGACACCTCGAGCAACGTGAGCTGGGACCTGAGCGGTACCTACACTCTGGACAAGAACACCAACCTGTTCGGCCGTATCGCTACCGGTTACCGCGCGCCATCCATGCAGGGCCGCCTGTTTGGCCTGGATTCCAAGCCATCTCAGGCTGATGCTGAAAAAGCCGTGTCGGTGGAAATGGGCGTGAAGGCTGACCTGTTCGACCGCCGCGCGCGCATGACCGCGACTGTGTTCGACTACCGCATGACCGACAAGCAGCTGACCGCAGGTTCGGGCACCGTGAACATGAACCAGCTGATCAATGCTGACAAGGTTACCGGCCGTGGCGTGGAACTGGACTTCCAGGCTAACCTGAGCGACGCGTGGAACCTGTCCTTCGGCTCCAGCTACAACGATACCGAAATCAAGGACGCGAACCTGTTCGTGCAGCCTTGCGGCGGTGGTTGCACCGTGATGGATCCAACCCGTGTTGTGACCGGCGGTACCGTGGCCGTCATCAACGGCAACCCACTGCCACGCGCACCGAAGTGGCAGCACAACGTGACCCTGCGCTTCAGCCAGTCCCTGGGTGCCGGCGAGATCTACGCCTACACCGACTGGGCATACCGCACCTCGTACAACTTCTTCCTGTACGAAGCAGCCGAGTACAAGGCCAAGGAACTGCTGGAAGGCGGCGTGCGCGTTGGCTACCGTTGGAACGACGGCAAGTACGAGCTGGCTGCATACGGCCGCAACATCACCAACCGTATCCAGGCCCTGGGCGCGATCGACTTCAACAACCTGACCGGTATCGTGAACGAGCCACGCACCTACGGCGTGCAGTTCAAGGCACAGTTCTGATAGGTTGACGCCTCTCGCGAAAACGCGCACTTTGGTGCGCGTTTTTTTTTGTATGATGGTGCCTCCTTGGGGGAGGGAAGATGCAAACTGCTGTGAATATGTGGCCGCTGCTTGGGGTGGCGGTGATTGTGCTTGGTTTCTTGCTGCGGCTGCATCCGGTGCTGGTGGTGGTGGCGGCGTGCTTTACAACAGGCTTTGCGGCTTATATGCCGGTGGAGGCGCTGCTTGCCTCGCTTGGTACTGCGTTCGTCAAGACGCGCAATTTGCCGATGATTTATCTGCTGCCGCTGGCGGCAATTGGGTTGCTGGAGCGGTTTGGTTTGCGCGAGCATGCGCAGGCGGCAATTGCGCGGGTGCGGTCGGCGACTACGGGGCGGTTGCTGATCGTTTATCTGGCGGTGCGGGAGTTGTCGGCTGCTATGGGGCTGACTTCGCTGGGCGGGCATCCTTCAATGGTGCGGCCGGTGGTGGCGCCGATGGCCGAAGGCGCGGCGGAGTCGCAGCTCGGCGCGCAGGGCAGGGAACTGGGCGAGGAACAACGTTACCGCATCCGCGCGATGGCGGCGGCGACTGACAATGTCGGCCTGTTCTTCGGCGAGGATATCTTCGTGGCCTTCGGCACGATTGTGCTGATGCAGACCGTGCTGCGCGCAGAAGGGATCGAGGTCGATCCGCTGCATATGGCGCTGTGGGGCATCCCGACTGCGATCTGCGCGTTCATCATCCACGCCTGGCGCTTGAACCGGCTGGACGGCTATCTGAGCAGGAGCGCCGCATGATTGTCCGCGTTGAATATTTCTATTACCTATTGGGCGTCATGCTGGCATTGGTGGCGCTGATGTCGTTCGCGGACCGCAGCAACCCGCGTCGCTGGACGACGGGTATGTTCTGGGCGCTGTACGCGACTGTCTATCTGGCCGGCGAGCGGCTGCCGCCGGCGATGGTGGGGCTGGCGATGATTGTGATGGCGCTGCTGGCAGGCTTTGGTGGCGTCCGCAGCGGCAAGCCGGACGTGTTGACGGACGAGGCGCGCCGCGCCAGTGCCGCGCGGCTTGGACATCGGCTATTCATCCCGGCCCTGGTGATTCCGGCGGTGACGATGACCGGTGCCACGCTCATGAAAGATGTCCGCCTGGGCGAACTGTTCGTGCTGGACCAGAAACACCTCACGCTGGTAAGCCTTGGCTGCGCCGCCGTGGTGGCGGTGGCCGTGGCGTGCTGGCTGACGCGCGCCACGCCACTGCAAGCCGGGCGTGAGGCACGCCGGCTGGTCGATGCCATGAGCTGGGCGCTGGTGCTGCCGCATATGCTGGCGGTGCTTGGCCTCTTGTTCAGCGAAGCCGGTGTCGGCAAGGCCGTAGCGCAGGTCGCCGGCGGCCTGGTTGGGGCGGATTCGAAGCTGGCGGCGGTGGCGCTGTACTGCATCGGCATGGCGGTGTTCACCATCGTGATGGGCAATGGTTTCGCCGCCTTTCCTGTGATGGCGGCCGGCGTAGGTGTGCCGGTGCTGGTGACGCAATACGGCGGCAATCCGGCGGTGATGGCGGCAATCGGCATGTTCAGCGCGTATTGCGGTACCCTGATGACGCCGATGGCGGCCAATTTCAACATCATCCCGGCGGCGCTGCTTGACCTGCCGGACCGGAATGCCGTGATCAAGGCGCAAATCCCGACGGCCTTGCCGCTGCTGGGCGCGAATATTGTGTTGCTTTACTTCCTGCTATGAAAACAGTGCTGCTGACTGGCTTTGAGCCGTTTAACAAGGAACCGATCAATCCCGCGTGGGAGGCGGTGCGGGCGCTGGATGGCTGGCAGGAGGGCGGGTCTCGTGTCATCGCACGCCAGCTGCCTTGCGTGTTTGGCGATGCCAATGCCGCCATGAGCGCGCTGCTGGACGAGCTGCAGCCGGCGCTGGTGATCGCTGTCGGCCAGGCTGGCGGCCGCGTGGATTTGTCGGTGGAGCGGGTGGCGATCAATGTCGATGATGCGCCGATCAAGGACAACGCGGACCAGCAGCTGGTGGACGCGCCGATTGTGCCGGGCGGGCCGGCGGCGTATTTCTCCACGTTGCCGATCAAGGCGATTGTCGCGGCGCTGCGGGCCGCCGGACTGCCTGCATCGGTGTCGCAGACGGCAGGCACTTTTGTCTGCAACCACGTATTTTACGGCTTGATGCATGCGCTGGCGGCGCGGACCGATGTGCGCGGCGGCTTTATCCACATCCCCTACCTGCCGGAGCAGGCGGCACGCCATCCGGGCGCGGCCAGCATGTCGCTGGCGCAGATGGTTGAGGGCTTGCGGGTCGCGGTCCGCACTGCGCTGGCGACGGACCGCGACGCGGTCGTCGCCGCAGGGGCAACCCACTAAGCGCTTGGCGGGCGCAGGATGTTGAGGAAGGCGCGCACCACCGGCGCGTCGTCCAGCGTGGTGTATGTGATGTACAGGTTGGCCGACGGCGCATTGGTGCGGATTGGCAGGAATACCACGCCCGGCCAGCCGATACGCGCAGTGGTCTCGGGCATCAAGGTCACACCGAGGCCGGCGCCAACCATGGCCAGCAACGTCTGCGGCTCATGCGCTTCCTGGAAAATCTCCGGCTGGAAGCCAGCATTCACGCAGCACTGGATCAGGTAGCGCGGGAAGGCCGACTTGTCGAGAGCCAGCGTCAGCATCGGCTCGTCGGCAATATCCATCAGCTCAATCGCATCCATCTTCGCCAGCGGGTGATGTTCATTCACCGCTACGCACACGTTCTCGCGGAAGCACAGCTCCTGCTTCAGGTTATCGCGCCGCAGTTCATCGTCATCCAGCTTCGGCTCACGCCAGAAGCCGACGTCGATCTGTTTGGCGCGCAGCGCGTCGTACTGCACCGTCGGACCGGATTCGTGGATGGTCCACGTTACGCGCGGATACTTGCTCTGGAACTCTTCCAGCATGGAGGGAATCGGTCCCCACATCGCCGAGCCCACGATACCCACGCGCAGGCGGCCCACTTCGCCGCGGTCGATCTGGCGCACGGTGTCGATGGTCATGCGCATCTTCGCCAGCAGGTCGGAGGCCTCCTGCATCAGCGCCTTGCCGGCCACGGTCAATTCGAAGGTGCGGGTGGTGCGGGCGAACAGCTTTACGCCCAGCTCCGCCTCCAGCTTCATGATCTGCTGCGACAGCGGCGGCTGCGAGATGTGCAGGCGTTCGGCCGCGCGGCTGAAGCTCTTCTCTTCAGCCACGGCGAGGAAGTACTTTAACTGTTTCAGGTCGATGGACATGGATGCTCCTGCAGCGCACGCGCCAGGGCGGCGCCGACACGCGCGTTGTTCTTAACCAGTGCGATATTCGTCATCAGGCTGCGGCCTTCGGTCAGGGTCTTGATGCGGGCCAGCAGGAACGGCGTCACCTTCTTGCCGGTGACGCCGTTCTGCTCCGCTTCCTGCAGCGCGCGCACCGTGATGGCGTCGATTTCTTCCTTCGGCATGGCGTCCGCCACGGGCACCGGTGCCGACACGACGACGCCGCCATTCAGGCCCAGCGCCCACTTGGTGGAAATGAAGGAGGCCTGTTCAACCGCCGTATCCAGCTGGAAGTCGGCATTGAAGCCGCTCTCGCGGGTAAAGAAAGCCGGGAAGCCTGGTTGGCCAACCGACACCACCGGTACGCCGTGCGTCTCCAGGTATTCCAGCGTCAGGCCGATATCGAGGATCGACTTCACGCCTGCGCACACCACGGCTACGTTGGTCTGCGCCAGCTCCTGCAGGTCAGCCGAGATATCCATGCTGGTCTCGGCGCCGCGGTGCACGCCGCCGATGCCGCCGGTGACGAATACCTTGATGCCCGCCAGATGCGCGCAGATCATGGTCGCGGCCACCGTGGTGGCGCCCAGTTTGCCCTGCGACAGCACGTAGGCCAGGTCGCGGCGGGACACCTTGATCGCGTCCGGCGAGTTGCCCAGTTCTTCCAGCTGCGCATCGGTCAGGCCGATGCAGATCTTGCCGCCGATGATGGCGATAGTGGCCGGCACCGCGCCCGCGTCGCGGATGATCTGTTCAACCTCGCGTGCGGTCTGCACGTTTTGCGGGTAAGGCATGCCGTGCGAAATGATGGTCGATTCCAGCGCCACGATCGGCTTGCCGGTGGCCTGCGCATTGGCGACTTCCGGCGAGAGGGACAGGAAATGGTGCATGGTTTTACTCCTCGATTTGTGCAGCTGCGAGCACGTCGGCGCTCAGCTCGGGCGATACGGTGTGGGGGCTGGCCAGCGTAATGGCGGCGGCTTTCAAACCGCGCTCGCAGGCCAGGGTCAGATATCCAGGGTCTTGCAGCAGCGACCAGACCACGGCGGCCGAGAAGGCATCGCCGGCGCCGGTCACGTCGACCACTTGCGCGTCGTGCGCAGGCTGCCAGTGCAGGGCTTCGCCCAGGGTGTGATAGACGCCGCTGGCGCCGCAGGTGACGATGATGTCCTGCGCACCGTCGGCTTGCAGCTCGTGGCAGGCCGCCTGCACATCGGCTTCGGTCGGCAGGGCGCGGCCGGCGCGGGTTTCCAATTCGCCGCGGTTCAGGATCAGCAGCGACAGGCCGTTCAAGTCCTTCGGCAGGCGCGCCATCTTCGGCTGCGACACGGCGACCACCACCAGCGGCACGCCGGATGCGTGGGCATCGGCCAGCAGCATGGCCACCGATTCCAGCGGCAGGTTCAGGTCCGCCACCACCATGCCGGCGGAATTGCGCTGCGGCTGGCGGCTGGCGACCCAACCGGGTGTAAGCTGGTCGAAAATGGCCATATCGGCCAGCGCCACCACCATTTCGCCGGAAGCGTCCAGCACGGCGGTATAGGTGCCGCTGCCGATGCCGTTGACCTGCAAGCTGCCTTCCATGCCGATGCCGGCCGCTTCCACCTGGGCGCGCAGGGCGCGGCCGGAGGAGTCGTCGCCGAGGGCGGTCAGCAGGGAGCAGGGCAGGCCGAGCTGGGCCAGGTTGGCGGCGATATTGCGTGCCACGCCGCCAAAACTTTCCTCAGCGCAAGCCGGGTTGGAGGTGGCCATTTGCAGGGGGGCGTGCGGGCGCAGTTTGCGGTCGAGGCAGGCGGCGCCGATGCACAGCACAGTGCGTTCATTGCGCAACACATAGGCGCGGCCCAGCAGCTTGCGCTCGCGGATCAGGCTGGCGATATGGCCGGCCACGGCAGAACGCGACAGGGCGAGCTGCTCCGCCAGCTCTTGCTGGGAAATAAAGGGGTTGGCGCGGATCAGCTCGTACAGCTGTTCCTTGCGGGAGAGATCGCTCACGAAAAGCTCGCTATAAACATTTGTTTGCGATGCTAAACATTTGTCCGATGTGTGTCAAACGGAAGTCGCTCCTATAATAAACCTAGATTTATATCTAGAGCATATAAATAATAAAGAAAAATGGTATTTGCCATACATATAGACCATGATGCATAGTGTCGTGGTACGTTCAGAGGCCTGTTCTGGCCAGCTCACCTAAAGATTAGAAAAACGAGGAACTTCATGTCTTCCAATACCCCATTCCAGGCAGCCGCCATCATCCGTGCCCGTATGCCGGCCAATTTCCAGCCACGCGTGGCGATGATCCTGGGCTCCGGCCTGGGCGTGCTGGCTGAACAGATGTCCGATGCCGTGTCGATCAGCTTTGACGAGCTGCCAGGCTTCCCGATCTCCACCGTGCACGGCCATGCTGGCCAGCTGGTGATGGGTACGCTGGCAGGTGTGCAGGTGGTGTGCCTGAAGGGCCGCGGCCACTTCTACGAAGGCTACGGTCCTGCGGTGATGACTTCCGCTGTGCGCACCATCAAGCTGCTGGGCTGCGAGATGCTGTTCGTGACCAATGCGGCAGGTTCGCTGCGCACCGAGTGCGACGCTGGTTCGCTGGTGGCGCTGAACGACCATATCAACTTCCTGCCAGGTACCCCGATGGTGGGCCCGAACGACGAACGTTTCGGTCCGCGCTTCTTCTCGATGGCCAATGCCTACGATGCGGACCTGCGCAAGCTGCTGCAAGCTACCGCTGCCGACAAGTCGATCACCCTGCATGAAGGCGTGTACATCGCGTACCCAGGCCCGAACTTCGAGACTCCGGCGGAAATCCGCGCGTTCAAGACCCTGGGGGCTGACGTGGTCGGTATGTCGGTGGTGCCGGAAGTGGTGTCGGCGCGCCACTGCGGTTTGAAGGTGGTGGGCGTTTCCGTCATTACCAACCTGGCTGAAGGCCTGTCGCCGTTCCCGCTGTCGCATGAGCAGACCCTGAAGTACGCTGCGATTGGTGCGGAATCGCTGATCAAGCTGATCCTGGCGTTCCTGGAGAACGTGGCCAAGACGCCTAAGGCTTAAACCGGTAAACCTGGGTCAGGCACAAGTGCCTGACCCGCATACGTGACCGCCGCCGGCCGGGTCTGACCCTTGGGTCAGACCCAGATTTCCGGGTTTGATAGAGAGGCACCCATGTCCCGCGCATTTATCCTGTTGTTAGACTCCTTCGGCCTCGGCGCAACGCCGGATGCCGTCAAATACGGCGACCAGGCCTGCAACACCTTTGGCAGCATCGCCAAATGGGCGGCCAGCGAAGGCAAGCCGATGTCCCTGCCCACCATGGAAAAACTCGGCCTGGCCGCTGCCGCGCACACTGCGTGCGGCGAGTGGGCCGCCGGCTTTAACCAGCGCGAGGGCTTCACCGGCGCCTACGGTGCGGCGCGCGAGCAATCCACCGGCAAGGACACCCAATCCGGCCACTGGGAAATCGCCGGCGTGCCGGTGCTGTTCGACTGGGGCTACTTCCCGAAAGAATTCCCGTCGTTCCCGAAAGAGCTGACCGACAAGCTGCAGGAACTGACCGGCGTGCCGGGCTTCCTGGGCAACTGCCACGCTTCGGGCACCACCATCATCAATGAGCTGGGCGACGAGCACGTCGCGACCGGCAAGCCTATCCTGTACACCTCCGCCGACTCCGTGCTGCAGATCGCATGCCACGAGGAGCACTTTGGCCTGGAGCGCCTGTACGATATGTGCGAAAAAGCGTATGAGCTGGTCAAGCCATACAACATCGGCCGCATCATCGCCCGTCCATTCCTGGGCGCGAACGGCGACTACAAGCGCACCGCCAACCGCCATGACTACGCCGTGCCGCCAAGCGCGCCCACCCTGCTGGACCACGTGAAGAACGAAGGCGGCGAGGTGATCGCACTGGGCAAGATCAGCGATATCTACGCGGCGCAAGGCGTGAGCCGCGTGCTGAAAGGCCCGGACAATATGGCGCTGTTCGACAAGCTGCTGGAAGTGCAGCGCGAAGCGGGCGACAAGTCGCTGACCTTCGTCAACTTCGTCGACTTCGACATGCATTTCGGCCACCGCCGCGATGTCGCCGGCTACTCCAACGCGCTGCACGAAATGGATGCGCGCCTGCCGGAATTCATCGCCAACCTGAAGGATGGCGACCTGTGCGTGATCACCGCCGACCACGGCTGCGATCCAACCGCGCCAGGCTCCGACCATACCCGTGAACATATTCCTGTGCTGTTCTTCGGCCCGAACGTCAAGCCGCAGTCGCTTGGTATCTCGGAGACGTTCTCCGACATCGGCCAGACCATCGCGCATCACCTGGGCGTGAAACCTCTTTCCAACGGAACCAACCTCCTATGACCACCATCGAGAACTTCAAGCGCAACGAGGCTATCGGCCTCGATTTGGGCTGGCTGAATCACATCCACGTGAACAAGGCCGCCGCGGACCGCCGCGCAGCGTCGCTGGCCAACCGCCGCACCGTCAAGAAAGAGTACCAGGCTGCCTGGCTGGTGAAGGCGATCGAACTGATCGACCTGACCACCCTGGCCGGCGATGACACCCCGGGCCGCGTCGAGCGCCTGTGCATGAAGGCCATGCGCCCGCTGCGCCAGGACCTGGTGGAGGCGCTGGGCCTGCAGGACCGCAAGCTGATGACCGGCGCGGTCTGCGTGTACCACGAAATGATCCAGCACGCCGACGCCGTGCTGAAGGGCCGCCTGCCTATCGCGGCAGTGTCGACCGGCTTCCCGGCTGGCCTGACCAGCATGGAAACCAAGGTGCGCGAAGTTGAACTGTCGGTGGCCGCCGGCGCCAAAGAGATCGACATCGTGATCACCCGCCAGCACGTCCTGACCGGCAACTGGCAAGCGCTGTACGATGAAATGCTGGCTTACCGCAAGGCTTGCGGCGAAGCGCACGTGAAGGCCATCCTGGCAACCGGCGACCTGGTGACGCTGGAAAACGTGGCGAAGGCATCGTGGGTCTGCATGATGGCAGGCGCCGATTTCATCAAGACCTCGACCGGCAAGGAAGGCGTCAACGCCACCATCCCAGTGTCGCTGGTGATGGTGCGCGCGATCCGCGAATACTACGAGCGTACCGGCTTCAAGGTGGGCTACAAGCCTGCGGGCGGCGTGGGCACTGCAAAGGCCGCGCTGCAGTACATGACCGTGATGAAGGAAGAGCTGGGCAATGAATGGCTGGAGCCGCACCTGTTCCGTATCGGTGCTTCCTCGCTGCTGACCGACATCGAGCGCCAGCTGGAGCACCACGTGACCGGCGCTTACTCCGCCGCCCATCGCCACGCGCAACCATAAGAAGACACCGCCATGCCAACTATTAACGAGATCCTCAACACCATGGACTACGGCCCTGCACCAGAAAGCCAGAAAGAAGCGCAAGCGTGGCTGGAGCAGCGCTCCCGCAAATTCGGCCTGTTTATCGACAACCAGTGGACCGAGCCTGGCGAAACCTTCGCCTGCTATAACCCGGCTGACGGTTCGCAACTGGCTGAACTGACCCAGGCGACTGCTGTCGACGTGGCGCGTGCCGTCACCGCTGCGCGCAAGGCGCTGCCGGGCTGGCAGGCACTGGGCGGCCATGGCCGCGCCAAGATCATGTACGCGATCGCACGCCTGATGCAAAAGCACGCGCGCCTGTTCGCCGTGCTGGAAACCCTGGACAACGGCAAGACCATCCGCGAAACCCGCGACGCCGACCTGCCGCTGGTGGCGCGCCACTTCTACTACCACGCTGGCTGGGCCCAGCTGCTGGACGAAGAATTCCCGGGCCACCGCGCCGTGGGCGTGGTCGGCCAGATCGTGCCGTGGAACTTCCCGCTGCTGATGCTGGCATGGAAGATCGCTCCTGCGCTGGCCGCCGGTAACACCATCGTCTTCAAGCCGGCTGAATTCACGCCGCTGACCGCGATGCTGTTCGCCGATATCTGCGTGCAGGCTGGCGTGCCGGCCGGCGTTGTGAACATCGTGACCGGCGACGGCCGCACTGGTGAAGCCATCGTCGGCCACCAGGGCATCGACAAGCTGGCCTTTACCGGTTCCACCGAAGTGGGCCGCATCATCCGCGAAGCCACCGCCGGCACCGGCAAGAAGCTGTCGCTGGAACTGGGCGGCAAGTCGCCGTTCATCGTCTTCGAAGACGCCGACCTGGATGCGGCGGTGGAAGGCCTGGTCGATTCGATCTGGTTCAACCAGGGCCAGGTTTGCTGCGCCGGTTCGCGCCTGCTGGTGCAGGAATCCGTGCAGGAGCGCTTCCTGAAGAAGCTGAAAGCGCGCATGGACAACCTGCGCCTGGGTTCCCCGCTGGACAAGTCGATGGACATCGGCGCCCTGGTGGACCCGATCCAGCGTCAGCGCATCGCCGGCCTGGTGGATTCCGCCCGCGCCGAAGGCTGCGAGGTGTACCAGCCAGCCGGCTGCGAACTGCCAGCCGCCGGCTCGTGGTTCCCGCCAACCCTGATCACCGGCGCCTCGACTTCCGCCGCCGTGGCGCAGGCTGAAATCTTTGGCCCGGTGCTGGTGGCGATGAGCTTCCGTACTCCGGCTGAAGCGGTTCAGCTGGCCAACAACACCGTGTACGGCCTGGCTTCCTGCGTGTGGACCGAGAACATCTCGCTGGCGCTGGATATGGCGCCGCAGATCAAGGCTGGCGTGGTGTGGATTAACACCGCCAACCAGTTCGACGCCGCTTGCGGTTTCGGCGGCTACAAGGAATCCGGCTACGGCCGTGAAGGCGGCCGCGAAGGCATGTTCGAGTACCTGGTGCCAGTGTCGGAAGATGCGCGTCCAGCAGCTCCTACCTTCAAGAAGCCAGCCAAGCCGGATGGCGAGTTCACTCCACCGGCTGACCCGTTCGCAGTGGACCGTACCGCCAAGCTGTACATCGGCGGCAAACAGGCCCGCCCTGACGGCGCCTACTCGCGTGCCATCCACGGCGCCGACGGCAAGTTCCTGGGCGAGGTGGGCGAGGGTAACCGCAAGGACATCCGTAACGCGGTTGAAGCTGCGCACAAGGCGACCGGCTGGACCAAGGCGACTGCGCACAACCGCGCACAGGTGCTGTACTACATCGCCGAGAACCTGGCTGCCCGTGGCTCCGAGTTTGCTGAGCGTATCGCTGCGCAGACCGGCACCAAGAACGCCGAGAAGGAAGTCCAGGCTTCCATCGAGCGCCTGTTCTACTGGGCGGCATGGGCTGACAAATACGACGGCCTGGCACACCAGCCGCCAATGCACGGTATCACCGTGGCGCTGAATGAGGCGATTGGCGTGATTGGTATCGTGTGCCCGAACGAGAACCCGCTGCTGGGCTTCATCTCGCTGGTGGCTCCTGCAATCGCGGTGGGTAACCGTGTGGTGGCTGTGCCTTCCGAGGCGTATCCGCTGTCGGCGACCGACCTGTACCAGGTGTTCGATACTTCGGACCTGCCGGGCGGTGTGGTGAATATCGTGACCGGTTCGGCTGATGAGCTGGCGCGTACCCTGGCGTCGCACTCGGATGTGGATGCGATCTGGCGCCACGACGGTTCGGCTGCCGGCTGCGCGGAAGTGGAGAAGCTGTCGGCTGGTTCGCTGAAGCGTACCTGGACTGGCGGCGCCAAGGGCCGTGACTGGTTCTCGACTGCGCAGGCGGGTGGCCGCGTTGTGCTGGCGCATGCGTCGCAGGTTAAGAATATCTGGATCCCTTACGGCGTCTAAAACCTGTAAACCGGTACCTGACCCGCAGGGTCAGGTACCAGGCCAGCGGCCGCCGGGTTACCGGTTTGGAAGCAAGAACAATGGGGCTGCAATCGCAGCCCTAATTACCTAAAAGAGATAAGAAATGTTCCTCCCCCAGGAAATCATCCGTAAAAAACGCGACGGCGGCCAATTGACGAAAGAAGAAATCCAATTCTTCGTCAAAGGCATCACCGACAACAGCGTCAGCGAAGGCCAGATTGCCGCGCTGGCGATGGCGGTCTACTTCAACGACATGTCCATGGACGAACGTGTGGCGTTCACCCTGGCCATGCGCGATTCCGGCGAAGTGCTGGAATGGAAATCCCTGAACTTGCCAGGCCCGGTGATGGACAAGCACTCCACCGGTGGCGTGGGCGACGTGGTATCCCTGATGCTCGGCCCGATGATCGCGGCCTGCGGCGGTTTCGTGCCGATGATTTCCGGCCGTGGCCTGGGCCACACCGGCGGCACGCTGGACAAGTTCGATTCCATCCCTGGCTATTCCACCGTGCCGACCAACGAGAAGTTCCGCGAAGTGGTGAAGAACGTGGGCGTGGCCATCATCGGCCAGACCTCCTCGCTGGCGCCGTCGGACAAGCGTTTCTATTCGATCCGCGACGTCACCGCGACCGTGGAATCGGTGGCGATGATCACCGGCTCCATCCTGTCCAAGAAGCTGGCCGCTGGCCTGGACGTGCTGGCGATGGACGTGAAGGCCGGTTCCGGCGCCTTCATGCCGACCTATGAAAAGTCGGTCGAACTGGCCGAGTCCATCGTCAAGGTGGGCAATGGCGCGGGCACGCTGACCTCGGCGCTGTTGACCGATATGAATGAATCGCTGTCGCCATGGGCCGGCAATGCGCTGGAAGTGCGCGGAGCGATTGATTACCTGACCGGTAAGTTCCGTCCTGCGCGCCTGCACGAAGTCACCATGGCGCTGTGCGCCGAGATGCTGGTGATGGGTAAGCTGGCTGCCAACGAAACCGAAGCCCGCGCCAAGCTGCAGCACGCGCTGGATTCGGGCGAGGCGGCGGAACGCTTCTCGCGCATGGTGACTGCGCTGGGCGGTCCTGCCGACCTGGTGGAGAACATGGACAAGCATCTGGAGAAGGCGCCGATCGTGGTGCCGGTGCCGGCGCTGCGCGCGGGTTACGCTGCTTCGACCGTTTGCCGCGATATCGGGCTGGCGGTGGTGTCGCTGGGTGGCGGACGTCGTCGTCCGACCGATGCGATTGACTTCGCTGTTGGCCTGACTGACCTGGTGGAGCTGGGGCAGCCGATCCAGGCGGGCCAGCCGCTGGCTATGGTGCATGCACGTACACAGGCGGCTGCGGAGCAGGCGGTGCGCGAGGTGCAGGCTGCCTACACCATCGCTGACGCCGCGCCTGCGGCTAACCCGATTGTTTATCGCACTATTCGCCCTTAAACCCGGAAAGGCTGGGTCAGACCCAGATTTACCGGGTTTGGAGAACATATGAACAACGACCAACTGATCAACGAAGCCAAGGCCGCCCGCCTGAAAGCCTACACGCCTTACTCCAACTTCAAGGTCGGCGCTGCGCTGCTGACCAAGGACGGCAAAATCTTCCACGGCTGTAACGTGGAAAACGCCAGCTATGGCCTGTGCAACTGCGCCGAACGCACCGCCTTCTTCAGCGCCATCGCGCAAGGCTACAAGCCGGGCGATTTCGACAAACTGGCAGTCGTGGGCGAAACCGACGCCCCCATCGCCCCATGCGGCGCATGCCGACAGGTCACGCTCGAACTCGGCGGCAACCAGCTGCCTGTAGTGCTGGCCAACCTGAACGGCGACACCCGCGAAACCACGGCAGCCGAACTGCTGCCTGAAGCCTTTGGCGGCTGGGACCTGAAGAAGTAACGTGAAAAAGGCCATCGACGTTCAAACGGCCGTCGCCATCGCGGCGTCCGAAGCCATTGCAGCGAAAACCCAGGGTACCTTCGGTGTCGGCGGCGTCATGCTCGACGCCAGCGGCACCGTGCTCAAGGCGCTGCACAACAACGTCATCAAGCATGGCCTGATTTTCGACCCCACCGCGCACGGCGAACGCCAGCTGGTTGACTGGTATTTCGCCGAACGCGCCAAAGGCCGCGAATTGCCGCCGCCCGAGGAATGCACCATCGTCACTTCGCTCGACCCGTGCTGCATGTGCACCGGCGCCATGCTCGCCGCAGGCTTCAACGTGGTGGTCGCAGCGCCGGACGGCAAGGCCGGCATCAACTACAACGGTTCCGCCTTCTTCCCATCGCTGCCGGCAGCGTTGCAGCCGAAGGCGGAAGCCACCTTCGCCTATCCCGCCGTGCTGGGCACGTCCTCGTACGCACGGCGCGGGGCAGGGACGGCACCGAAGCCATTCTTCATCGGCAAAACCATCGCCGAACCGACGCAGGCGCTTTGCTCGCTGGTATTCGAGGCCACCTCGGCCAATGTGATGGACTTGTTCAATATCGATCCGCCGCAGCAGGAGCTGAAAGATCCAGCCACGCTGCCGGAAGACCATTACATCATCCGCGCCCTGAAGCGCGCCTTCCCGGATGCGCTGACCTACCGCTGCGAACCGCGCAAGCCGGACGCCGGCCTGGCGCCCTACCTGCAGCAAGCCATGGCGCGCGACAAGGCGCAAGGCGGCAAGGGGGAGGCGGTGGCGCTGCTGGATTCCTTCGGCAACCTGCTGCTGTGTTGCCACGGCCGCCAGCATAGTTCGATCATCCGCACCGCCTTCATGGAATGCACGCGCGCCTATGCGCAGCTGCGCTACAAGCTGATGGAAGGCGCCGATGCGGAAACGCAGTGCGAGGTGCGCCATTACCTCGGCCACCCGAAAGACGGTACATTCGTATTCGCCGTCGGCCCGGACGAAAGCGCGCTGAGTTTCATGGCGCTGGGCGCCTATGGCTCGACGATGGAAGGCGCGCTGCCGCACAATAATCCGGCGCAATTCCAGTATGTGCGCCCAGGCATGCCGGAGCAGGCGCTGCACGAGCTGTGCAGCCACCTGCCGCCGCTTTACCGCAACCTGATCAAGATCCGCCCAAGCCAGGTGGCCGACGCCGCCCTGGTGGCCGCAATCAGCTGAGCATATTGGCGTCGCGCGCCAGCTGCCATTGGCCGGCGGCGTTCTTGCGGAACACCGACAGCACCCGTCCCGCTTTATGCATGCTGGCGCCAACCGCCAGCGGCGTAATTTCCACGCGCAGCTGCGTGGTGCAGTAGGCGAGGCTGCCGCTGACTTCCACCTGCTCGACGTCGGCGTGGGAGTCGACGCGGTGCGAGGCGAGCACGGCGCGCAGGCCGGTTTCAAACGCGGCGCGGCCGCGCATGACCGGCTGGCCGGGTACGTAGAACTCCACGTCTTCCGCCATCAGCGGCAGGATGCGTTCGACTTCGCCGGCCAGGGTGGCGCGCGTCCACTCCGCGACCAGGTCGCGGATTGCCTGTTCATCGCTCATTCACGCTCCCTCGAAAGAAGCGCTGGCATCGGTTTGCATCATGCCGAAGATATTGCCGTCCGGGTCTTTGGCGTAAGCCAGCCAGCCGACGCCGGGCACCGGCATTTTCGGCACGGCGACCACGCCTTTCAGTTCCTTGAGTTGTTCCAGCGATCTGTCGAGGTTTTCCACGTCGACGGTGCAGACAAAGGCGTTGACGGAGGCGCCTTCTTCAGGACGCGGGCCGCGGCGCGGCAGCAGGCCGCCGTTGATGCCGGGCGCGCCGACCTCGCCGGTACCGACCAGCCAGTAGTCGCCGCCTTCCCATTTGGAAAAGCTCCAGTCGAACATCTTGCCGTAAAAGTCGATCAGGGCCTGTGGCTCGCTGGCCTGGATTTCAAAGTGAACGGTGCGTCCCATTATTGCTCCCAAGGGTCATATGTACCTATGCTCCATATATGCCCTTCAGGATCGCGGCAGGTGAAACCACGGCCGCCATAATCTTCATCCTGCAAGGGCATCTCGATCGGCGCCCCGGCTTGCACGCAGCGGGCGTGCACTTCGTCGGCGTCGTTGACGACCAGGTAGGCGCTTTGCGTGACTGCCATCCCAATCTGGGAGGGCTGCTTGAGCAGGCGGCCGTAATCGGTGTCGAAAATGGAGCTTAGCATGACCATGCCATTACCGTAGGAAAGTTGGGCATGGGCGATGGTGCCGTCTTCATTAGGCACCACGAGCGATGCCTTGAAGCCGAGTGTATTGCACAACCATGTGATGGCGGCAGGCGCGTCGCGGTAGCGCAGGCAGGGCAGGATAGTCGCGCGCGTAGCCTTTGGTATCGTCATCGTTCTCTCCCTGAAAACGCAGCGTAGTCAGGACAATATAGACTAGCACCGTACAGGGAGCAAGCGAGCGCGGGCGGGCTACATTTGCTGGAATAAATGGGTATTTCCGCGACTGACTTCCAGTTCTTCCGTGGAGTTTCGCACACGCACCATCTGGCGTCCGCGCAGGTCGCGCGTGACTTCGGCAATCGCGTCGACGCGTACCAGTGTGGAGCGGTGGATGCGCCAGAATTCGTTCGGGTCGAGCTCGTCTTCCAGCTCTTTCAGGGTCTTGCGGATCAGGAATTCGCCTTGCGCCGTCTGCACGCGCGTATATTTCTCGTCGGCGCGGAAGAACAACACTTCCTTGGTCGAGATCATGCGCAGGCTGTTGCCGACCTGGGCCTGGATCCAGTGCAGGTACTCTGGCTGCGGCGCTGCTCCGGCAGTACTGCCCGCGCTGCGGCCGGTCTGCTGCAGCAGCTGGCTCAGCTGGCGTTCGATATTGTTTGGCGACTTGCCGAGGCGGCCTTGCAGGCGGGTGCAGGTGGTCTTCAGGCGATCCAGGTTCACCGGTTTCAGCAGGTAATCCAGCGCGCCCTGTTCGAAGGCTTCAATCGCGTACTGGTCGTAGGCGGTGATGAAGACGATGTGGCAGCGGTTGAACAGCATGCGCGCCGCTTCGATGCCGCTCAGGCCTGGCATGCGGATGTCGAGGAAGACGATGTCCGGCTGGTGCTGGCCGGCCAGCGCGATGGCTTCGATGCCGTTGGCGGCTTCCGCCACGATGTCCAGCTCCGGCCAGGCCTCGTGCAGGCGCTTGCGCAGCATGTCGCGCATGGGTTCTTCGTCGTCGGCAATGATGGCGGTGGCGATTGGTTGAGTCATGGCTTAAGGCTTGGCAAAAATATCCGGTGCGAATGGAACGCGGATCGAGGCGCGGCAGCCGCCGTCCATCGGCTGCTCGATCAGCAGCTGGGCGCGCGTGCCGTACATCAGCTTCAGGCGTTCGCGTACATTGTTCAGGCCCACACCGTCGCCGGCATAGGCGTTGAAACCGACGCCGTCGTCCTGCACATCGACCTGCAGCATATTGCCGTCCACGCTAGCGCGGATGTCGATGCGGCCACCTTCGATCTTCGGCTCCAGGCCATGCTTGATCGAATTCTCGATCAGGATTTGCAGCATCATCGGCGGGAAGGTGGCGCTTTCCAGTTCCGGCGGCACATCCAGCGACACCGACAGGCGCGACTTCATGCGGGCCTGCATGATGGCCAGGTAGGAGCGTGCCATCTGGATCTGGCGGCCCACGGTGCCGTTGCCGCGCGAACGCATCTGGGGCAGGGTGGCGCGCAGGTATTCGATCAGGTGGGTGTGGATCTTGGCCGCTTCCGGCGGATCGGTTTCGATCAGCTGGCCGATCAGGGCCAGGGTGTTGAACAGGAAGTGCGGTTCCACCTGCGCTTGCAGGGCCGACATCTGGGCTTCCACCAGGCGGCGCTCCAGGCTTTCGTTACCGGCCTGGGTGGCGGCCTTGCGCGCTTCGATTTCGGCTTTGCGTTTGCCGCCGGCCAGGATTTTCAGGCCGGCCGACAGCAGCATGAAGAATGCTGCCTGCTCGGGGTGGATGGCGGGCGTGCACGCCAGCAGGAAGGCCAGTATCCACGTGACAACCAGTTGGCGCAAAGGCACTTGCGCCAGCCAGTCGAAAAAGTCCCACCACAAGCTGCTGGCGGTTTCGCCAATCTCCCCGATGAAGGAGAGCACGTTGCGTGCTTTGTTACCCATGTTGCTTCTTATCCCCGAATACATTGATGGCCAGCTTGACGATCAGTGCTGCAATGAACAGGGTGATCACCAGCGGCAGGATGGTAAGGAACAGCGCGATCACCACGCACATGGCGATGATGGCCGGCCAGGACATATGGTCCAGCGTGCGTACGAAGTGGCGGCCGATGCCGATGAAGGCGTGCCACACTTCTTTAACGGTTTCCTTGGCGCTTTTGTTGATGGTTTTCATCATGTCCTCCTTGCGTTTCGATGGTGCAACTGTACCCCTGCGCTTGGCAACAGGGGAGGGCTATCCGACGAACTGCGCGGTAGGGCGGATGACTTGCTGCGTAGGTGGATGAATGGCTAGCGCGCCGCCAGCCAGTCCGAGCGCAGCAGGCCGAAAAAGTCGGTATCGCAGATCTCGCCGTTGATGATCCAGCGTTCGCGCATATGGCCTTCGTGTACAAAATGCAAGCTTTTCAGCAGCTTGGCGGAGGCGGTATTGCGCGGGTCGATATCGGCCTCGATACGGTGCAGGCGCAGCACGCGGAAGGCGTGGTCGATCAGGGCCGACATGGCTTCCTGCATATAGCCTTTGCCCCAGAACTCGCGGCCCAGCATATAGCCGATATCGCAGCGCCGGTTCTGACGGCTGAAGGCGTACAGGTTGATCACGCCGGCCAACTGGCCGTCCACCTGCACGCCCATGCGCAGCAGGTCGCCGCTT
The DNA here is from genome assembly GCF_038440195.1 of Pseudoduganella sp. OTU4001. Lineage (NCBI taxonomy): Bacteria > Pseudomonadati > Pseudomonadota > Betaproteobacteria > Burkholderiales > Oxalobacteraceae > Pseudoduganella > Pseudoduganella sp. OTU4001. The sequence goes on along the minus strand of NZ_JASATG010000002.1, from coordinate 267,499 downwards.
TCATAGCCGGCAAAGGCGGCGGAAATATAGTCGGCCGCCTGCTGCTGGTTGTCCCAGGGTGCGCTGCTCCAGTAGCGCATCGCTTCCGGATCGGAAAACAGCTTGAAAATGGCGGGGGCGTCGTCAACAGTCAGCGAACGCAATTCCAGGCGTTTGGCGGACAGGGTAAATGGTGCAAATGCCGGCATATCAACTCACTAGTAAGTGGATTTTCATTCTATCAAATGATAGATTGGCAATGTTCACCACTTACGTAGGAGCCTGGCATGCAACTTGGCGTATTTTCCCTCAGCCTGAATGTGAAAGACATCAAAGCTTCGCGCGAGTTTTACGAGAAACTCGGCTTCAAGGACTTTGGCGGGAATATCGAGCAGAACTGGCTGATCATGAAAAACGACAGCGAACAGATCATCGGACTGTTCCAGGGCATGATCGAAAAGAACACGCTGACTTTCAATCCGGGCTGGGACAGCAATGCCCAGGTAGTGCCCGGCTATACCGATGTGCGCCAGCTGCAACGCCAGCTGGAAGAACGCGGCATTGCGCTGGCGGCGCGCGCCGACGAGTCCACCTCCGGGCCGGCCTACATTATCGCCGTCGACCCGGACGGTAACCCGATCCTGATTGACCAGCATATCTGATGGCCCCGGCCATCCTGCTCCTGCTGGCGCTTTCCGCTGCCCAGCCGGTGGAATACGAGCGCGAAGGCGGCAGTGGCACGCTGACCATTTCGCCCGGCGCCAACGGTGTGAAGAAATTCGGCATCTCCGCCTTCGGCGCGAATGCGCATTCCTGCGAGTTGGGCGGTACCATCAAGGGCAATGTCGGCCGCGTGTACGAGAACGAACCGGGACAGCCCGAATGCCTGATCAATTTCGCGCAACAAGGCGGTGCGATCGAGGTAACCGCCCAATCGATGGAAGCGTGCAGCAGCATGTGCGGCGCGCGCGCAACATTCGAAGGAAAATACCTGCTGCCGCCGCCAGCCTGCACGCCGGGCGCCAACAAGGCGGCGAAAGCCGGCTTCCTTGAGCTGTACAGGGCGAAACAATACCAGCAGGCATTTGATACGCTCAACAACTGGTTCGCACAGTGCGCGAACTTGCAGCATTGGATGGAGGCGGATCGCACCCGCAACGACCTGGCGATTACCCTGTACCATATGAAGCAGCCGTCGGCCTGCCTGGCCACGCTGTCCAGGACTTACGCGGCTGAAATGAAGTCGATGAAAGCGGTCGAAGCGGAGCTGGCTCCTTTGGATTACGAAGCTTACGCCAGTACCGCCAAGGCTACCTTCCACAACCTTAAAATTTGCAGCAAATGAAGATCCGCATAGCCATCATCGCAACATCGCTGACGCTAGGCGCGATGAGCGCCTTTGCCGTGTCGCCCGCTGAAAAGCTGGCGCAGCAGGCCGATGCCTGGGACAAGGCCATCATCAACAAGGACCGCGCGGCGATTGCCGCCAATATGGCGGAAGACTTCCGCCAGATCAGCGGGACCGGGGGCGTGGCCGGCAAGGCCGCCTTCCTGGAGTTCATCACATCGCCCAAGCTGGTTATCCATCCTTATGGCGTGGAGGACCTGGATGTGCGCTTTTACGGCGAGGTAGCCCTGGTCAGCGGCCGCACGCGCATGACGGGCAGCTATGACGGCAAGCCTTTCAGCAGCCATTACCGCTATGTGGACGTTTATGTGCGCAAGGACGGCCAGTGGCGGGTGGCCAGCGTGCAGATCACACCCGTGCAGGAGTGAACCATGAGCGACCGGCTGGATCTTCCCCAATCTAAGCTGGTCGCCCTGCTGGACGCCCAGCTGGAGCTGGCCCGTATCGGCCCGGCGTTCGGCAACCTGATGGATTGCGCGGTACAGAAGGCCGCCCAGCTCACCGGTGCCGATGGTGCGGTGATTGAACTGCTGGAAGGCACGGAAGTGGTCTACCGCGCGGCCTGCGGCCTGGCCGAAGCGCAACTGGGTTTGCGCATGCAGGTCAAGGGCAGCCTGTCGGGCCTTGTACTGACGACGCGGCAGGCGGCCACCTGCACCGATTCCGAAACCGACGAACGCGTCAACCGCGAGGCCTGCCGCCGCGTCGGTTTGCGTTCGATGGCGATCATGCCGCTGCTGTTTGGCGACCAGTCGGGCGGGGTGCTGAAGCTGGCCTGGCGCGCGCCGCGTCCTTTCGACCAGGACGAAGTGCCGGTAGGGCAGGCGATCGCCGATATGACGGCGGCCATGATGTTCCACGCCTCCCAGGAAGGCGCCAGTGTCCTGCAGCGCAAGGTGACGCAGGACCCGGCGACCGGCCTGGCCAACCGTTCATCGTTCTACGAAAAGCTGCGCGTGCGGCTGGATGATGCGATCGTGCGTGGTGGCCATGTGGGCGTGATGGTGGCGCGGGTCAAGCCATGGCGCAGCGAAGTGATGGTGGAACTGGCGCGGCGCTTTGCGCAGGAATGCCGCGAGGGCGACGTGCTGGCGCGCTTGGGTGGCGATGAATTCGGCGTGATCCTCAGTGTGGCGGCGCGGCGCAGCGTGGTGCAGAGCCAGGTGCTGCGCTTCCGCCAGACGGCGGGCTCGCAGGCGGTGCTGCTGCCGGGCGGGGAGAAAATCGAACCGGTGCTGCAATTCGGCAGCGCACTTTATCCGGAGGATGGCGCCGGCATTTCCGATTTGCTGGCTAGGGCGCGCGAGCCGGGACCAGCGTGATGGAGGCCAGCACCATCTGCACGATGGTGTCTTCGGCGGCGGCGAAATCGTCCGCGCCGAGCTCGTCGCGGCCGAGTACCAGCCGCATTTGCGCTTCAAAGTCGGCGTAAGACTGCGTCATCGCCCAGATGGCGAACAGCAGGTGGGTGGCGTTGATGGCTGCGATACGGCCTTCCGCGATCCAGCGCTCGAACACCTCGATATCGCGCCGGACCAGCGGCACCACGCGCTCGCGGATCTTGTCGCCATACAGCGGCGCGCCGCTGATCACTTCCATCGCGTACACGCGCGACGCCAGCGGATGTTCGCGCGAGAACGCCAGCTTGGCGCGGATATAGGCGCGCAGCACTTCGGCCGGTGCGCCATCCGGCTCGGCGATATTGGCCATGCGCGCCAGCCATTCATCCAGCACATCGTCCAGCACGCGCTGGTAGAGCACCTGCTTGCTGGGGAAGTAGTACATCAGGTTTTGCTTGGAGAGCCCGACGTTGTCGGCGATGGTGGCGACGGAGGCGCCTTCGTAGCCGCTTTCGGCAAACACGCGCACGGCTTCGGTGACGATGTCCGCCTCCAGCCGGTCGCGGTTCATTTCGCGGCGCAGTTTAGCTGATGCCATGTTCTCTCCTGATGGCCTGCAGGAAGTTGCGCAGCTGCGGGCTGTCCGAATAGGCGACGTTGAAGCGGAACCAGACCGACGGCGCTGGCCGCAGCTGGAAGAATTCACCGGGCGCGAGCAGGATGCCAGCTTTCAGCGCCTGGTCGGCCACGGTCTTGCCGTTGAATTCCGGCGTCGGCGCATGCTGCCAGCCGGCGCTGACGAACATGCCGCCGCGCGGGCGGGCAATCGGTGTCATGCCGGCTGTCGCCAGAAGCTCGGTGGTGCGCTCGCGGCCTTCCGCCAGTTGCCCGACCAGGCGTTCCACCATGCGCTTGTAGGGGCGGGCGGTGATGGCGTGGTAGGCGGCGCGTTCATTGACTTCCGAGGTGGTGAGGCCGGCCAGCATCTTCACCCGCACCAGCTCCGGCAGCAGCGAGGCGGAGGCGCAGATGGAGCCGACGCGCAGCACCGGCGACAGGGTCTTGGAAAAACTGCCGACGCGGATCACGCGGCGCAGGCCGTCCATCGCCGCCAGCGAGGCTTCGCCGCGCGCCGTGAGCTCGCGGTAGATGTCGTCCTCCACCAGCCAGAAGTCGAACTGTTCGGCAAAGCCCAGCAGGCGGTGGGCCTGGGCTTGCGACAGGCTGGTGCCGAGGGGATTCTGCAACACGGTGTTGACGAACATGAGCTTGGGCTGGGTTTCCCTGGCCTGCGCGGCGAGGAAGTCCATGTCCAGGCCATGCTCGCCGCGCGGGATGCCGATGGCGTGGCAGCCGTGGTGGCGGATCAGCGACAGCAGGTTGCTGTACACCGGGTCTTCCACGAACACGGTGTCGCCCGGTTTGGTCAGCGTGCGCAGGATCAGGTCGAAGGCGTGGGTGGCGCCGTGCGTCAGCAGGATCTGTTCGGATTCGACGGCGAACAGTTCCTCGCTCAAGGTGCTGGCCATGTACTGGCGCAGGCCGGGGAAGCCAAGCGGGTGGCCGTAGCCGCGCAGGCGGTTGGCGGGAATGCGCATGGCGTGGCGCACGGCGTCGAGGATGGTGTCTTCGCCATACCACTCGGGCGGCAGCCAGCCGGCGCCGACCGGCAGCGCTTCGGAAGCGCCGGAATACAGTTCGGGGGTAAGGGCGTCGACCGCCGCTGGGCCGGCCACCATGGCGGGCGTCGCAAGCAGCGCGGGAACGTCGTGGCGTGCAACAAAATAGCCGGAACCGCGGCGTGATGACAACAGTCCGAGCGTGACCAGGCGGTCGTAAGCCTCGACAACTGTAAAGGTGCTGATGCCATTACACTTCGCGAACTGACGCACGGAAGGCATTTTCGTGCCCACGCGCAACTCGCGGCTGGCGACCATCGCACTGATCGCATCCACGATTTTTTCCACCAGGCTGCCCTTGGTCGCGCGCTCGATGGTCAATTCTGGCCAGACTGGATTCGGCATGTGGGCCTTCTAAAACTGTACTGTTTTTGCTACCTGTACGGTTGGAGCGTTTCCGCTTACGTGTATATGTGCCATAGTTAACTTGCTGTCTATTATTGCATCATGATTTTGCCAACTGGTAAAGTTTTTTGAGCATCGTAAAAACCCACCGAGGGAGATAGCAAATGAACGAAGCGCGGCCACAATCGCTGTCATCATTCTGGATGCCGTTCACGAATAACCGGGACTTCAAGGCCAATCCGCGCCTGCTGGTCTCCGCCGAAGGCGTCTACTATAAAGACGTCGACGGCAACCAGGTGCTCGATGGCACCGCCGGCCTGTGGTGCGTGCCTTGCGGCCACCGCCAGCCGAAGATCGTCGCGGCGGTCAGCGAAATGGTCGGCCAGCTCGACTTCGCACCGACCTTCCAGATGGGCCACCCGGCCGCCTTCGACCTGGCCGAAAAGCTGATGGAATACACCAACCATCGCTTCGGCCACGTCTTCTACACCAACTCCGGCTCCGAAGCAGTGGACACCGCGCTGAAGATCGCGCTGGCCTACCACAAGGCGCGCGGCGAAGCTTCCCGCACCCGCCTGATCGGGCGCGAGCGCGCCTACCACGGCGTCGGTTTCGGCGGCATTTCGGTCGGCGGTATCGCCGGCAACCGCAAGCCTTACGGCGTGATGCTGCCGGGCGTGGACCACCTGCCGCACACCCACAATATCGAGAAGAATGCCTATACGCGCGGCGAACCTGAATACGGCGCCCACCTGGCCGACGAACTGGAACGCATCGTTGCGTTGCACGACGCCTCCACCATCGCCGCCGTGATCGTGGAACCGGTGGCCGGCTCCACCGGCGTGCTGGTGCCGCCTAAGGGCTACCTGAAACGCCTGCGCGAGCTGTGCACCAAATACGGCATCCTGCTGATCTTCGATGAAGTGATCACCGGCTTCGGCCGCCTGACTACACCGTTCGCCACCGACTACTTCGATGTCGAACCGGACATGATGACCACCGCCAAAGGCCTGACCAACGGCACCATCCCGATGGGCGCGGTGTTCAGCAAGAAGTTCATCCACGACGCCTTCATGGATGCCCCGGCCGGTATTGAGCTGTTCCATGGCTATACCTATACCGGCCACCCGGTGGCCTGCGCCGCCTCGCTGGCCACGCTGGAGGTGTTCAAGGAGCAGAAGCTGCTGGACCACGCCAAGGAGATCCAGCCGTATTGGGAAGATGCGGTGCATTCGCTGAAAGGTATGCCGCACGTGATCGACATCCGCACCATTGGCCTGGTCGCCGGCATCGAGCTGGCGCCGCGCCCCGGTGCGCCAGGAGCGCGCGCCTACGCCGCGTTCAAGAAGGCTTTCGCGGATGGAGTCTTGATCCGCGTTACCGGCGACATCATCGCGCTGTCGCCACCGCTCACCTTTGAGAAGAAGCACGTCGACGAATTGTTCGGGAAGCTCGGGAAGGTGTTGAAAGAACTAGACTAGAGGAGACAAACCATGTTGGTAGGCGTACCGAAGGAAATCAAGAATCAGGAATCGCGCGTTGGCCTTACCCCGGCCAGCGTAAAGGAACTGACACTCCGCGGGCACCAGGTGATGGTGCAACACAACGCGGGCGCTGCAATCGGTCTGACCGACGAAATGTACCTCGGCTCCGGCGCGACCATCGCCGCCACGGCGGAAGAGATCTTCGCCAAGGCGGAAATGATCGTCAAAGTGAAGGAGCCGCAGCCCCAGGAATGCGCCATGCTGCGCGAGAACCAGATCCTGTACACCTACCTGCACCTGGCTCCCGACCCCGAGCAGACCAAGGCACTGGTCGAATCCGGCGCCGTCTGCATTGCGTATGAAACCATCACCGGCGCAAACGGCGGCTTGCCGCTGCTGGCGCCGATGAGCGAAGTGGCGGGCCGCATGTCGATCCAGGCCGGCGCCGCCCATCTTGAAAAATCCAAAGGCGGCATGGGCCTGCTGCTGGGCGGCGTGCCCGGCGTGGCGCCAGGCCATGTGGCGATTATCGGCGCAGGCGTAGTCGGCACCAATGCCATGCAGATCGCCGTCGGCATGGGCGCCCGCGTTACGGTGCTGGACAAGAATGTGGACCGCCTGCGCCAGCTGGACCTGGTGTACGGCAACCGCATCCAGACCATCTACTCCAACGCCTACACCGTCGACGACGCGGTGATGGATGCAGACCTGGTGATCGGCGGGGTGCTGATTCCCGGCGCCGCCGCGCCGAAGCTGGTGACCAAAGCCATGGTGTCGCGCATGAAACCCGGCTCTGTCGTGGTGGACGTGGCGATCGACCAGGGCGGCTGCTTTGAAACCTCGCACGCCACCACCCACGAGAATCCGACATTCGTGGTGGATGGCGTAGTGCACTACTGCGTCGCCAATATGCCGGGCGCCGTGGCGCGCACTTCGACCTTTGCGCTGAATAACGCCACCATCGGCCACGCTGTTGCGCTGGCCGACAAGGGCTGGGCCAAGGCCATGAAGGCCAACCCGCATCTGCGCAATGGCCTCAATGTCTGCCAGGGGCAAGTCACCTATGAAGCGGTGGCGCGCGACCTTGGCTATAACTACGTGCCGGCGGAGTCGCTGCTGGCGTAACCCTTAGAGCCTTATATGAGCAATCTCGATACCATCACCCACTTTATCAATGGCGCCAAGGTCGATACGGCCAGCGGGCGCTATGGCGACGTCTTCAACCCTGCGCTGGGCGAGCCGGTGGCACGCGTGGCGCTGGGCACGGCGGAGGAGGTGGACGCCGCCGTGCGCGCCGCCGAAGCAGCCTTCCCATCCTGGTCCAATACGCCGCCGCTGACGCGGGCGCGCGTGCTGTTCAAATACCTGGAGCTGTGCCACCAGCACACGGACGAATTCGCCGCCATGCTGACGCGCGAGCACGGCAAGACCTTCGCCGACGCCAAGGGTGAAGTGGCGCGTGGTATCGAGATGGTGGAATTCGCGGTCGGCATCCCGCAGATGATGAAGGGCGAGTACACCGACCAGATTGCGCGCGGCATCGATGCCTGGTCGATGCGCATGCCGCTCGGTGTGGTGGCCGGCATCACGCCGTTCAACTTCCCGGTGATGGTGCCGATGTGGATGTTCCCCATCGCTATCGCCTGCGGCAATACCTTCATCCTCAAGCCTTCCGAGCGCGACCCATCGCCATCGCTGCTGCATGCGCGGCTGCTGAAGGAGGCGGGCCTGCCGGACGGCGTCTTCAACGTGGTGCAGGGCGACAAGGTCGCGGTGGATGCGCTGCTCGACCACCCGGTGATCCAGGCGGTCAGCTTCGTCGGCTCGACGCCGATTGCGGAATACATTTATTCGCGCGGTTCGCAGCACGGCAAGCGTGTGCAAGCGCTGGGCGGCGCCAAGAACCATATGGTCGTGATGCCGGATGCCGACATGGAGATGGCGGTTGATGCGCTGATGGGCGCGGCCTTCGGTTCGGCCGGTGAACGCTGCATGGCGATCTCCGTCGTGGCAGCGGTGGGCGATGCCGGCGACAAGCTGCTGGGCGCACTGAAGGAACGCACCGCCGCGCTGAAAGTACGCGACGGCATGGCGTCCGACGCCGAGATGGGCCCGGTGGTGACCGCCGCCGCCAAGCAGCGCATCGAGCGCCTGATCGGTGAAGGCGTGGAGCAGGGCGCCACCCTGGTGGTGGATGGCCGCGATTACCGCGTGGCGGACCGCCCGAACGGCTTCTTCATCGGCGGCACGCTGTTCGACCACGTGACGCCGGACATGACCATCTACAAGGAAGAAATCTTCGGCCCCGTGCTGTGCATGGTGCGCCTGCCGGATGTCGCGACGGCAGTGGACTTGATCAACAAGAACGAATACGGCAACGGCGTTGCGGTCTTTACCCGCGATGGCGGCGTGGCGCGCGAGTTCGTGCGCCAGATCCAGGTCGGCATGGTGGGCGTGAACGTGCCGCTGCCGGTGCCGATGGCATTCAACAGTTTCGGCGGGTGGAAGCGCAGCTTGTTCGGCGACCACCATGCCTATGGCCCGGAGGGTGTGCGTTTCTACACCCGCCACAAGGCCGTGATGGAGCGCTGGCCAAATACCGCAAGTGCCGGCGCGCAGTTTGCTTTCCCACAAATGAAGTGAGGATGGAACCAAATGATCGAGTCACTCAAATACATACCGCAGCCAAAGGCCACGAACGAAGAGCTGGCCGGTCATTTCACCGACCTGGCGCCGCCGCTGAATGCGCGCCAGGCGGCGATTGAAAGCTCGCGCTGCCTGTACTGCTACGACGCGCCGTGCACGCGCATCTGCCCCACCGGCATCGACGTGGCGAGCTTCATCCGAAATATCCATGAGAAGAACGTGGACGGCGCCGCCGTCACCATCCTGCAGCAGAACATCCTCGGCGGCAGCTGCTCGCGCGTCTGCCCGACCGAGATCCTGTGCGAGGACGCCTGCGTGCGCAACCACGATGCGGAAGGGCAGCCGGTGAAGATCGGCCTGCTGCAGCGCTTCGCCCTGGATAACGCCACGCTCGACTCGCATCCATTCAAGCGTGCCGCCAGCACCGGCAAGAAGATCGCCGTGGTCGGCGCCGGCCCGGCCGGCCTGTCCTGCGCGCACCGCCTGGCCATGCTGGGCAACGACGTCGTGATCTATGAAGCGCAGGAGAAATCCGGCGGCCTGAATGAGTATGGCATCGCGAAATACAAACTGACCGACAATTTCGCGCAAAAGGAAGTGGACTTCCTGTTGGGAATTGGCGGTATCGAAGTGCGCCACGGCCAGAAGCTGGGCGACAACCTGAGCCTGAAGGACCTGCACGCGCAATACGATGCCGTGTTCCTGGGCCTGGGACTGGGCGCCAGCCGCGCCCTGGGCCTGACCGGCGAAGACGCGCCAGGCCTGATGGCGGCAGTCGACTATATCGCCGAACTGCGCCAGGCTGATGACCTGAGCAAGCTGCCGGTACCGCGCCGCGCCATCGTGATCGGCGCCGGCAATACCGCCATCGACATGGCGGTGCAGATCCAGCGCCTGGGAGCGGAGGAGGTCACCATGGTGTACCGCCGTGGCTTCGATGCCATGAGCGCTACCCACCACGAGCAGGACATCGCCAAGGCCAACCAGGTGCGCATGCAGACCTGGGCCATGCCGCAGCAAGTGCTGCTGGATGAAGCGGGCCGCGTGCGCGGCATGCGCTTCGAGCGCACCGTGCTGGAGGGCTCGCACCTGAAAGGCACCGGCATCACTTTCGAGTTGCAGGCTGACGCTATCTTCCGCGCCATCGGCCAGGCGATGGACACTGCCGCGCTGACCGACCCGCTGGCCTCGATGCTGAAGCGCGACGGCGACAAGATCCATGTGGACGACAGCTTCCGCACCGTCCTGCCGGGAATTTATGCGGGCGGGGACTGCGTGGCGCCGGGCCAGGACCTGACCGTGCAAGCCGTGGAGCATGGCAAGCGCGCCGCCATGGCGATCCATTCCGACATCCAATCGAAGAAGGAGGCTGCATAATGGCCGACCTGAGCATCAATTTCTGCGGCATCAAGGCGCCGAACCCTTTCTGGCTCGCCTCCGCACCGCCGACCGATAAAGCCTATAACGTGATCCGAGCCTTCGAAGCAGGATGGGGCGGCGTGGTCTGGAAAACCCTGGGCGAAGACCCGCCACCGGTCAACGTGTCTTCGCGCTACTCCGCTACCTACGGCAAGAACCGCGAAGTCATTGGCTTCAATAACATCGAGCTGATTACCGACCGCTCGCTGGAACTGAACCTTCAGGAAATCACGGAAGTGAAGAAGGCGTGGCCGGACCGCGCCATTGTGGTCTCGCTGATGCTGCCTTGCGAGGAGGCGGCATGGGCCGCCATCCTGCCGAAGGTGGAAGCCACCGGCGCTGACGGCATCGAGCTGAATTTCGGCTGCCCGCACGGCATGCCGGAGCGTGGCATGGGTTCTGCTGTCGGCCAGGTGCCGGAGTACGTGGAGCAGGTCACCGCCTGGTGCAAGAAGCACACCAAGCTGCCGGTGATCGTGAAGCTGACGCCGAACATCACCGACATCCGCCGCCCGGCGCGCGCGGCCAAGGCTGGCGGCGCCGATGCGGTATCGCTGATCAACACCATCAACTCGATCACCTCGCTCGACCTGGACAACATGGTCGCTTATCCAAAGGTGGGCGGCGCCAGCACCCACGGCGGCTACTGCGGCCCGGCGGTCAAGCCGGTGGCGCTGAATATGGTGGCTGAGATCGCGCGCGATCCGGAAACGCAAGGGCTGCCGATTTCCGGCATCGGCGGCATCAGCAACTGGAAGGATGCGGCGGAGTTCATCGCCCTCGGCGCGGGCTGCGTGCAGGTCTGCACCGCCGCCATGCTGCACGGCTTCCGCATCGTGCAGGAGATGAAGGATGGCCTGGAGCGCTGGATGGACTCCAAGGGCTACCAGACCCTGGACGATTTCGTCGGCAAGGCAGTCGCCAACACCACCGACTGGAAGTACCTGGATATGAACTACAAGTCCATCGCCCACATCAACCAGGACGACTGCATCAAGTGCGGCCGCTGCTATGTGGCTTGCGAGGATACGTCGCACCAGTCGATCTTCCAGCTGGTGGATGAGGCGACCGGAACCCGCACCTACAAGGTCAACGACGACGAATGCGTCGGCTGCAACCTGTGCGAAATTACCTGTCCAGTGCAAGGTTGTATTACGATGGTCGCAGTCCCAACGGGCAAACCTTACATGAACTGGACCCAAGACCCGCGCAACCCGCGTGCCGAAATCAAGGAGACTGCATGAGCGACAACTCCCAGCTGTGGAACGAAGACCTGGCCCCGACCAATGAATCGCAGCGCACCTGGCGCTGGTATCACTTCGCTGCACTCTGGGTTGGGATGGTCATGTGCATCCCCGCCTACACGCTGGCTGCCAGCCTGATTGAAGGCGGCATGTCGGCGGGGCAGGCGGTGCTGACCGTCTTCCTGGCCAATACGATTGTGCTGCTGCCGATGCTGCTGATCGGCCATGCGGGCACCAAGTACGGCATTCCTTATGCGGTGCTGGCGCGCGCTTCGTTCGGCACACGCGGGGCGCGGTTGCCGGCGCTGATGCGGGCGATTGTGGCCTGCGGCTGGTACGGCATCCAGACCTGGTTCGGCGGACAGATGATCTATACGCTGCTGGGCGTGATGATGGGCGGCGAGATCGGCGGCGACAAGATCGCGGGCCTGGGCATCAATGGCGCCCAGCTATTGTGCTTCCTGGCGTTCTGGGCCATCCAGTTCTGGTACATCGTGCACGGCATGGATGCGATCCGAAAACTGGAGACCTATACCGCGCCGCTGAAGATCATCATTTGCTTCGTGTTGCTGGGCTGGGTGTACCAGAAGGCCGGCGGCTTCGGCACGTTGCTGGAGCAGCCGTCGCAGTTCGTTGAAGGCGGCAAGAAGGCGGGCCAGTTCTGGCCGACGTTCTGGCCATCGCTGACGGCGATGATCGGCTTCTGGGCGACCCTGGCGCTGAATATTCCCGATTTCACCCGCTTCGCCAAGACGCAGCGCGACCAGGTGCTGGGCCAGTCGATTGGCTTGCCGGTGCCTATGGGCTTGCTGGCGGCGCTGGCGGTGATCGTGACTTCCGCCACGGTGGTCCTGTACGGAAAGGCGATCTGGGACCCGGTCGACCTGGCCAGCCGCATGACCGGCATCGCCGTGCTGGTGGCGCTGATCATCCTGCTGATCGACACGATCTCGGTCAACCTGGCCGCCAACCTGGTCGGCCCGGCCTATGACTTCTCGGCGCTGGCGCCCAAGCACATTTCCTACCGCACCGGCGGCTACATCACGGCCGGCATCGCGCTGGCCATGATGCCCTGGAAGCTGCTGGAAACCACGCAAGGTTATATCTTCACCTGGCTGATTGGCTACTCGGCGCTGCTTGGTCCGATTGCGGGCGTGCTGATCGTCGACTACTACCTGATCCGCAAGACGGAGCTGCATGTCGGCGCCTTGTACGACGAGAAGGGCGAGTACAGCTACACCAACGGCTGGAATTCGGCGGCCCTGGTGGCCTTCGCGCTGGGTGTTGCGCCGAATGTACCGGGCTTCCTCAACGCGGCATTCCCCGCATCGTTCGGCGATGTCGGCGAAGGATTCAAGTTGATTTACACCTACGCGTGGTTCGTCGGCATCGCCATTGCGGCGGTGGTGTACGGCATCATGATGAAGGGCAGGGCGGCCAAGGCCGTGGAGTCCGCAATTCCGGAGAAAGCATAAATGGCGACCTTGATTCGTGGCGGGACTGTAGTGAATGCGGACCGTGCTTTCCGCGCGGATGTGCTGTGTGAAGGCGACAAGATTGTCGCGGTGGGGCCGGGCCTGGCCGCACCAGCTGGCGCCGAGATCATCGACGCCGGCGGCCAGTATGTGATGCCGGGCGGGATCGATCCGCATACCCATATGAACCTGCCGTTCATGGGCACCGTCACTCAGGACGACTTCTTTACCGGTACCGCTGCCGGCCTGGCCGGCGGCAATACCACCATCATCGACTTTGTCATCCCCAACCCGCAGCAGCCGCTGCTCGAGGCCTACCACCAGTGGCGCGGCTGGGCAGAGAAGGCGGCGGGCGATTACAGCTTCCACGTCGCGATCACCTGGTGGTCGGACCAGGTGCACGAGGATATGGGCACGCTGGTGCGCAAGCATGGCGTGAACAGCTTCAAGCACTTCATGGCGTACAAGAACGCCATCATGGCCGACGATGAAACGCTGGTGAAAAGCTTCCGCCGCGCGCTGGAGCTGGGCGCCATACCGACCGTCCATGCCGAGAACGGCGAATTGGTCTACCAGCTGCAGCAGGATTTGCTGCGCCAGGGGATCACCGGCCCGCGCGCGCACCCGCTGTCGCGCCCTCCCGCAGTGGAGGCGGAAGCAGCCAACCGCGCCATCGCCATTGCCAATGTACTGAAGACGCCTTTGTACATCGTGCACGTGTCCTGCAAGGAATCGCTGGACGCCATCACCCGCGCCCGCGCTGCCGGTCAGCGTGTATACGGCGAAGCGCTGGCGGGCCACCTTATTGTGGACGACAGCGTGTACGACCATCCCGACTTCGACTTTGCCGCCGGCCACGTGATGAGCCCACCGTTCCGCAGCCGCGAGCACCAGAAGGCGCTGTGGCAAGGCCTGCAGGGTGGCAACCTGCACACCACCGCCACCGACCATTGCACCTTCTGCGCTGAGCAAAAGGCGGCCGGCCGCAACGACTTCACCAAGATCCCGAACGGCTGCGGTGGGGTGGAAGACCGCATGGCCGTGATCTGGGACGAAGGCGTCAACAACGGCAAGCTGACGCCATCCGAATTCGTACGCGTGACTTCGGCCAACGCGGCGCAGATCTTCAATATCTACCCGCGCAAAGGCCTGATTGCCGCCGGGTCGGATGCCGACATCGTGGTGTGGGACCCGGAAGGCACCCGCACCATCTCCGCCAAGACGCAGTTCGCCAAAGGCGGATTCAACGTGTTTGAAGGACGCACGGTCAAAGGAATTCCAAGCACTACGGTAGCGGCGGGGAAGGTGGTCTTCCATCGCGGCGACCTGCGTGCGGTCGAAGGCGCCGGGCGCCATATCGACCGCCCCGCATTTGTGCCGGTGACGGCGCGCTAGGAGAAGAATATGAGCGAACTAAAAATCAACAGCGACCGCCTGTGGGACTCGCTGATGGAGCTGGCCAAAATCGGCGCCACGCCCAAAGGCGGCGTCAAACGCCTGACCTTGACGGACCTCGACAAGCAAGGCCGCGACCTGGTTACCGGCTGGGCGCGTGACGCCGGCCTGTCGATCACCATCGACCAGATCGGCAACGTCTTCATGCGCCGCGACGGCGAAGACAACACCCTGCCGCCAATCATGACCGGCAGCCATATCGACACCCAGCCCACCGGCGGCAAGTTCGACGGCAACTACGGTGTGCTGGCCGGCCTGGAAGTCGTGCGCACCCTGAACGACCGCGGCATCAAAACCCGCGCACCGATCGAAGTCGCCTTCTGGACCAACGAAGAAGGCTCCCGTTTCGTCCCGGTGATGATGGGCTCCGGTGTCTTCTGCGGCGCCTTCACCCTGGAACACGCCTACGCCGCCAAAGACACCGAAGGCAAGACCGTTGGCGAAGAGTTGGAGCGCATCGGCTACAAAGGCGACCAGGTCCCCGGCCAGCACCCCATCGGCGCCTACTTCGAAACCCACATCGAGCAAGGCCCCGTGCTGGAAGATGCCGACAAGGTGATCGGCGTGGTGCCCGCCGTGATGGGCCTGTCCTGGTACGACTGCACCGTGACCGGCATGGAAGCCCACGCCGGCCCCACGCCGATGCACCTGCGCAAGGACGCGATGCAGGTTGCCGCCCAGATCATCCCCGAGGTGGTCGCGATCGCCAACCGCTACCCTCCATACGGACGCGGCACGGTCGGCATGATGCAGGTCTTTCCCAACAGCCGCAACGTGATTCCCGGCCAGGTCAAATTCAGCATCGACCTGCGCAATGTGAACGACGAGCTGCTGAACAAGATGCACGAAGAGATCCTGGCTTTTGTCGACAAGACCTCCGCCGATACCGGCCTGCCGATCAAGATCGAGCGTGTGTCGTATTACCCGCCATGCCCGTTCCACCCCGACTGCGTCGGCGCGGTGCGCAAGGCCACCGAGAAGCTGGGCTACTCCACGATGGATGTCGTCTCCGGCGCCGGCCACGACGCCATCTACGCCGCCCGCGTCGCCCCCGCTGGCATGATCTTCGTCCCCTGCAAGGACGGCATCAGCCACAACGAAATCGAAGACGCCAAGAAGGAGCACCTCGAAGCTGGCTGCAACGTGCTGCTGCACGCCATGCTGGACCGCGCCGGTGTTGTTTGATCTACCGCGATAGGGCGGCGGTATCTACCTTGATACGTACCGCCATCGCCCTATAGTGGAAGTATGAGCGATATTGCAAAACTCTTCTTTACTGGCCGCAGCCAGGCGGTGCGCTTGCCCAAGGATTACAGGTTCGAAGGCACGGAGGTGTTCATCAGCCGTGATCCGGTAACAGGTGACGTCATTCTTTCCAAGAAACCAAAGGGTATCGAACGGGGTATATCCGAAGCTCCCCGTGATCCGTTCAGCAGCGAGAAATGAAGCCGCATGGACATGCTGATAGCTGCCCACGCTTATGCAATCGGAGGCATCCTTGTCATACGTGACAAATCATTCATGGTGCTAAGCGCCGATCTGGATGTGCAAGACTGGGCGGATTAATCCGATTAGCGGCCGAAGGCAATGCGGGTGCTGGCGACGGTGGCTTCGTGGGCCAGGTCTTCCAGTTCCTTGTGCTGCGGGCGGGTTTCGGAGATGAACAGCATGGTGCCCAGCATTTGCGCGACGATCAGCGCACCACGTACCTCGCACTGCTGCATCGTCAAGGCCGGATCGATTTCGTGAATCAGGTTGCGCAGCGTGCGGCGGGCGCGGGTCATCATGGTGTCGAACAGCTTGGTGGCGACGGGGTGGCGGTTGGCCAGCGCGGCGATCTCGAAGAACAATCCACTCGCCACCTGGTCGCGCAAATCGGCCAGGAAGAAATCGATGATCGATTCAAACAGCTCGACACGCGGCCCGGCGCCGGCAGCGGCGACACGCTCGTCGATGCCCGCCTGGTAGCGCGCAAAAGTCTGCTCCAGCAGCGCTTCGATCAGCGCATCGCGGCTCGGATAGTAATGTTGAACAGTCGATAAGCTCACGCCTACCTGCTGCGCCACGCTGCGCATGGCCAGCGCGGCATAGCCGTCGCGCGCCAGCAACAGCCGCGCCGCCTCCAGGATGGCGCTGGCGCGCTCATACCCCTTGGTGGTGGTATTGGAATCTTTTGCCTGCAGGGGCGTGTCTGTCTTTTTTCGCATACGGGGTGGATTATCCCGTCGATTGACAAATAGGTCAACTGACCGATACTATTTCGGTCAGTTGACCTATAACTTGATCCGGAGACCCTGCAACATGATCCCCCGCACCTTATTCACCGAAGAACACGAAATGCTGCGCGAGTCCGCGCGCCGTTTCATGGAGACCGAAGTCGCCCCGCACCACGAGCGCTGGGAAGAACAGGGCTACGTCGACCGTGAAATCTGGGAAAAGGCCGGCGCCGCCGGTTTCCTGTGCCCGAGCATGCCGGAGCAATACGGCGGCTGCGGCGGCGACAAGCTGTACTCCATGATCCTGATGGAAGAGCAGGCCCGCATCGGCGCCACCGGCCTTGGTTTCGGACTGCATTCGGAAATCGTCGCGCCCTATATCCTGCATTACGGCAGCGAGTACCTGAAGTCGACCTACCTGCCCAAGCTGGCAACCGGTGAAATGATCGGCGCCATCGCCATGACCGAGCCGGGCACCGGCTCCGACTTGCAAGGCGTGACCACCAGCGCAGTGCGTGACGGCGACCACTACATCATCAACGGCTCCAAGACCTTCATCACCAACGGCTGGCACGCCGACTGCGTGATCGTGGTCGCGAAGACCGACCCGGGCGCGGGCTCCAAGGGCATCAGCCTGTTCGTGGTCGACACGTCGATGGCTGGCTTCAGCAAAGGCAAGCGCCTGAAGAAGGCCGGCATGAAGGCGCAGGATACCTCCGAATTGTTCTTCGAAAACGTGCGCGTACCGGCGCAGAACCTGCTGGGCGAAGAAGGCGCGGGCTTCAAATACCTGATGCAGGAACTGTCGTGGGAACGCATGCAGGTCTCGATCATGGCGGTGGAAGCGGCAGCAGCTGGCCTGGAGTGGACCGTGCAATACACGCGCGACCGCAAGGCCTTCAAGCGCCCGATCGCAGAATTCCAGACCGTGGCGCATACGCTGGCCGAAATCAAGACCGAAGTGCAGATGTGCCGCGTCTTCGTGGACCGCTGCATGGAGCTGCTGTTGGAAGACAAACTGGACGCCGCCACTGCCTCGATGGCCAAGTACTGGACCACCGAAATGCAATTCCGTACGCTCGACAAATGCGTGCAGCTGCACGGCGGCTATGGCTATATGTGGGAGTACCCGATCACCCGCGCCTGGGCCGACGCCCGCGTGCAGCGCGTGTACGCCGGTACCAATGAAATCATGAAAGAACTGATCAGCCGTTCGCTGTAAGGAGACCAGAGTGGAAGCCTATATCTTCGACGCCGTGCGCACCCCGCGCGGCAAGGGTAAGAAAGACGGTTCGCTGCACGGCGTCACGCCGCTGCGCCTGGCGGAGACCGCGCTGCGCGCGCTGGTGGACCGCAACAACTTCGACAGCGCGATCATCGATGACGTGGTGCTGGGTTGTGTGGAACCGGTCGGCGAGCAGGGCGCCTGCATCGGCCGCGTTGCTGCGCTGGCAGCGGGCTACGCCGAATCGGTGGCCGGCGTGCAGATCAACCGCTTCTGCGCTTCCGGACTGGAGGCCTGCAATATGGCGGCCGCACAGGTGATGTCCGGCCAGTCCGACATGGTGGTCGGCGGCGGGGTGGAAGCTATGTCGCGCGTGCCGATGGGCTCTTCGGGCGGCGCCTGGCCGGTCGATCCAGCGAGTGCGTTTGATTCCTACTTTGTACCGCAGGGTGTTTCGGCGGACGCCATTGCTACCATTTGGGGCTATAGCCGACGTGATGTGGACGCGTATGCCGTCGAATCGCAGCAGCGCGCCCACCGCGCTTGGCAGGAAGGCCGCTTTGGCCGTTCCGTGGTGCCGGTGCTGGACCGGAATGGCCTGACCATCCTGGCGCGCGACGAGATGGTGCGTCCGGAAACCACCGTTGAATCGCTGGGCGCCCTGAAGGCATCCTTCGCCGAGATGGGCGCCAACTTCGGCTTCGACGCCGTGATCACCCAGCGCTATCCTGAAATCGAGCAGATGAAGCACGTCCACCACGCTGGCAACAGCTCCGGCATCGTGGACGGCGCCGCTGCGGTGCTGATCGGCAGCAAGGAAGCCGGTGAGCGCGCCGGCTTGAAGCCGCGCGCACGCATCCGCTCCTTCGCCTCGATCGGCAGCGAACCGTCGATCATGCTGACCGGCCCAAGCTACGCGGCTGAAAAGGCGCTCAAGCGCGCCGGCATGAAGGCTTCCGATATCGACCTGTATGAGCTGAACGAAGCCTTCGCCTCCGTGGTGCTGCGCTTCATGGAAGTGATGAACGTCCCGCACGACAAGATGAACGTGAACGGCGGCGCCATCGCCATGGGCCATCCGCTGGGCGCCACCGGTGCCATGATCCTCGGCACCCTGCTCGACGAGCTGGAACGCCGTAACCTGAAAACCGGCCTGGCCACGCTGTGCGTTGGCGCGGGCATGGGCACCGCCACCATCATCGAGCGCATCTAAGGGAGACAGACAATGATTGATTACAGCCTGGATTCCCACGGCATCGCCACCCTGAGCTGGAATATGCCGGGTCGCAGCCAGAATGTGCTGAACGAGGAAAGCTGCGCCGTGCTGTGCGAGCTGGTGGAGCGCGTGGTTGGCGACGCCGCCGTCAAAGGCGTGCTGATGACGTCCGCCAAACCCGACTTTATCGCCGGTGGCGACCTGGATTGGCTGCTGTCCGCGAAAACGGCGGAGGCATTGTATGACCGCGTGGTGCGCCTGGACAAAGCGCTGCGCAAACTTGAAAGCTGCGGCAAACCGGTCGCCATGGCGCTGCCGGGCATGACCCTGGGCGGCGGCCTGGAAGTGGCGCTGTGCGGCCATTACCGCGTTGCGGCGGACAATCCGAAGGCGCGTTTCGGCCTGCCGGAAGTGACGCTTGGCCTGCTGCCGGGTGGTGGCGGCACCCAGCGTTTGCCGCGCCTGGTCGGCATCCAGAAATCGCTGCCGCTGCTGTTGGAAGGCAAGCGCCTGACCGCCGCCGCTGCGCGCGAGCTGGGCATCCTGAACGAAGTTGTCCCTGCCGGTACCGAGATTGCCGCCGCACGCACCTGGCTGGAGGGCGCCATCGCCGCCGGCGGTGCGCAGCAGCCATGGGACGTCAAAGGCTTCAAGATTCCGGGTGGCGCAGTCTCGTCGCCGGCCGTGCAGCAAGTCTTCATGGCGGCCAATGCCATGCTGCGCGCCAAGACCTACGGCAATTATCCGGCGCCGCGCAACATCCTTTCCTGCGTGTACGAAGGCCTGATCACCGACCTCGATACCGGCTTGATGACGGAAGCACGCCACTTCGTGCAAACCGTGCTGTCGCCGGAAGCGAAGAACATGATCCGCACGCTGTTCTTCAGCATGAACGAGGCGAACAAGCTGGCCGCGCGTCCGGCCGGCGTACCGCAGCAGAAGTACAGCAAGATCGGCGTGCTGGGCGCGGGCATGATGGGTGCGGGTATTGCCTACGTCGCCGCCAAAGCCGGCATCGAAGTGGTCCTGATCGACTCCTCGCAGGAGGCGGCGGAACGCGGCAAGCAATATTCCGCAGGCCTGCTGGCCAAACAGCAGCAACGCGGCCAAACCACCGCCGAGAAGGCTGAGGCGCTGCTGGCGCGCATCACGCCGACCACGGACTATGCGCTGCTGGCGGGTGCGGACATCGTGGTGGAAGCCGTGTTCGAAGACCGCGCCATCAAGGCCGATGTCACGCAACGCGCCGAGGCGGTGCTGGCGGCGGATGCGATCTTCGCTTCGAACACCTCCACGCTGCCGATCAGCGGTCTGGCTGAAGCCAGCTCGCGTCCGGCCAACTTCATCGGCCTGCATTTCTTCTCGCCGGTGGACCGTATGGCGATTGTGGAAATCATCGTCGGCAAGCAGACTTCGGACGCCACCCTGGCGCGTTCGATGGACCTGGTGCGTGCGCTCGGCATGACCCCGATCGTGGTCAACGATTCGCGCGGCTTCTACACCAGCCGCGTGTTCTCGACCTATGTGCTGGAGGGCCTGGCCCTGCTGGCGGAAGGCGTGGCTCCTGCGCTGATCGAGAACGCGGGCCTGCAAGCCGGCATGCCGGTCGGCCCGCTGGCGCTGACCGATGAAGTGTCGTCCGAATTGATCTGGAAGATCGACCGCCAGACCCGCGCCGACCTGGGCGATGCTTACCGCGCACGTCCCGGCCACGAAGTTGCGGCACGCATGGTGGAACTGGGCCGCATCGGCAAGAAGGCGTCCAAGGGCTTCTATGAGTATCCGGAAGGCGGCAAGAAGCATCTGTGGCCTGGATTGGCGGAGCTGTTCCCGCGTGCTGCCGTGCAGCCGGACGTGGCGGCTGTCGTCGAGCGCCTGACCGTAGTGCAGGCGGTGGAAACCGCGCGCTGCATGGATGAAGGCGTGCTGCGTTCCGCACGCGATGCCGACGTCGGTGCTATCCTCGCCTGGGGCTTCCCGCCTTTCCGCGGCGGCCCGCTGAGCATGATCGATCAAGCCGGTTCCGCAGCCTTCGTGGCGCAGTGCGAACGCCTGGCGGCCGCGCATGGCGACCGCTTCGCAGCACCTGCGCAGCTGAAGGCGATGGCGGCAAACGGCGCCACCTACTACACGGAGCGTTGATATGGGCGTGCTGTCCGGCGTCAGGATTGTAGAGATTGCGGGCATCGGCCCGGGACCGTTTTGCGGCATGCTGCTGGCGGACCTGGGCGCAGACGTGATCGTTGTTGAACGTCCCGGCCCGGCGGAAATCCCAACGGTGGGCATCCTGCGCCGTGGCAAGCGCTCGGTGGCGCTGGACTTGAAAGAGCCCGGCGCCATCGATAAGGTGCTTGAGCTGATTGAGGACGCCGACGGCTTGATCGAAGGCATGCGCCCCGGCGCCATGGAGCGTCTGGGCCTTGGGCCGGACGTCTGCCTGGCGCGCAATCCTCGCCTGGCGTACGGCCGCATGACCGGCTGGGGCCAGGACGGCCCGCTGGCGCAGGCGGCGGGGCACGACAACAACTACATCGCATTGTCCGGCGCCCTGCATTACGCGGGCGCCGGCGATGTGCCGCCGGTGGCGCCGGCCACCTTGATCGGCGACCTTGGCGGCGGTGCGCTGTACCTGGCGCTTGGCCTGGTCTCGGCCATCCTGCACGCGCGCGGCGGCGGCAAAGGGCAGGTGGTCGATGCCGCCATCGTCGACGGCTCCGCGCACATGATGAATCTCCTGCTCGACCTGTCGGCAACGGGGCTGATGCGCGAGCAGCGCGGCACTTCGATGCTGGATGGCCCGCATTGGTTCAACACCTATCGTTGCAAGGATGGCCGCGACATCACGGTCGGCGCGCTGGAACCCAAGTTCTACAAGCTGCTGCTGGAAAAACTTGGCCTGTCCGACGACCGCCGCTTCGCCGCACAGCATTCGGTAGACCAGTGGCCATTGCAGCGTTCCGCAATGGCGGAGTTGTTCGCCACACGCACGCGCGACGAGTGGTGTGCGCTGCTGGAAGGCAGCGACGCCTGCTTTGCGCCTGTGCTCACGCCATCCGAAGCAGCGCGCCACCCGCACCTGGAGGCGCGCGGTACCTACGACCGCAGCGGCGGCGTGCTACAGGCGAACCCCGCGCCACGCTTCTCCGGCACGCCTTCGGTGGCCGGCCCAATTCCTGCCGTTGGAGAGCAAAACGATAAAAAATGGAACCTATAGGTTCCATTTTGGGAAGTTTGTGTTACATTAGATGACATCGCAACCCTCTTGGAGGTGATGTCATGTCGCAGCAAGAAATGAATTCCGACGTGCTGGTACGCGTTTCGCATATGGGCCTGTGGATCGCACTGGCCACCATCCTGTATGCCGGCAGCGGCATGCTGCTCATCCTGCTCGGCGGGCCGGAGCTGGCCGAGGCGGCCCGCATTGGCCTGGTCCTGCTCCCAATCGGTACTGCCATTGCCCTCGGTGCGTTACGCATGAAAGCGGGTAAGGTGAACTGCATCAATTCGCCGCAGATGTGCGCTGTGCTCAATGACGAACTGCGCCAGCGTGCACTGGGCCTGGGCTATCGCAACGGCTTCTTCGCGTCGATGGTCGCGACGGTCGCCATCGCCACCATCCTGTCGATTGCCGGTGTTGCCAAGGCGCCGGCGGTCATGATGGTCGCCGTCGTGATGGTGGGCGTGGCTGCGATGCTCGGCAGCGTCCTGTATCACGACAGGTGAGCCGATGACGGAGCAATTGCACACCACCCTGAAGACCCATCGCGCCATGCACGACCTGACCCAGGAGGACCTGGCGCAACTGGTGGGAGTGACGCGCAAGTCGATCAACGCGATCGAAGCGGGGCGCATGGTGCCGTCCACCGTGCTCGCGCTCAAACTGGCGCGAGCCCTGGGGGTGACGGTGGAGGCGTTGTTCAGCCTTGAGGGCTGAAGCGGCGCAGGAAATCGAGCAGTACCTGCGCGGCGATATCGGCATCGTCGGCAGTCATGGTCTCGAGCGGATTGTGGCTGATGCCGCCGTTGCCGCAGCGGGTGAACAGCATCGCTACATCCGTCAGGGCGGCAATCGCCATTGCATCATGGCCGGCGCCGGATAGCAGGTCGAAGCGTGGCAGGCCGCTGCGCTGCACGGCGTCGCCCAGTTGCTGCATCAGCCAGGGTGCGCAGGGGGCGGCTTTGGCTTCCACGATCTTTTCCACTTTGAACTCGATGGCGCGGCGTGCGCAGATGGCGGCCAGGCCGTCCATTACGTCGCGCACGGCGGCTTCGCGCACCGAGTCGTCGGCAGCGCGGATATCGAGCGAGAGCTTGCAGGCGCCGGGGATCACGTTCACCGAGCCGCCTGGTACTTGCAGCTGGCCGACCGTTCCGACCAGTGCCTCGCCTTGCGCGCATCGCTGCTCGACCAGCAGCACGATTTCCGCTGCGGCGGCTGCGGCGTCCTTTCGCATATGCATTGGCGTGGTGCCGGCATGGCTGGCGACGCCTTGCAGTTCGACCAGGAAGCGCGAGCTGCCGGCAATGGCGGTGACTACGCCGAGCGGCAGGCCGTGCTCCAATAGCACCGGGCCTTGCTCGATGTGGACTTCGACGTAAGCCGCAATGTCCGCGCGGCGGCGTCCGAGGTCAGGGATGGCGGCGCAGTCGTGCCCCGCAGCCGCCAGTGCCGCGCGCATGCTGGTGCCGTCGGCGTCGACTGCGTCCAGCAGCGTCATGTCAAAGTTGCCCGTGACGGCGTTACTTCCCAGGAAAGTGCTGCGGAAGCGCACGCCTTCTTCTTCCGCGAAGCCGATCACTTCCAGATGGAAGGGCAGCTTTTCCCCTTTGTCGCGCAGATGGCGCACGATGGCGATCGGCAGCAGGATGCCGAGGCGGCCGTCGTACTTGCCGCCGTTGCGCACGGTGTCGTAGTGCGAGCCGGTGATGATCGTCCTGGCGCCGGGGTCATCGGACAGGTAGCGGCCGACCACGTTGCCGACGGCGTCGATCTCGGCCTGCATGCCGGTGTCGCGCATCCACGCCAGCAGCTGCGCGGCGGTGGCGCGGTGGGCGTCGGTCATGTAAGCGCAGGTGAGTGCGTCCGGCTCGTCGCTCCACTGTGCCAGATCTTCCGACCACTGCATGATCTGCGGACCGAACTCCAGCTTCACCGCCAGCAGGTCGTTCAGGCGGATTTCGGCGATGCGGTGGATCTGGCGCAGGCATTCCGCCATTTCGTCGGCACGCTGGTTCTTCAGGCGGCGTGCGAAGGTGGCGATGACGGTCTCCCGGGTCAAACCCAGGCCGGTCGGGCCCTTCACGGCCAGGATGAAGGGAAAGCCGAACTTGGCGTTGTAGTCCGCATTCAGCTGGTGCAGGCGGGCGAATTCCTCCGCGCTGCACAGGTTCAGGCCGGACTTGGCCTGCTCGCTGGTCGATTCCGCCGTCAACTGGCCCGCGATGGCGGCCTTGCCGGCCAGTTCAGGGTGGGCGCGGATCAGGCCAAGCTGCTCCGCCTCGCTGGCATTGGTTACGACAGCCTGCAAGGCCTGTTTCAGCGCCGCCAGCGAAGCAAACGGCCGCTGCGCTGCCGCCCGCTCCGGAATCCAGGGCGAATGCTCATAAATCCCGCGCAACCGCTCGACAAACGCAGCCAGGTCGCAGGAGTTCAGTTCTGAAAGGGTAGTTGTCATTGCAGGTATTCCAGGTAGGCCTGTCGATCATAACGCTATCATATAGCTTCTGAAACTACCGGGGCACCCATGAGGGGGATTCTGCTGGCCGCCATCAAAGCTTACCAGCGCCATTTGTCACCGCGTAAGGGCTACCATTGCGCGCACCGCGTGCTGCATGGCGGTGATGGATGCTCAGGCTACGGCTATCGGGTGATCGAGCGCTTTGGCGTGCGGCTTGGCGTGGCTCTGCTATTCCGGCGCTTTGACGATTGCAGCGCGGCCATGCGCGCCATGCAGCGTCCGACCAACTACCAGGCCGGGGAATGCGACATCGGCGTACCGCTGGACTGCGACTGTGGGCACAGCATCAAGGTTTGCGGTGGGGCGTCGGAAGCTCTCGATTGCGTCAGCGCCGTCGGCGACTGCTGGCCGGGCCGCCGCAAAGGCGAAATGGACGTCGATCCCAAACTCAAGGCACGTTACGGGTCAGCGCGTGCGCGGCGGCGGTGACCTGGTCGCGCAGCCATTTGTGTTCGGGCGCCTGGTGCACGCGTTCGTGCCACAGCTGGTAGAAACGCATCGGAGGGAACTTGACCGGTATGTTGAAGAACTTTAGCGGCAGGGAGTTCTCGTAGAAACGCAGGAACTGGCGGCCGGTAGTCAGCACCAGGTCGGTCTGTGCCAGCATGTAGGGGATCAGGCTGAAATAGGCCGATTCCACGGCGACGTTGCGGCGCAGTCCCTGGCGTTCGAGGAAGGCGTCGATCACGCCGCCATAGCCGGGCACCATCTGCGAGGGCGCGACGTGGGGCAGGGAGAGATAGTCGTCCAGCGTCATGCCATCGGCGGGTGTGCGTTTGGCGTAGGGACTGGCGGCGTGCATGGCGCAGATGATCGGGTCTTCGAACAGCTTGGAGATGTGCAGGTGCTGCGGCGGTTCGTCCCAGTTGGCGATCACCAGGTCCATGTCTCCGTCCGACAGCAGGCGCAAATAGTCGGTGCCGGGGCCGATGGAGTGGATCACCACCCGGCTCTTGGGCGAGCCGCGGCGTAGCATTGCCACCACATTCGGCAGGAACTGGCTGTCCAGGTAATCCGGTGCGGCGATATTGAAAGTGCGCGCTTCCTCCTGCGGCACGAAGGGCGTCTTTTTGACAAACAGGGACTCGGCTTCGTCCAGGATACGCTTGGCCGGCTTGAGCAGGCTCTCGCCATGCTGGGTCGGCACCATGCCGCGCGCGCCGCGCACCAGCAGGGGATCGCCGGTCAGCTCGCGCAGCTTACGCAGCGAGGCGGAAATCGAGGGTTGCGGCTGATTGAGCTTGAGCGCCACGCGCGACACGTTCTTCTCCACCAATAGCAGGTAGAGTATGCGGATCAGGTGAATGTCGAGGTGTTGCGGCAGGGCGGACATCTTGCTTACGTATATGAATTCGAATATCTTGAATATACGACATATTTCATGATACTGAAACGTTCTTAACCCAAGGATTTGCATGGAATACCTGCTGCCCTATGGCCTGGAATGGGCCAACCTGCTGGTGCGTTGGCTGCACATCATCACTGGGATCGCCTGGATTGGCGCATCCTTCTACTTTGTGTGGCTGGACAACTCGATCCGGCCGCCAGTGCCTGGATCGGACCTGGCGAAAAAGGGTGTGTCGGGCGAGCTGTGGGCGGTGCATGGCGGCGGTTTCTATAACCCGCAAAAATACCTGGTGGCGCCGGCCGAATTGCCGAAGGAACTGCACTGGTTCAAGTGGGAGGCTTATACCACCTGGCTGTCCGGCTTTGCCCTGCTGACCATCGCCTACTACTTCAATGCGCAGGCCATGATGGTGGATAAGCAGGTGGCCGACCTCACCAGCCTGCAGGCCGTCGGTATCGGCATCGGCTCGCTGGTCGCTGGCTGGGTGGTGTACGACGTGCTGTGCCGCTCGCCGCTGGGCAAGGACGAGAAATGGCTTGGCCTGGTGGTATTCCTGCTGCTGGTCGGTGCGGCCTACGGCTTGACCCAGGTGCTGAGCGGGCGTGCGGCGTTTATCCACATCGGCGCCATGATCGGCACCATCATGGTGGCCAATGTGGCGATGCTGATCATCCCCGGCCAGCGCAAGATGGTGCAGGCCATGCAGGCTGGCGGCTTGCCGGATCCGGTCCACGGCATCAAGGCCAAGCAGCGCAGTGTGCATAACAACTACTTCACGCTTCCGGTGCTGTTCATAATGATCAGCAACCATTACGCGATGACCTACCAGCACAAGTACGCCTGGCTGGTGCTGGGCTTCATTATGGCGGCCGGCGTGTTTATCCGCCACTTCTTCAACCTGCGCCACAAGGGCCGCATCGAGTGGCGCTACCCGGCGATTGGCATGGCGCTGCTGTTGGCGGTGGCGGTGGCGATTGCACCGCCCAAGCCGGCACCAGTGAAGGCGGCCGCCGACCCGGCTGCGCAGTTCGCGAAAGTGAAGGCGATTATCGACGCGCGCTGCGTGTCTTGCCACTCCGCCTCGCCGACCCAGCCCGGCTTCGCCACCGCGCCGGCCGGCGTGCTGCTGGATACGCCCGACCAGGTGCGCCAGCGCGCCGCCCAGATCCACAAGCGTGCGGTGGAGCTGAAAGATATGCCGATCGCCAACCTGACCAATATGACCGATGCGGAACGCGCCGAACTGGGCGCCTGGTTCGCCGCAGGAGCAAAGTAATGAACGAGAAAATCACCCAATGGATCGACGCCCACTTCGACGAGGAAGTGGCCCTGCTGCAGCAAGTGCTGCGCGTCCCAACCGATACGCCGCCCGGCAACAACAGGCCGCATGCGGAGACTGTGGCGGAGCTGGTGAAAGCCTACGGCTGGAGCGCCGAGAAGCACGCCGTGCCGGAGCAGGAAGTGCGCGACTACGGCATGGAGTCGATCACCAACCTGATCATCCGCCGGCCTTACGCGGCGGGCGGCCCGACCATCGCCCTTAACGCCCACGGCGACGTGGTGCCACCGGGCGAGGGCTGGACCTATCCTCCTTACGGCGGCGTGATCGACAACGGCTATATCTACGGCCGTGCCGCCGCCGTGTCGAAATGCGATTTCGCCACCTACATCTTCGCCGTGCGTGCGCTGGAGGCGCTGGGCGTCAAACTGAAAGGCGGCGTTGAGCTGCATTTCACGTATGACGAGGAATTCGGCGGCCTGTTGGGCCCCGGCTACCTGCTGCGCGAGAAGCTGACCAAGCCGGACTACGTGATCGCGGCGGGCTTCAGCTACAACATCGTCACCGCGCATAACGCCTGCCTGCAGCTGGAGATCACGGTGCATGGCAAGTCCGGCCATGGCGCCATGCCGGAAACCGGCCACGACGCGCTGCAGGCGGCGACGAAAATCCTGAACGCCATCTACGGCCAGCTGCCGGAGCTGAAGAAGATCAAGTCCCAGGTCCAGGGCATCGACTCGCCCACCATGCTGGTGGGCCGCATCGATGGCGGTACCAACACCAATGTGGTGCCGGGCAAAGTCGTCATGAAAATGGACCGCCGCATGATTCCGGAAGAAGATCCGGTGGCGGTGGAAGCCCAGGTGCGCAAGCTGATTGAAGACGCGGTGCAGGGCGTCCCCGGCATCCGCCTGGAAATCAAGCGCCTGCTGCTGTCGCACGCCTTGCGCCCGCTGCCGGCGGGCCAGCAGCTGGTGGCCAACCTGCAAAAGAACGCCAAAGCGGTGCTGGGCGAGGATATCCCGGCGGTCGGCACCCCGCTGTATGCCGATGCCCGCCTCTATGGCGAGCATGGCGTTCCCGCTGTACTATATGGCGCAGGGCCGCGCAGCGTGCCCGAATCGAATGCCAAGAAGGCGGATGAAAAACTGCTGCTGGAAGACTTGCGCAAGGCCACCAAGATCGTGGCACTGACATTGCTGGACTTCCTCGCGGCCGAATAAGAAGAGGATTGACGATGTTTGAGCGCAAGATGATGGCCGGCTGGGGCGATATGGATTTCAACAGCCATATGGCCAATACGGCCTATCTGAACAAGGCAGGCGATATCCGCATGCTGTTCTTGTCGGAGAATGGATTCCCGATGGCGGAATTCAAGCGCCTGAACATCGGTCCGGTGGTAATGAAGGACGAAATTGCCTACTTCAAGGAGGTGCTGCTGCTGGACCAGATCACCGTGACGCTGGCGGTGGCGGGCCTGTCGCAGGATGGCAGCCGCTGGATGCTGCGTTCCGATATCTACCGCAGCGACGGCAAACTGGCCGCCCGCATCAACAGTTCGGGCGGCTGGCTGGACCTGACGGCGCGCAAACTGGTCACGCCGCCGCCAGTACTGCTGGCAGCCTGGCAATCGCTGTACCAGACAGACGATTTCCAGGTGCTGCCAAGCAGTGTGATCAAGCCTTAAAAGCTCAAGGCTGCGCCCACATTGACGTTAGCCGGAAGGTCTTTCGCACGCTGGGTCTCCAGGTGCACACCGGCTTTCCGGTTGATTGAATAGGAAGCGCCGACTGCAGCTTCGGCATCATTCACCGTTTTCTTCCTGCCGGTTTCGGGCAAGTACACGATGTGGTCATAGCTCGCGCGGCCATACAGGTCGACTTTCTCTGTGATGGGATAGCGGCCCTTCAGCGTCAGGGACATCCGGTCGATTTTGCCGTGTTCGTTGACCGTTTGGCGCGATCCCAGTTCAGCATTCAGGTGGTGGTTGAATTGGTAGCCGGTTGCATCGGTTTCGCTGTAGACACCTTTCCTGGCAGGGGCGATTTCCTGGGCAAAGACCGGCATTGCGAGCGCGGCGCAAGCTGCAGCGGCGAGTATGTTCCGGGGCATCATGGTTTCTCGCCTTAGAAGCGGTAGCTCGCGCCCACGCTGACGTTGGTGGTGCTGGACTTGGCGCGCTGCGCTTCAATACGCAGGTCGACTTTTGGTGTCAGGGCGTAGGATGCGCCGACGCCGACCAGGGCTTCATTGGCCGATGGCTTGGCGCCGTTATCGCTGCGATAATCGATGTGGTTGTAGCCCGCGCGGCCGTATACATCCAGTTTGTCGGCCACCGGGTAGCGCGCCACCAGCGACAGCGATTTCTGGTACACCAGAATGTCTTCCTTGATCAGTTTTGCGTCGAACTGCGGGCCGGAGATATTGGTAACGGAAGTATCGCCCAGGCGGCGGAAACCGAGTTCCGCGCTGAAGTAGCGGTTGAACTGGTAGCCGCCGAACAGGCCGGCGCTGGTGTCGTTGATGCCAGGGCTCTGGTGCGTGTTGCCGACATCGATACCGCCGTAGAAGCCAGTGCCGGCCGTGGCGGATTGCTGGGCGAATGCCGGCAGCACGAGCAGGGTGCAAGCGGCTGCGGCGAGAATTTTCTTGATCATCTTGAGTCCTTTTTGAGGGACCTGCACTAGCGCAGGTCCTGGAAAAGATGATCAGCGGAAATTAACTTTAAGTAAACCTTATGGTTGTTGCAAGATGTAAGTGAAAAAAAGCCCGGCACTGGCCGGGCTTACATCCGCTTACTTATTTGAGCGCGCGCTCGAACAGCTGGTAGATGCGGCGGTACTGGTCGTACCAGCTTTCCGGCTGGGTGTAGGCGTGGCGTTCCAGCGGGTAGGCGGCCAGTTCCCAGTTGTCTTTTTTCAGCTCGATGAAGCGCTGCGCCATGCGCACCGAATCCTGGAAGAACACGTTGTCGTCAACCATGCCGTGGGCGATCAGCAGGTGGCCTTTCAGCTTGTCGGCATATTCGATCGGCGAGGACTTGCGGTAGGCCTCCGGGTCGATGTCCGGCGTGTTCAGGATGTTGGCGGTGTAGCCGTGGTTGTAGGTGGTCCAGTCGGTCACCGGGCGCAGGGCGGCGCCGGCCTTGAACAGTTCAGGCTCGCGCAGCAGCGCCATGAAGGTCATGAAGCCGCCGTAGCTGCCGCCGTAGATGCCTACTTTGTCCAGGTCGCCCTGGTGGTTGGCGGCCATCCATTTGGCGCCATCGACATAGTCTTCCAGTTCCGGATGGCCCATCTGGCGGTAGATGGCGGTGCGCCAGTCACGCCCGTAGCCTTTGGAGGCGCGGTAGTCCATGTCCAGCACGATGTAGCCTTTTTCCACCAGCAGGTTGTGGAACATCTGCTCGCGGAAGTACTGCGGATAGCGGTTGTGGGTGTTCTGCAGGTAGCCAGCGCCGTGCACGAACAGCACGATCGGGTACTTCTTGCCGGGTTCCAGCTTGGCCGGGCGGTACAGCTTGGACCAGATCGGCTGGCCGGCATTGTGGGTGGTCGGCACGGCCACCATTTGCGGCTGGATCCATTCGCGCGCCTTGAACTCGGCGCTGCGGGTGTCGGTCAGTTTGGCGGCGGCGCCGCCTGCGGCAGGCACGGTGGCCAGCTGCGCGGGCATGTAGGCGGAGGAGTAGTGCACCAGCAGCTTGCGCTGGTCGGGCGACAGGGCGAACTGTTCGACGCCGCCATTCAGCTGGGTCACTTCGCGCACGGTCGCGTCTTTGGCGGAAGCGGCGCAGACTTCGTATTCGCCTGGCGTGCGGCGGTTGCACAGCATGTAGGCCAGGGTGCCGTCGCTGTTCCACTTCACGCTGGAGGCTTCCCACTTGCCGCTGGTCAGGGCGCGCTGCTTGCCGCTGGCGTCCAGGGTGTACAGGTGGGAGTAGCCGCTTTCCTCGGACATGAACCACAGCGTGCTGTTGTCCGGCAGGTAGCCGAAGTCGTTGTAGGAGTAGTTGATCCAGGCGTTGTCGGTCAGGCGGTGCACGGACTTCAGTTTGGCCGCTTCGAAGTCGATGGCGGCGATCCAGCGGTCCTTGTTGTCCACCGTGCGCAGCATGACGGCAGCCTTGGCGCCGTTGTCGCTCCACGCGATACCGTCGCCTTCGTCGGTTTCCAGGCGGGTGGCGCGGTTGCCCTTCAGGGCCGGCTGCTTGGCGGCTTCACGCAGGCTGGCCAGCGGATCGGTACCGATGCCAGGCAGGTTGTCCAGCGGCAGGTCCTTGATGGCGCCGGTGCGCAGGTCGACCAGTTTCAGCGACTGTGCCAGCGGCAGGTTGCGGCCGACGCGGGGGCGCTGGTCGTCGAATTCTTCGTAGCCGGATTCGGTCACATAGCGCGGCATCTTGCCGACGCGGCCATTGTCGGAGCTCTTTGGCGAGGTGGCGACTACCAGCCAGCGGCCGTCCGGCGACAGCGAGGAGGCGTCGATCGAGACCTTGTCGCCGAAGTACAGCGGGGCCGGTGCGCGGGTGGCGTCTGCCTGGCGTTCTTCCTTGGCGCGGGCGCGGGTTTCGTCGCGTTCGTCCTTCTGTCGCTTGAGGGTGGTGATCAGGCGCAGCTGCATATCGCGCAGGTAGTCTTCGTCGGGCGCGGCAGCCGGGTCCTTGGCGGCGCGCGGCAGGGCCACCGGCGACACCAGGCGGTCGGCGCGGTTCCAGCTGAACCAGTCGTTGCCAACCTTGAACTGCACGCCGCGGCCGTCGGCTGAATACTGCGGTGCGGAAGCGTTTGCGGTGCCGCGGGTGATCTGCACCAGCGCGCCGGATTTCAGGTCGCGTTCGAACAGGTCGCCGTTGCGCAGCACGATGGCGCGGGTGCGCTCGCGGTTGTACACCGGCTGCGGGCTGTCCTGGTTGGCCAGCTCGGAGTCGCTCACCAGGCGTGGCTTGTCGCCGGCCTGGAAGGTGTCGCGCAGCGAGGAGCCGATGCGCTTCTGCTTATAGAAGATCTGTTTGCCGTCCCAGCTCCACCAGGCGGTTTCCACGGGCGTGCCGATCCAGTCCGGATGGGACATGGCCTGGTCGAGGGTGATCGGGGTTTGGGCAAAGGCGGGGGCGGCCAGCAGGGCTGCCAGCACAGGAAGGGCAAGTCGGCGCATAGTCTCGAAAGGGTGAAGTGAGATTTTCGAGGAAGCATTCTAGCAGCCGGCCGGGGTACGGAAAGTATCAGCCTTGTAACAAGGTAGAATGTCGGCCATTCGAATAATCCTGGAGACAAGATGGCAAAAAGCCATGTAGCAGCGCTGGTGCTGGCCCTGGCGGCCGCCGGCGCAATGGCGCAGCAGCAGCCGGCAATGCAGTGGGAAACCGCGGCGCTGGCGGGGGCGTATAAGGAAAACATCAGCGAGGACGAGAAAATTGGCGGTTTGTCCAAGCTGTGGTCTGAAGTGAAGTACAACTTCGTCGACACGGCCATGCTGGAAAAGCTGGACTGGGACAGGCTTTACCTGGAAACCCTGCCGCGCGTGCGCTCCACGCGCAGCACCGAAGAATACTACCGCGTGCTGGCGGAGCTGGTGGCCAAGCTGAAAGACGGCCACACCAACGTCTACCCGCCGCAAGAGCTGTTCGACCGCATGTACGGCGTGCCGATGCTGAAAACCCGCCCGATCGAAGGCCGCGTGATCGTGACCGAAGTGCTGGACCCTGGCCTGCGCGCCATGGGCATCATGCCGGGCCTGGAAGTGGTGGCGGTGGACGGCGCCGATGTCAAAGCTTATGCCGCGCGCGACGTCGCGCCTTTCGTCAGCGCTTCCACTCCGCAAGACCAGGAGCTGCGCACCTTCGGCTACCAGTTCCTGATGGGGGCAGTGGGCAGCTCGGCGCGCGTCACCTTCCGCGACGCTGCCGGCAAGCAGTTCGAGCAGCCGGTGCCGCGCGTGGCGGGCGCTGTACGCAAGGCGGCCGGCGGCAGCGCCCCATCGTTTGAATTCAGTATGCTGCCGGGCGATGTGGCCTATGTGTCGCTGAACAGCTTTGAGGACGATAGCGCGGCCGAAGCCTGGATGGCGGCCTTCGACGAAATCTCCAAGTCCTCAGCCCTGGTGATCGACGTGCGCCGCAACGGCGGCGGCAACGGCGGCGTGGGATTCAAGATCCTGTCGACGCTGGACGACAAGGCCTTCCTGACCAGCCGCTGGGCCACCCGCGAGTACAAGCCGACCTGGCGTGCCTGGGGCAAGGATATGCCGATGTATTCCGAGGCGCCGGACGCGGTCCAGCCGGACCCGCAGCGCCGCTATGCCAAGCCGGTGCTGGTGCTGACCAGCGCCGCCACTTTCTCGGCTGCCGAGGACTTCGCGGTGGCGTTCGACGGCATGCAGCGCGGCGCCCTGATGGGGGAACCGACCGGCGGCAGCACCGGCCAGCCGCTGTTCATCAAGCTGCCGGGCGGCGGGCGTGCCCGCATCTGCACCAAGCAGGACACCTATGCCGATGGCCGCGCCTTTGTCGGTGTCGGCGTGCAGCCGCAGCACCTGGTCAAGCCGACCGTGGACGGCATGCGGGCCGGCCGCGACGAAGTGCTGGAGGCGGCACTGGCGCAGTTGCAGGCCAAATAAAAAAACGCCTGGTTGAAGCCCGGCGTTTTTCATTGGGTGCTGCGCGATCAGAACTTGTAGGAGATGCCTGCGCTCAGGTTCTGTACGTCGCTCGCAGGACGCTGGTATTCCAGGCGTGCGGACACTTTATCGGTGAAGTCGTAGCCCAGGCCCAGACCGGCCAGGGTGCCGCTCTTGCTCTTGGATACGCCGCCGGCGTCTGCGCTCAGGTTGTTGTAGCCGAGGCGGGTGTACAGGGACAGGGAACCGACCGGGAGGGCCACCAGCACGGAGACGCCGGTCTGCTTCATGCCTACGTTGACGGAGCCGTAGTAGCTGCGGCGGGTCGAGAAGTCGTAGTACGAGGTGTAGAACGCGTACTTGCCCATGTCGCGGTAGTTTGCTTCGACGGACACGTTGCGGTTGAACTGGTAGCCAGCAAAGACGCCGAAAGCGGTGTCGTTGCCCATGTAATCTACCTTGGTCTGGCCGGCGTCGACGCCCATGTAGAAGCCTGGGGTTTCGGTGGCGGATGCTGCAACGGAGGTGGCGGCCAGCAGGGCTGCGGCTGCGAAATGCTTGATCATGCTTGTTCCTATTCTTGGTTTCATTCCCCGCGTTGTCGCAAGGAAACATAGCATTTTATCAAGCCAGTTCCGTTGTTGCAAGATTGCTGTGTTTTCGTACAGTATAATTCGGCCATGCCTGGTTTTATCCTCACCCGCGCCTGGCGCGACGCCCGCGATGGCACCGAAATCGAGTTCTGGCTCGCCACCGATGACGGTCCGCGCAAAGTCCTGCTGACGCAGCAGGCTTCGGTGGCTTTCGCCGAAGCTTCGCTGCGCGACACCATCGCCACCCTGGTGGCGGACATGCCGGGCATCGACGTGCGCGAGGTGGCGCTCAAGACCTTCCAGCGCGAACCGGTGGTGGGCATCTACGCCAGCCATTACAAGCAGCTGCTGGCGCTGGAGCGCAAGCTGGGCGAGCGCGGCATACGCCTGTATGAAGCCGATATCAAACCGCCCGAGCGCTACCTGATGGAGCGCTTCATCACGGCCGGCGTGGAAGAGGAGGGCGGTAAGCTGCGCGCCGCGCCGGAGTACCGCCCGAGCCTGCGCATGGTGTCGCTCGATATCGAAACCAGCGCGTTTGGCGACCTGTATTCGATTGCCCTGGAAGGATGCGGCCAGCGCCAGGTGTATATGCTGGGCGAGCAGCCGGCGCAGGCGCCGGAGGTCGATTTCGACCTGGAATACTGCCCAACGCCGCGCCGTGTGATCGAAAAGCTCAACGAGTGGATCCGCCAGCACGATCCGGACGCGATCATCGGCTGGAGCGTGGTGCAGTTCGACCTGCACACGCTGCAGAAGAACGCCGAAAAGTACAAGGTGCCGCTGCTGCTGGGACGAGAGGGCCGTCCGGTCGAATGGCGCACGCACCAGGCGCGCGACGGCTATGTGTTCGCCACCATTCCCGGCCGCATCGCCATCGACGGCATCGAAGCCCTGCGCGCCGCGTCGTGGAATTTCCCCTCCTTCAGCCTGGAAAGCGTGTCGCAGGCGCTGCTGGGGGAAGGCAAGGATATCGGGACCGACTACGACAAGATGGCCGAGATCGAGCGCCGCTTCCGCGAGGATAAGCCGGCCCTGGCCACCTACAACCTGAAGGACTGCGAACTGGTGACGCGCATCTTCGAAAAGACGCGCGTGATGGACTTTATCCTGGAGCGCTCGCACGTGACGGGCCTGGTGCCGGACCACATGGGCGGTTCGATTGCCGCCTTCAACCACCAGTACCTGCCGCGCATGCACCGCGAGGGTTATGTGGCGCCCAATGTGGGCGAGATCCCCGCCGTGGCCTCGCCCGGCGGCTTCGTGATGGATTCGCGCCCCGGCTTATACGACTCGGTGGTGGTGCTGGACTTCAAGAGCCTGTATCCCTCGATCATCCGCTCCTTCCTGGTCGACCCGGTCGGCATGGTGGAGGGCGAGACCGAAGAAGATGCCGTTCCCGGCATGCGCGGCGCCCAGTTCTCTCGCACCCGCCACTGCCTGCCCGCCATCACCACCCAGCTATGGCAGGGCCGCGACGCCGCCAAGCGCAGCAAGAACGATGCGCTGTCGACCGCGCTCAAGCTGCTGATGAATTCTTTCGTCGGCGTGCTGGGCTCCACCGACTGCCGCTTCTACCATCCGCGCCTGATTTCCTCCGTCACCCTGCGCGGCCACGAGCTGCTCAAGCTCACCCGCGAGCTGGTGGAAAAGGAGGGCTATGAAGCGATCTACGGCGACACCGACTCCATCTTCATCTGGCTCAAGCGCCCCCATGAGACCGAAGAAGCGCTGGCCATCGCCCACGGCCTGGTGGTCAAGATCAACAAGTGGTGGAAGGACCGCCTGCGCAAGAAGTACAAGCTCGATTGCTACCTGGAGATCGAGTTCGACACCTATTACCGCAAGTTCTTCATGCCGACCATCCGCGGCACCGATATGGGCAGCAAGAAGCGCTATGCCGGCCTGACCGGCGACGGCGAAATGATCTATCGCGGCCTGGAGACGGCGCGCAGCGACTGGACGCCGCTGGCGCAGCGCTTCCAGCAGGAGCTGTTCGCGCGCATCTTCAACAACGAGCCTTACCAGGAGTATGTGCGCGAATACGCCCGCAAGACACTGGCGGGCGAACATGACGATCTGCTGGTGTACCGCAAGCGCCTGCGCCACCGGCTGGACGAATACCAGGTCAACGTGCCGCCGCAGGTGCGGGCCGCCCGCCTGGCCGATGAATTCAACAAGGCGCAGGGCCGGCCGCTGCGCTACCAGAATGGCGGCCGTATCAGCTATGTGATCACCACCAGCGGGCCCGAGCCGCTGGAAGTGCAGCGTTCACCGATCGACTACCAGCACTACCTGGATAAGCAGCTGCTGCCGATTGCCGACGCCATCCTGCTGCCGCTGCACGACAGCTTCGCGGCGCTGACAACCGCGCAGCAAGCCTTGTTTTAAGACCGCAGCAAATCAACTTCGCGCTGCGCCAGCAAACCGATGGCGCGGCCTGCGACCAGTTGCTGGTAATGCTCCGACTGCTTGTGCGCTTCCAGCGCAGCGGCGTCGCGGTAGCGCTCCACCAGCAGCAGCCGGCCAGGTGCGCCAAGCTGCTGATAGGCTTCGTACTGCAGGCAGCCTGGTTCCTCCAGCGAGCGGCTGCGCATTTCGGCGACGATGGACAGCACCTCGTCCAGCGCCTCCGGCTTGGGTTGCCATTGCGCGAGGACCGTGATTTCAGCGGCGGCGCTCATGCTGCTTCCCCTTTCAGTGCCTTGGCGATTTCTTCGGCCAGCGGACCGCCGGAAGCCGGATTCTGGCCCGTCATCAGCCGGCCATCGACCACCACATTTTCCTGCCACACGTCATTGGCGGAGTATTTCGCACCTTCGGCGCGCAATGCGTCCTCCAGCTTGAACGGCACGTCGTCTTTGGCGTAGCCGTCTTCCTCCGCGTTGGAGAAGGAGGTCAGGTTGCGGCCGCGCACCAGCGGTGAACCGTCGGCCAGGACGACGCCCAATAAAGCTGCCGGGCCGTGGCATACGGCGGAGACGATCTTGCCGCCGTCCCAGGCGCGGGCCACCGCGTTCTGGATGTGGGCATTGCCGGTGATGTCGACCATCGGGCCCAGGCCGCCGGGGATAAAGATGGCGTCGTAGTCCAGTACATCGACGTCGGACAGTTTGCGGCTATGCGCCAGGCGGCGGAAGGCTGCGCTGTTGCGGAAGGCGACTTGCACAGCATCGCGCTCGTCGTAGCCGTCGAATGGTGGCTCGCCGCCCTGCAGGCTGGCAAATTCGACGGCGATGCCGGCCTTATCGAGCACCTCGTAGGGGTGGGCGATTTCGGGGAAGAAGTAGCCGGTAGCGCGCTGGTTCGGGCCAATGGTGGCAGCGTTTGTCACAATAAACAGTACATGTTTTACTTTAGTCATGATGCTCTCCTTGGTTGGTGGTTCCAGGCGTCGCCGGGATGACTCCAATGTAGATGGCGGCGCGCCCAGCCGGTAGAGCGCGCTGGAATGACTCTATGTAAAAGAAATTGATACAATCAATCCATGGGTGATCCGGCACAGATACTGGATGAATTGCGCGCCATGGCCGTCTTTGCGACGGTGGTGCGGTGCGGCAGCTTTGCCGCAGGCGCCCGTGCGTTGGGCTTGACCCGGGCTGTCGTCAGCCATCATGTGCGCGCCCTGGAAGCCAAGCTGGGAGTGCCGCTGGCGCAGCGCAGCACGCGCAGCTTCAGCCTGACGCCGGCTGGCGAGGCATTCCGCGTGCATTGCGAACGTCTGCTCGATGAGGCCAGTGACGGCATCCGCGGCATGGAATTGCTGCGCGCCGAGCCGCGCGGCGAAGTGCGGATTACCTGTTCCCACCATTTCGGCAACAAGCGCATCATGCCGGCCTTGCTTGAATTCCGCCGCCGCTATCCGGCCATCCGGCTGCACGTTGCCATGAACGATGCCAATGTCGATCTGGTGCAGCAAGGTTTTGAACTGGCGGTGCGCGCCGGGCCGCTGGCCGATTCCGCCCTGGTGGCGCGCCGCCTGCTACGCGAGCCTACCTTCCTGTGTGCAGCGCCATCGTATTTGCGGCGCCATCGCGCGCCCAGCACGGTGGAAGAGCTGCAAGAGCATCGCTGGGTGGTCTATCCGCCGTCGGCCCGCAGCGTCACCGTGCGCGCCGATGGCGTCGAGGTGGCCGTGCCGCTGCATGGGGACGTGGTGACTGACAACGCTGCCGCGCGCCTGGCCTTTGTGCTGGCGGGGGAGGGGCTGGCGCGCTTGCCGGCGTATGACGCCGCCGCGCTGCTGGCAACCGGTGAGCTGGTGCATGTGCTGCCGTCCGTGAAGACGGCGCCGCTGGAGATCTACCTGGTGCATGCGCAGCGCATCGGCCCCAGCGCGCTACTGTTGCGCGACTTCCTGCTGTCGTCCGATAGCGTTAGCGCCGCATCGACAGGCGCATCACCCACTTGGTAAAGAACAGCAGCAGCACGGTGCCGAAAAAGTCGCCCATCGCCATCACGGCAAAGCTGCCCAGGAGCTGCTCGCGCCCCTCATACAAGGCGAACCAGATATGGTGCAGCAGCGGGCTGGCGAGCGAGTAAGCGACGGCGCAGGCCAGCATCTGGAATGGCGTCAGGTTGGCCAGGGAACCTTGCAGGTCGAGCCAGCGCTTGGCGCCCAGATAGACCAGGTAGGGCGCGAGGCTGGACAGGATGCCGCCGGCAAAGGCGCGCACCGGCTCATTCGGGAACAGCAGGATTGCGCAATACAGCCAGGAGACGAGCAACAGCCCGATGGCGCCCGCTTCGGCAAAGAGCAGGGTCGCCAGCAGGCGCACCCCGGCCGGCAGGTAGATCCAGTTGATGCCTTCTGCGAATTCCAGCTGCTTGAACAGCAGTTCGTTGATCAGCAGGGCGGCGCCGAACATGACCATCGTGGCGACGATCATGGATAAATTCTGGCGGATGCTGGTCATAAAGTTGCTTTGTCATGGACGATCCCCAAATCTTACCGAAAATGCACGCCCTGTTGCAATCAACTATCGAAACTTCAACTGCCCGCGAAGGGCGTCCCGAACACTCCCACGGCCAGTTCCATCCAAGTCGCCAGAAGGCAGAGGCCCAAGGCTGCTCCCAGCACCATTTTCTGCGTGCGGTCGTGCATGCGGCTGGCCAGCAGCACATAGGCCGCCCCCACGCCGGTCAGCAAGGTGCCCATGACCAGGAAATCGAGCCAGTCCCAGCGCACCTCGTCGGTGAACTGCATCGCGGTGAATGGGATCAAAAGTATCGCGCCGGTGGCCAGCCCGACGTAAGCCAGCTGCTTTTGGATTGCCATGCTGTTCTCCTGTGGTTTGGAGAATCCAATGTATCGGCCGAATGTGAAGCCTTGATGCGTTAATTGTGCGCTGCCGAAGCTTACGCATTAGCTGGATTGATGCATACCCAGCCCATGTTTCATTTGTTAATGCATGAAAAAAAGGGCAACATGGGCCAACAATCAAATCACGGAGACGTAAATGCAGCAGAGCGGCGAACTCGCAGGGAAAGTGGCATTGGTGACTGGCGGCGCATCCGGCATCGGCCGCGCCACGGCGGAATTGTTTGCACGCGAAGGCGCCACGGTGCTGATCGCCGACCGCGACGCGGCGGCGGGCGAGCTGGCGGTGGCGGCACTGGCTGCTGCGGGCGGGCGCGCTTCCTTCATCCGCACCGATGTTGCGGTGGCGGCGGATTG
The DNA here is from genome assembly GCF_038440195.1 of Pseudoduganella sp. OTU4001. Lineage (NCBI taxonomy): Bacteria > Pseudomonadati > Pseudomonadota > Betaproteobacteria > Burkholderiales > Oxalobacteraceae > Pseudoduganella > Pseudoduganella sp. OTU4001. The sequence goes on along the minus strand of NZ_JASATG010000002.1, from coordinate 227,115 downwards.
CGAGGCGGCAGTGGCGGCGGCGGTATCGCGCTATGGCCGGCTGGACGTGTTGTTCAATAACGCCGGCATTACGCGCAGGGCCAACGTCATCCACACCACGGAGCAGGAGTGGGACCAGGTGATGGCGGTCAACGTCAAATCGATTTTCCTGATGTGCAAATACGCGGTGCCGGTCATGCAGCAGCAGGGCGGCGGCAGCATCATCAATACGGCTTCCGGCTGGGGGCTGGTGGGCGGCAAGGATGCGGTGTCCTACTGCGCCTCGAAGGGCGCGGTGGTGATCATGACCAAGGCCATGGCGGTTGACCACGGCCCGCAGAACATCCGCGTCAACTGCGTCTGCCCGGGCGATACCGATACGCCCATGCTGCGCAACGAGGCGCAGCAGCTTGGCCTGGAACAGAACGCGCTGGTGGCCGCTGGCGCTGGCCGTCCGCTGATGCGGGTGGGACAGCCGCCGGAAATCGCGCAGGCGGTGCTGTTCCTTGCTTCCGATCGATCTTCTTTCGTCACCGGCGATGCACTGGTGGTGGACGGCGGCGGCCTGGCCGGCTCGGCATAAACCATGAACAAGTGGGAGAACCACCAGCTGCTGGAGGAGAACCGGCTGCCTCCGCACGCCTATTTCTTTGCCTATGACGATGCCGAATCCGCGCGCAGCTTCGAGCGTGAGCGCAGCCGCCGCTTCCTGTCCCTGAGCGGCAGCTGGCGTTTTGCGTATTTCGGCCATCCGCTGGAAGTGCCGCCAGAGTTCTACGGCGAATACATGGCCGGCTGGGGCTCGATTGAAGTTCCGGGCATGTGGCAGATGCAGGGCCACGGCCAGCTGCAGTACACCGACGATGGCATGCCGTTCCCGGTCGATCCGCCGTACGTGCCTTCGTCCAACCCGACCGGGGCCTACCAGTGCCGCTGGACGCTGGGGCCGGAGTGGCGCGGCCAGCGCGTGGTGCTGCGCTTCGACGGCGTCGAGACCTACTTCGAAATTTACGTCAATGGCAGCTACGCCGGCATGAGCAAGGGCAGCCGGCTGGCGGCGGAATTCGACATTACCGGCTTCCTTGTCGATGGCGAGAACCTGCTCAGCGTGCGCGTGCTGCAGTGGGCCGATTCGAGCTACCTGGAAGACCAGGACATGTGGTGGACGGCGGGGATCTTCCGCGACGTCTACCTGATTGGCAAAGGACCGCTCCATCTGCAGGACGTTTGCGTGCGGACGCGCTTCGACGCCGACTGGCGCGATGCGCGCCTGTCGTGCGCCGTCGCCGTATCGGCCGGCGATGGCTGGCGCCTTGGCTGGTCGCTGTATGACGGCGCGCAGCTGCTGCAGCAGGGCAGCGGACAAGAGTTGGCATGGGAGGTGGACGTGCCGGCGCCGCGCCAGTGGAATGCCGAGGATCCCTACCTGTACCGGCTGGAACTGAGCCTGTTCGACGAAGACGGGGCCTTGCTTGAGGTGGTGCCGCTGCGGGTCGGCTTCCGCGACGTTTGCGTGCGCGACGGCTTGATGCTGGTGAATGGCCGCTACCTGAAACTGCACGGCGTGAACCGCCACGACAACGACCAGTTGCGCGGCCGCGCCGTGAGCATGGCGCGTGCGGAGCAGGACATCGTGCTGATGAAGCAGCACAATATCAATTCGGTGCGCACCGCGCATTACCCCAACGATCCGCGTTTCTACGAGCTGTGCGACCAGTACGGGCTGTTCGTCATGGCGGAAACCGACGTGGAGACGCATGGTTTCGTCAATGTCGGCAACCTGAGCCAGATCACCGACGACCCGGCCTGGGAGGCGGCTTTCGTTGACCGCATCGAGCGCCATGTGCATGCGCAGAAGAACCATCCATCGATCATCATCTGGTCGCTGGGGAATGAGTCCGGCTATGGCTGCAATATCCGTGCGATGGCGGCGCGCTGCCGCGAACTCGACCCGACCCGCCTGATCCACTACGAGGAAGACCGCGACGCCGAAGTGTGCGACGTGGTCAGCACCATGTATTCGCGGGTGCAGATGATGAACGCCTTCGGCGAGTACCCGATGGATAAGCCGCGCATCCTGTGCGAGTATGCGCACGCCATGGGGAATGGGCCCGGTGGCTTGAGCGAATACCAGGCGGTGATGGACCGCCACGCCCACCTGCAGGGCCACTACGTATGGGAGTGGTGCGACCACGCCATCCTGCAGCCGGAGGTGGCGGGACGGCCGTTCTATGCGTTTGGCGGCGATTATGGCGATGTGCCGAATAGCGGCAACTTCTGCTGCGATGGCTTGATCTATCCGGACCAGCGGCCGGGTCCCGGCTTGCGCGAATACAAGCAGGTGATCGCGCCGGTGAAGGTGCGGGCGCTTGACGCGGCGAATGGCCGGCTGGAGGTGGAGAACCGCTACTGGTTCGGCAGCCTGGAAGGCTTTAGCCTGCTAGCGGAGGCCAAGGCGGACGGCGAGACGGTGCACCGCGTGCGCGTGGCGCTTCCCGTGCTGGCGGCTGGCCAGCGGCGGGAAATCTGTATTGCCGCGCCACCGGCGGCCAGCGGCCATTACCACCTGAACGTGCGCGTGGTGCGAGAGCAGGCGACCGCGTACAGCGCGGCGCAGCATGAGGTGGCGGTGTACCAGTTTGCGCTGCCATCGCAGCCGCAGGCGCAGGCGCCGGCGCGGGCGCGGCCCGCGGGCGGCCCGCCTGCGCTCGTGGAGCAGCGGCTGGAGTGGCGCATCGAAGGCGCCGGCTTCCACCTGGTGTTCTGCAAGCTGACCGGCAAGCTCAAAGAGTGGGAGTCGCACGGCATGTCCTTGCTGGCGCGCCCGCCGCAACTGGCCTTCTACAAGCCCTGCATCGACAACCACAAGCAGGAAAACGAAGCGCTGTGGCTGCCGCAGCACCTGGACCTGCTGCAGGAGCACCTGCGCGGCATGGAAGTACGGCGCGACGGCGCCGCCGTGGAAGTGGTTGCCGACTGCCAGATAGCGCCGCCGGTGCTCGGCTACGGCATGCGCTGCCGCTACCGCTACCGCATCGACGGCGCGGGCCGCGTGCAGCTCACGCTGTCCGGCACCCCTTACGGCGGCATGCGCGGCATGATCCCCAAGATCGGCCTGACGCTCGGTGTGCCGCAGGGCCTGGGCGAGGTCGAATATTATGGCCGTGGCCCCGGCGAGAACTACCCGGACAGCAAGGCGTGCAGCATCATCGACCGCTACCGCAGCAGCGCAGCGGACATGTTCGAGCACTACCCCAAGCCGCAAGATAACGGCAACCGCATGGACGTGCGCTGGGCCACGCTGCGCGACTGCCAAGGCAGGGGGCTGCGCGTCGAATCGGCGCAAGGCATCCACTTCAGCGTCTGGCCCTACAGTGCGCAGCAGATCGCCAGTACGCGCCACGACAACGCGCTGCGCGAAGACGGCTACTGGACGGTCAACCTGGACCACAGGATGAGCGGCCTTGGTTCGAATTCCTGGGGTTCCGAAGTGCTGGATTCCTATCGCGTGTATCTGGAGGAGTTCAGCTACACCCTGGACTTGTCGCCGCTGGCCGGGGAAGGCTGACCATGATCATCCTCAATAGTCTTGAAGAGTTCCGCCAGCGCTACCACTCGGCAAAGAAGTGGCAGCGCTGCCTGGAAGCCATCGCCAACCTGCCGAAGCTGAAGCCCGGTGTCTGCCACTCCATCGGCGACTCGCTGGTCTACCGCCTGGTGGATGGCGCCAGCGCTGCGGCGGCCTGCTTCACCGGAACCCGGCGCTACGTGGAAATCCACTACTACTTGTCCGGCAGCGAAAGCGTGGCCTATGCCGCCAAAAGGGAGCTGGCGCGCGCGTCGCACTACAGCGACGAGACCGACCGCGAGACCTTCAGCGGAGAGGCCAGTGCAAGGCACACCGCCAGCCCCGGCCAGCTGCTGATCTTCGATAACGAATACGCCTACCAGCCGCTTGGATCGGACCAGCTGCGCAAGATGGTCCTGATGGTGACGATAGAAGGCGCAACATTCCACAATAAGTGAGCTGACCATGGCTACATCCGGCAACAGGCAAATCGGCCGCTTCATGCTGCTTTCGATGGCGGTGGCGGCAATCTTCAATATCCGCAATGTAGTCAACAGCAATATCGCGATCGGCATGGCGGCGGTGCCGTCTTTCCTGTTCGCGACGGCGATCTTCTTCATTCCCTATGTGCTGATCATCGCCGAATTCGTCAGCCTGAATAAGGACGCCAAATCCGGCATCTACCAGTGGATCCGCTCCTCGATGGGTGATAAGTGGGCCTTCGTCGGCGCTTACTGCTACTGGTTCGTGAACCTGTTCTATTTCACGTCCGTCCTGCCGAATATCCTGGTGTATTCGTCGTATGCCTGGCTCGGATACGAGGTGCAGTTCTCGCCGATGGTGGCGGTGCTGCTGTCGGTGCTGCTGTTCGCCCTTGCTACCTGGGTTTCGACCAAGGGAGCGGCGTGGGTGGGCCGCGTCACCTCGATCGGCAGCTCGCTGGTGCTGGCGATGGCGTTCGGCTTCGTGGCCTTGAGCCTGGCCGACTGGATCGGCGGCGTGCAGCCCGCCACGCCGGTGACCGCCGCCGCCATGACGCCGGCCTTCAACTGGGCCTTCCTGGGGGCGATGGCGTGGATACTGTTTGCCGCCGGCGGCGCCGAGTCGGTGGGCGTCTTCCTGAATGACGTGCGCGGCGGCGCACGCACCTTTGTACGCGCCATCATCTTCGCGGGCTTGCTGATCGGGGCGCTGTACTCGGTGTCGGCCCTGGTGCTCAATCTTTACGTGCCTGCGTCAAAACTGAGCTATACCTCGGGCGTGTTCCAGGTGTTTGGTGCGCTGGGCGAACACCATCAGGTGCCGCCGCTGCTGCTGAACCGCCTGGTTGGCGCGGTGATGCTGCTTGGCTCTTTCGGTACGCTGATGGTGTGGACGGCCGCGCCGGTCAAGGCGCTGTTCTCGGAAATCCCGAAAGGCATCTTCGGCGAGCGCGCCGTCGCCCTGAACCGCCACGACATGCCGGAGCGTGCGGCGTGGATCCAGTTTGCCGTGGTGGTGCCGCTGCTGGTGATCCCGGCGCTGGGATCGTCGAACGTCAACCAATTGCTCAATGTGGTGATCAATATGACGGCTGCCACGGCGCTATTGCCGCCGCTGATCATCATGGCGGCCTACTTCCACCTGCGCCTGAAGCTGGACCACTTGCCGCGCGACTTCCGCATGGGATCGCGCGGCGTCGGCCTGGCGGTCAGCGGCGTGCTGCTGGCGTTTTCCGGCATCGCGTTCATCGCTGCGATCTTCCCGGCCGGCCAGGACCTGCTGCTCACGCTGGGCTACAACGTGGGCGGCGTGGTCCTGTTCCTGGGCTGGGCGTGGTGGAAGTACCGCCAGTACGAGCGCAGCCTGCTTACTTCGACGGTTTTGCCGCAGACTCTCGGGCCAGCATCAGCAGGTGCGCAGCACTCCAGCTGAAATTGGTGGCGCCCTGCATCTGGCCGGTCACGGGGTGGTAGTTTTCCCGGATCGGCGCGTCGCCCAGCAATCCCTTTGCGCCGGCCGTGAAGCGTGCAGCCATGGCATCCGCTTCGGCTGCGCGGCCGTACCGGCGCAGTGCGGCTGCGCCGAAATAGAGCTGGTCCAGCCACACGCGGCCGCGCCAGTAGATCTCGGGGTCGTGCGAAGGGTTGGAGAGGGCGGCGGTCGGCATTGGAACCGGCGTGCCGAATTCTTTCGGGTCCAGCATTTTGGCGATCACGGCATCGGCATGCTGCTGCTCGGCGACGCCGGCCCATAAGGCGGTCCAGCCTTCCGGGCCGCGTCCGCGCATGGTCAGCAGCTTGCCGCCAAGCTGGCGGTCGTAATAGAAGCCGCTGGCGGCGTCGAAGAAGCTGGCGTTGATCAGGCCACGCAGCTTGCTGGCCTGGGCGCGCCAGTCGCGGGCGGCGTCCTGGTCGCCCAGCGCCTGCGCGATGTCGGCCAGCACCAGCTTTTCGCGGTAGAGGAAGGCGTTCAGGTCGACCGATTCCTGGTCGATGGAATATCCCAACAGCTTGCCACTGCGGTCGCGGTTCTCCACCACACGCACTTGCCAGTCGCGCCGGGCAGCAGCGAGGTCGCCGCCGTGCGCATTGTCGGCGTAGCGCTGCAAGGCGGCGGCTTCGATAAAGCCGAAGCGGGCGGCGTTGTCCATGCCGGATTCCCAGCCTGCGGCGTGTTGCAGCGGCAGGTCGATGGCGGCGTACTGGCCCCTGTCGACAATGCGGTTGTAGGCTGCGACGCCCAGGCAATCGAGCATGCCGTTCTTGCCCGCGCTGCAGCCGTCCAGCGGTTCGGCGGACAGCGGCTTGACGCGGAAGCGCAGCCGGCCGGAATCGTCATTGTGGCGGGGGTGGACGGTGGCGCCGTATTCCGCCAGGCCGTTCTGGTCGTGATCGCGGTTGCGGTACCACCAGCGGTGGTAGGCCTCCAGCCTGGGACGCATCTCTTGCAGCCACTTGCGGTCTTTGGCGTGGCGGTAGATTTCCCAGACCGTCCACGCGGCCAGCGGCGGCTTGGTGTCGCGTTCATTCCAGTTGTCGCCATCGCCGCCGCGCTGGGGATCGGTATTGTAGAAGACGTTGTCGGGAACCATGCCTTCGTCCTGCGGGCGCAGGGCATCGTTGGCCTGGATCTGGTAGTCGAACAGGGCGCGTACATTATTGGCGGCCAGCGCCGGGTCAATGGCGGCGAGGGCATACGACTGTTTCCAGGTATCCCAGCTCCAGGCGCCGTTGAACGAGCGCGCGGTGACGGAGGGGACCATGGCGTCGTGCCGGATCGCTCCGCGCGGCGCACGCCAGTTGCCGATCAGCGTCTCCAGTGCCTTGGTGGACAGCGGCGAAGCCGGCAGGCGGGCCTGCCATTTGGCCCAGCGGCGCTGGTTGGCGGCAATGGCCTGCTCCATCCGCGACGGGCTGATTGCACGGGCGGCGCGTGCGCCTGCGCCGGCTTCGTCAAGCTGGTAGCTGTAGATGCTGTAAATCGACCGCTGCGCGCCAGCCGGAATCACTGGCAGGTCGGCTTTGCTGTCATAGCGCTGGCTATCCACATGGTCCTGCGCCTGCACGCTGCGCTGGATGCGGTAGCGCGAGCGGCCGCTGGTCATCAGGTTGCCCGGATCGCGCACCCTGCCGAACAGTACGCTGATGCCGCCGGCATCCTGTGCCAGTTGCGGCTTCCATGCGGGCTGGCGCTCGGCGATCGTGCCATCTTCGCCCCAGCGGGACATCAGTTCGCCCTGCCAGTGCGCGCGCAGCGACAGCGGCTTGCCCGAGGTGTTGCGCAAGCGGTAGCGCACCAGCGCCCTGCTGGAATCGGCAAAATGCAGGTCCACGTCCAGCTGCAATCCCGGCCACACCAGGCGCTGGCTCAATACGCCCGGCCGCGCGGAGCTGGTCCAGCGGGCCTGCTCCGGCTTGAAACTGCGGCCGTCGCGGCGATCGGCAAGTTCCAGCCGTTCCAGCGCCGAAGCGATGAACAGGCTGTATTCCTCGGCCACCACCATCGGCCCGGTAAAGGTGCCGGCCAGCCTGGGCGTGTCGGGCAGCAGGTAGCCATGCCAGCTGCCGGCATCGAACATCGGATTGAAGCGCTGGTTTTGCTCGGCATCGAACTCGCGCGCGGCGGCGGGCGTGCCGTATCGGTTGATGGAAGGGGACTGCGCTTGTGCAGTCCAGGCGGCGGTACATGCTGCGGCCAGCAGCAGTTTGCGGAATGCTGAAGACATAGGCGGGATTCGAAACAGGTTGGGGGGAGGGTAACACGGAGGGCCGGACGCTGCACGCGAGCGGCCCCGGGGAGTATCAGAACTTGTACGACAGGGACACGGTAGCGTGGCGGCCCAGGATTGGACGGGCGTAGAACAGGCTGCCGTTCGAGCTCTGGTTAAAGCCGCTGCGCGGATTGCCCTCGGTCAGGCCGATTTCATTGGTCAGGTTATTGACCTTCATGTTCAGCTTCCAATGCTTGTCGATCCTGACTTCGGCGCCCATGTCGATCACATGGTACTTGGGCAGTGCCAGCGCGTTCTCAAAGTCGGCAAAGCGCTTGCCGATATGGCTGTAGATCAGGAACACGTCGCCGAAATCGAAGTGCACGGTCGGGATCAGGCGCACCTGCGTGTTCGGCGTGCGCATCACCTGGTTGCCATTCTGCTTGGCTTCCTCCGCTTCCGGGTTGATGCCGTCGATGGTGGCATCCTGCAGGGTTGCCACGTACTCCAGCGAGAAGCGCTTGTGCGGCTTGATCACGCCTTCCAGCTCCACGCCGGTCGACAGCGTCTTGACGAAGACCTGGCGGAAATCGCCGGTAGCCTGGTTGGTCTCGCCGAAGGACAGGTTGTCGAATTTGGTGTGGAACAGCGTGGCCGAAGTGGTCCACATCGGCGAGATATGGCGCACGCCGACCTCGCCGAAGCTCAGGCGGCTGGCGCCGTCGACGAAACTGTCGGTGCTGTACAGGGTCGGCATGTTGGTACCGCTAGCATAACGGCCATAGGCCGCGATATGGTCGTTGAAGGCATAGTTGAAGCCTGCCGTGTAGGACGCTTCCTTGATGGTCTTGCGCTTGCGGGTCCACTCGCCCGTACCGGCACGGCGGTAGTAGTTGTTGGCGATGATATTGTCCTTGTCGCTGCCGTCCGGGTTGAAGGCGCCCGGGATCGGCGTGCCGCCTACCAGGCTGGTGCCCGGCACTTCGCTGCCGGCGGCATTCACGCCTTCGTCCTGCACGTCGTAGCGGGCAACCTCGTAGCGTACGCCGGCGTCCAGGCGCAGGTTTTTGCTGACCTTCCATTCGTCGTTGACGAACAGGGAGGTCGAATTCATATCGCCTTTGTGGCGCTCGTAGAAGAAGCCGTTGCGCAGCACGCCCTTGTCGGAGAGATAGCCCAGGATCTTGTTGTTGGCGTCGACGGCAACGATGTCCAGGCGTTTCGGCTGGTCGCGCACTTCGGTAATGATGCGCGCGCCGTAGTCGGAGTCTTCATGCAGCTTCTGCGACGCGAACAGCACGCCGGCGGTAAAGCTGTTGGATTCGTTCTCCTTGGTCAGCGACAGTTTGTCGACGAAGTGGCCGAGGGAGCGGAAACGGGTTTCGGCGACCGCATCGGTGGTGAAGCCGTTGCCGTTCAGGGACGCCGGATTGTCGATCAGCTGGCCGCTGCCTGCGTATGCCAGCCGCGCGGTGCCGCCAAAGCGCTTCAGCAGGCCGGCCACGTCGGCATACTGCGCTGGGTCGAGGCGGTTGCTGGCCCGCACCAGGTAGCTGTTTGGGCCGTTGAAGACGGAATGCGGCGCCACGTCGTAGCGCGTGTAGCGCGCGTTGTTGCGGAACGACCAGTCGCCGCCAAGGTCATGCTGCAGGTCTGCGCCCAGCACTTTGGCTAGAACGTGGAAGCCGGTCTTGAGGTCGGTGCTGATGGCGCCATTGGTGGTCTGGTTGGTGATGTGCGCCACGTCCGGACCGTCCAGCGATCCGTAGTGCGGATCCACACCCGGAACGCCGGCCGGCTTGGCCGGGTTGGTCAGCGGGATCGGCAGGTAGAAGGTGTTGTGGTCATTGACGTACTTGGCCGACAGGTTCAGTTCACCCGCCGCCAGGCGGCGCGTCAGGTTGAGGCGGAACTGGCCGCCATGGTCGGCGGTCATGCCGATCGGGCGCACGCCTTTGCCACGGCGGTAGTAGCCGCCGGCCGCGTACGACCAGTCCTCGTTGATCGGGCCGGAGTAGACGCCTTCGGTGCGCACCATGCCGTAGTCGCCGTAGGTCACCTTCGCTTCGCCCTGCGGCTTTTGCGTGCCTTTGTGGCTGATGAAGTTGACGATGGCGGCTGGCCCGTTAGTCGACAGGATGGCCGAGGTGCCGCCGCGGATTGCTTCAAAGCGCTTGATGGTCAGGTCTTCGCGCAGCAGCACGTCCACCAGCTCGCCGTCGTAGATCACCGGCAGGCCGTCTTCCTGCAGGCTGATGAACTGGAACGCAGCGCCGCCGCTCAGGCCGCGCGGCGACACATTGTTCGATACTTCGCCGCCCGATGCTTCGACCCACAGGCCTGGCACCTGCTGCAGCGAGTCGGCCAGGCTGTGCGGCGCCAGCTTCACCAGCTTGTCCGAATCGAGCGTGGTGATCGCCACCGACGATTCGAGCTTGGTGCGGTTCTTGGCGGTGGTGCCGGTCACCACCACCTCCTGGATTGGCGCCGCTTCCGGCTGGGCCTGGGCCTGTGCGTTGTGCAGGGCCGCCAGCTGCGCCAGGGCTGTGGCGACCGCGGTCGCCAGCGCTTTCTTTTGTCTCATCTGATTCTCCTCAGGATTATTTTCATGATTGCTACTACACCGAAACAGGCCACATGGTCTGTTCCCGGTACCCAGTTGTGACGGGCAGATACCCGTTGAATTGCGCATCCAGCTGCGCGTCGCCGCTGTCGATGCGCAGCACACCGCCGTGCAGGGACATCAGCTTGCCGAGCGGCGCCAGCACATGCACCCTTTGCCGGCCTGCGGCGCGCAGCAGGCGGTGCGAAATCTGCTGGTTGCCGCGCCCAAGCACCATGCCCTGGCCGCCAATCGGCGACAGCACCAGGTGCAAGGGCGCCTGGCGGCTGGCGGCCAGGTCTTCCAGTTCGCTGCGCGAGGCGTCGCGCGCCAGCAGCGTGCCGTCGCCCTGCACCGCATCAACCCCGAGTAGGCTGCCTTCCAGCCCCAGCAGGTCCAGCAGGGCCTGGGTGGTGGTGCCCGGTCCGACCAGGTAGAGCGCATCCGGCGCCATCCTTTCGGCGAAGCTGCGCGCGATGGCTTGCCGCTGCGCGCCGCTGCCGCCGGCATGGCGCGACTTGCCGCCCTGTGTCAGCAAAGGCGCCAGCGGAAGCTGGAGGAAGCCGTAGAGGCGTGGCTGGATCAGGCCACGCCGCAGCGCTTCCTCGTCGAGGTCCATCACTTCGGCGTCGCCGCATACCGCCAGGCCGTTCTGCTGCAGCCGGCGCAGCAGCAGTCCCGCCGCAGTCGGATGGTTGGCGAAGACCGCCGACTGCATCTTCACGCCCGCCGGAAGGCCCAGGACCGGCAGGCTGCCGGCCAGGCCGGCATCGCGCAGGCCATCGAGCACATCGCGTGCGGTGCCGTCGCCGCCGGCAAACAGCAGCAGGTCAACGCCCATGCCGGCCAGCGTGCGGGCGGCATGGCGCGTATCCGCAGCCTGCGAAGGCGAGCCGACCGGCACGACGGCGCTGGCGCGCAGGCCGGCGGCTTGCAGCGCCGCCAGGCCCATCGCCCCATCGGCTGCATACCAGCTGACGGCATGCGCTGCGGCGCCCAGCGCTTCAAACATGGCGGCCAGCCGTGCCGGTACCTGCGGCAGGCTGTTGGCAGCCAGCGCCGCCTGCACGCAGTCCGCGCCGTCCGAGCCTTTCAGTCCGGCTGGACCGCCAATGCCGGCCCAGGGATTGACCACCAGCCCAATCTTCATGCCAGCCCGCGCTCGCCCAGCTTGCGCTGGTAGGCGCGCCAGGTGATGCCCCAGCGTTCCGGGTCGTCCAGCATTTCGCCCTGCACGCGGTGGGTCGGGCAGTTGTGCGGGGCGGTCTTGACCACATCCGGATTGCTGCGCGCTTCACCGGCGATATGCCGCATCACGCCGACGAATTCATCCAGGTCGGCGCGCGAATAGGACTCGGTCGGCTCGATGGTGGCCGGCTCGGGCACGATGTAAGGATGGTGGCTGGTCCAGTAGTGCAGGCCGAAATCGGCGGCGCGGAAGCCGATCTCCTCGGACGTCACGCCGGTCGCATCGCACAGCGCCTTCCAGCTGTAGCGCACCTGCTCGATGCGGCGCTTGCCGGCAGCGTAGGGAGCGCTCATGCCGTCGATCTTCAGCAGTTCCTGCATCATGTAGTTGTTGTTCAGGACCGCGATTTCGGACACGGTACGCAGACCTTCCGCACCCAGGTTCATTACCCAGGCGTAGGCGCGCAGCATGATCGCTGCTGCGCCGGAAAAGCTGCTGATCTTTCCGATCGACTGTTCGCCGCCGGGTACCAGCTGGTAACGGCCGTCCTTGAGGCGCACCAGTGGTCCGGGCAGGAACGGCGCCAGCTGCGCCGTGCAGCACACCGCACCGACGGCCGGGCCGCCGCAGGCGTGCGGGGTGGCGAAAGTCTTGTGCAGGTTGAAGTGGCACAGGTCGAAGCCGGCTTCGCGCGCGCGGGCGATGCCGAGCAGGCCGTTGGCGTTGGCCTGGTCATACACGCACAGGCCGCCCACCGCGTGCACCGCATCGACGAACTCCTTGATGCGGCTATTGAAGATGCCGGTGTCCTCCGGGTTGGTGATGACCAGCGCCGCGGTGCGCGGGGAGACGGCCGCCTTCAGCGCCTCCAGGTCCGGGTAGCCGTCCGCGTCCGGATAGATCGTGATGACCTTGTAGCCAACCAGCTTGGCGCAGGCTGCGTCGGACGGGTGCGAGAAAATGGTGGTGATGACTTCGTCGCGCTGCGCAGCCTCGCCACGGCTCTCGTGCCAGGCGCGCACCATCGACATATTGGCGAAGATGGCCTGCGATCCGCCGCGCGCCTGCAGCGAGACGGCGTCCATGCCGGACACTTCGCACATCACGCTTTCAAGCCGGGCGATCACTTCCAGCATGCCTTGCACGGTGCTGTCGGGCTGGCGCGGATGCAGCTCGGTCATGGCCGGCTGGCGCGCCAGCTGGTCGTTGATCTTCGGGTTGTACTTCATGGTGCAGGTGCCCTGGCCGACGTCCACGTTCAGGTCGGCGCCCAAAGTCTCCTGCGACAGGCGCAGGTAGTGGCGCAGCACGCGGTTCTGCGACATTTCCGGCAGTGCCGGGGCGCGCTGGCGCAGCATGGCGGCGGGCAGCCCGGCCAGCGGCTGGCCGGCGGCCCGCGCGATTTCCGGCTCCACTTCCGGCACCAGGATGCCGCGCTCGCCCGGCTGGCTCAGTTCAAAGATGACCGGTTCGTCCCAGCGCGCCTGGTGGTAGCGGCGCGGCTGCTGTTTGCGGTGGGTGGCGATGTTATCCATTGGTTTCATTGGCCGATGACTTTCTCTAACGTTGCGCAGAGCAGGTCGATGTCTTCCTGCGTGTGGACTTCGGTAAATGCGTAAAGGGCGGACTGGCCCAGCGCCGGGAAATCGGCGCTGAGATCGTGGCCGCCGAATACGTTTTGCTTCAGCAGGGCCGCGTTGATGGCTGCTACCGGCAGGCCGGTAGCGTCGAAATTGACGACGAACTCGCGGAAATGGCAGCTGGCGCCATGCGTCACGCGCACGCCGGGAATACGCGCCATGCGCTGTTTGGCGTAGGCGGTGCGCTGGGCGATGCCGTTGGCCAGGTCGCCCATGCCCTGTGGTCCCATCAGCGCCAGGAACACTCCAGCGGTGATGCCCCACAACGCCGCGGCGGTGCCTACGAACTCGTTGCCGTTCTCGCGCTTGTCGAAGGAGGTGCGGCTGTAGGCGACGTCGCCGAATCCGTATTCGCCCGGCACGCTGGTCGGCACAATGCCGAACAGGCGCGACGGGTACTGCATCACGATGGCGGGATCGTCGTGGCTGGCGATAAAGCCGCCCTGGCCGCCGCCGTAGTTCATGTGCATGCCGAGCGGCTGGATGTCGCCGCAGACGATGTCGGCGCCGTAGCTGGCCGGGGGCGCCAGCACGCCGAGCGAAACCGGATCGACGCCGACCACCAGCAGCGCCCCCACGGCGTGTGCCGCCGCAGCCATGGCGGCGCCGTCGTCGATGGTGCCGAGGAAGGACGGGATGTCGACGTACAGCGCGGCAGTCTGCTGGTCCATCAGGCCCGCCAGCGCGCCCATGTCGAGCAGGCCGGTGGCCTGGTCGAACGGAGCGACCACGAAATCGAGATCGGCGCGGCCATAGTTGCGCATCACGGCCAGCTTGTCGGGATTGATATGGCCTGCGACCACCACGCGGCAGCGGCCGGTGTGGCGGCCTGCCATGCGCACGGTGGTGGCGGCGGCCTGCATGCCGTCGTAGACGGGCACATTGACCACGTCCATTTCCAGCAGCTCGCCCATCATGCTGCAGTACTCGAACAGCGCCTGGAAGCGGCCATGGTCGTCATACGGTTCGCCGGCATACGCGGTGGCGAACTCGCTGCGGCCATTCACTTCATCGCATACCGCCGGCACGTGGTGCTGGTAGCAGCCGCCGCCCAGGAAGCTTAGCTGGCCGGCGCAGTGGATGTTCTTGCGCAGCAGGCCATCCACATGGCGTTTCAGGCGCGCTTCGGACAGGTGCGGGGCAGGGATGTCCAGCGCCCCTTGCATGCGCAGCGCGGCGGGAATGTCGGCGAAAAAATCTTCGGTGCTGGCGGCGCCCACCGCGCGCAGCATCGCTTCGCGCACGGCAGGTACCGAGTTGGGAATGTAGGGATGGGTTGCCATGTCATTTCCTGTTGGTCGGGGATGGGATGGCCCATCTTGTATGACCGAAATAACGTTGACAAATGATCAGTATGCATGCGATACATTAGAAAACCTTATGCATGGAGCGCCCCATGGTTCATTCTTCCAGCCTGCTGCGGCAGTTGAAAACGTTCGAAGTCACGGCACGGCACATGAGTTTTACCCGTGCCGCCGACGAGTTGTGCATCTCGCAGGCGGCGGTCAGCCACCAGATCAAAACGCTGGAGGAAGCGCTGCAGATCAAGCTGTTCAAGCGCATGACGCGCGCCATTACCCTGACCGGTGAAGGCGCCATCCTGCAGCGCAGCGTGATCGATGCCTTCGGCCGCATCGACCGCGTGCTGGCGCAGCTGGCGCAAGGGGAGGGGCGGGCCCGCAAGCGGCTGACGGTGGCGGTGACGCCTGCCTTCAGCTCGCGCTGGCTGGTGGGGCGGCTGGACCGCTTCCTGGCCGCGCACAGCGAGCTCGAAGTGCGGCTGGTGCACACCGTCATGCACACCGATCTCGGACGCGACGGCATCGACCTGGCGATCCGCTGGGGAGATGGCAAGTGGCCGGGCGTGGAATGCGAGCGCCTGTTCGGCACCGAGCTGCTGCCGGTGTGCTCGCCGGCGCTGCTGAAGGACGGCCCGCCGCTGCAGGCGCCGTCCGACCTGTCGCATTACACGCTGCTGCACGAGGATAGCTGCGACGACTGGGAGCGCTGGTTCGAACAGGCCGGCCTGGCGCCGTCGCTGGCCCTGCGCGGCCCGCTGATCGACGACAGCAATGCGCTGATGCAGGCCGCCCTGAATGGCCAGGGCATCGCCCTTGGCCGCATGGCGCTGATCCGCGACGACCTGCAGCGCGGCACCCTGGTCAGCCCCTTTAGCCAGACCCTGACCGCGCAGGGCGCCTACTACATGTGCTGGCGCCCGAGCCGCGGCGAGCACGAAGCATTGGACTGGTTCTCCGAATTCCTGCGCGGCGAAGCGCGCGAGCAGGAAGGCGTTTAGTAAAGTTGCACTAAAATGCGCCGCCGCTCGGGATGTGTGTTGAGCCGGCCCTGCGGCCTTGCTATAAGTTGGGCCACACATGTTTAGGAGCCAGCCCATGAAGGCCATCACCACCTTGCTTGGCGCCGCCGCACTCGGCGCCGCTGCCAATGCCGCGGCCGAGCCGCTTTCCTACGAGTGTTTCAGGACCGCGGCGCCGATCAGGATCGACGGAAAACTGGACGACGCGGCCTGGCGGAACGCGCCCTGGACCTCGGATTTCGTTGATATTGAAGGCGACAGCAAACCGCGCCCGTGGTTCCGCACGCGCGTGAAAATGCTGTGGGATGACCAGTACCTTTACATCGCTGCCGAACTGGAGGAACCGGACGTGAAGGCCACGCTGACGCAGCGCGATTCCGTCATCTTCAAGGACAACGACTTCGAGGTTTTCCTAAAACCGCTGCCGGACACCGAAAGCTATTACGAATTCGAGATCAACGCCCTCAACACCGGCTGGGACCTGTTCCTGCCCAAGCCCTACAAGAAGGACGGCAAACCCGATAACAGCTGGGACATCAAAGGCCTGAAAACGGCCATTGGCGTGCAGGGCACCCTGAACAAATCGAAGGACAAGGACCGCGGCTGGATCGTGGAAATGGCGTACCCGCTGAACGCCTTCGCCAATCGCCAGGCGGTACCGCTACCAAAGGCTGGTACAACATGGCGCATCAACTTTAGCCGCGTGCAATGGACGGCAGGGAAGCCGAAGGAGGATAACTGGGTCTGGTCGCCGCAGGGTTTGATCGATATGCACGTGCCGGAACAGTGGGGATTCCTGCGCTTTTCGGCCAAAACAAAGTGATCGCGTGTAGCAAATAGGACGCAACTCTGTTTACTAATCAAAACTAAACTTCATTCAAAATTAGAAAGTTTATTGAACTACTGTGGCTTCCTTTGTAAGGTTTTTCCTAGGTGGAATGAGATGCCCATCGAAACGCAAGCGGCATCTTCGCGGTTTAGTAAATCCCGCCAAATAAAGCCCGCCGTTGGGCATAACTAGGAGACCTACATGACGCTTAGGAATCAAACCGTTTTACAGCAGCGCCGCTGCCGCGTATCGCCGATCGCCCTGGCGGTGAGCGGCGCCCTGCTAACCCTCGCCAGCGCCCACGCGCAAACCACGTCGGCTGCGGCCGAACCGAACGAAGCGACCGTGGTCGTTACCGGCTACCGCTACGCGATCGAGAAGAGCCTGGACCAGAAGCGCAACGCCAACTCGATCGTTGAAGTCATCACCGCCGAAGACATCGGCAAATTCCCGGACAAGAACGTGGCCGACGCGCTGCAGCGCGTGCCGGGCGTGATCATCGACCGCAGCGGCGGCGAAGGCAAGAACGTCAGCGTGCGCGGCTTGTCCTCCGAGCTGACCCTGACCCAGTTGAACGGCAACTACATCGCCACTGCCGAATCCAACGGCGACCCGACCCGTTCGTTCAACTACATGCTGATGCCGTCGAATATGCTGGGCGGCGCCGAGTTGTACAAAACCCCGGAAGCCCGCATCGACGAAGGCGGCATCGGCGGTACCGTGATCCTGCGCACCCGCCGTCCGCTGGAAGTGAAGTCCAATTCCGGCTTCGTCTCGGCAGAAGGCACCTGGGCCGATACCACCAAGAAGACCGACGGCCAGTTCTCCGGTCAGTACGCCTGGCACGATGACGACAACCGCCTGGGCGTCCTGGTAGGCCTCACCTCGCAGAAACGCACCACGCGCACCATGGGCGCCAGCACCGAAAACTGGCAGTGGTACGCCGATAACTACAAGACCAATCCAGCGACTGATGTCAACGGCAAGCCGTCCGACATGAACAGCTACTGGTGGGGCCAGTCTGGTTTCTACGACCAGAACGGCAAGTACTACAAGAACTTCATGATGCCGACCTCGGTCAACCTGAGCGTGAAGTCCGAAGAGCGCGAACGCATGGGCGGCCAGGCCACCCTGCAGTTCAAGCCGGTACGCAACCTGACCCTGACCGCCAACTACTTCCGCTTCGACCTGAAGCAGAATTCCCAGACCAACACCCTGAAGGTCCCGGAATGGAATATCGCCCGCTATGACGGCGACGGCAACTGGCCGGGCGGCCGCCTGCTGGACGGCCTGACCTTCGACCCAAGCAACACCGTCGTCACCGGCGCGCAATACAGCATCCATCCGAACAAGGCGTACTACTGCAGCGAAGCGCAGGCGGCAGCTGGCGGTAAAGCGCCTGGCGGCTGGGGCCCGGACGATTGCACCGTGCCGACCCCGCAGATCACCGGCAGCTACAACCGCGAGAAATCGCTGTCGCAGACCGCCGATTTCGAAGCCGAATGGCGCGGCCAGTCGCTGGACGGCAGCTTCAAGTTCGGCCGCACCTGGGCCCATGGCGGTCCGCAGATGCAGATGGCGATGCCGATCAAGCCGCGCGTGCAGAATGCCGACGGCAGCTGGACCCTGGGTAACACCGCCAGCGCCTGGACCACCAACGGCACGCCGACCATGACCTTCGCGCCGCAGCTGATGGCCAACCTGATGAAGGGCATCGGCGAGATCGACCTCGGCTCCACTTCGTCCTCCTGGACCAAGAACAGCACCGAGCAGAAATACGCCCAGGCCGACTTCACCTGGCGTGCCGACAGCAACTGGCTGGATTCCCTGCAGTTCGGCGCCAAGTACCGCGACGGCGGCACCCACCGCAGCACCGGCAACAACTACTGGGTCTGCGCCGGCGCCGATCCTAAAAACTACGACAAGCGCTACCAGGCTGGCTGCGATTCCACCGCCAACAAGTTCCGTCCTGAGTTCCTGTACGGCGAATCGCTGGGCAACCTGGCTGGCGGCATCAGTGCCAGCGCCTTCCCGGCGATTAACTACCCGGCCTACATTGCGCACCTGGACAAGACCTACGGCGCCATGCAGACCCGTAACGAAGACAACTTTGTCTTCAATGTGGAAGAGAAGATCGCCTCGTCCTACCTGCAGGCCAACATCAAGACCGAACGCCTGCGCGGCAACGTCGGCCTGCGCTTCGTGCGCACCCGCCAGCATGCCGATTCGACCGACCAGGTGGAAAGCTACAACGACTACTTCTTCAACGGTCCTAACGGCTCGCCGGCGCCTTGCTTGCCGGGCGGCCTGCCGGCAGCCGGCGCACCGGCCGGTTCGGGCTGCACCAGCGGCTTCACCCGCCTGCCGGACAGCGTCGCCCGCAAGTCCAGCTTCGCTGTCAGCTCGCTCGACCGCAGCTACACCGACGTGCTGCCTAGCCTGAACCTGGCCTATGAACTGACGCCGGAACTGCTGCTGCGCGGCGCCGCTTCCAAAGTGGTGGCCCGTCCAAGCTACACCGACATCGCCTATCCGGGCGGCCTGCAGTTCTACAGCCAGGAATACGTCAACGACCGCCGCCTGATCGGTGGCGGCGACAAGCAGGGCTGGTTCGGCGAGGGCAGCAACAAGCAGCTGGAGCCGTACAAGGCGACCCAGTACGACCTGGGCCTGGAGTGGTACTTCCACCGTGGTTCGGTGCTTGGTGCTAACGCGTTCCGCAAGAACGTGAGCAACTTCACCGTGCCGGTGGTGCGCGACGTGACCATGGACGTTGCTGGCCAGAGCGTCCTGGTGCAAAGCTACTCCACCAGCGCCGGCGGCCGCGATGGCGTGTCGGAAGGCGTTGAGCTGTACGCCCAGCATACGCTGGCTTCCGGCCTGGGCTTCCAGTTCAACTACACGTACAACAAGACCAACCAGGCTGCTATCACCCTGGGCGACGGCGAAGAAATCGGCAAGTCGCCGCTGGTCGGCAGCGCCAAGAACCAGGTCAACCTGACTGTGTTCTACGAAACCGAGAACTTCCTGGCGCGTGCTTCGTACAACCGCCGCGGTGAAGTGGTGGACGGCATCGTCAACGGTCTGAACGTGTATCGCGAGCCTTACAGCCAGGTCGACCTGAATGTGTCCTACAACATCACCAAGCAGTTGAGCGCCACCGCGTCGGTGCTGAACGTCACCAAGGAAGAGTCGCGCTCCCACCTGGGCAACGATACCAAGGACCGCTTCTACTCCAACGGTTACGCCGGCCGCATCGCGTACTTTGGCTTGAACTACAAGTTCTGATTACTTCCCCAAGTTTCCTCCCCGCGTCTTCGGCCGGGGAGGTTTTTTCAATTCAGGACGCCGTTATGGATAACCGCATCAGCAGCATCACCGTTGTGGGTGGGGGCAGCGCCGGCTGGATGGCCGCCGCCGCCCTGGCTACCTACCTGGGCAAGGGAGCTAAGGTACGCCTTGTCGAATCCGAGGAAATCGGCATCGTTGGCGTGGGTGAGGCGAGTGTTCCCCATATCCGGCTGTTCAATGGTCAAATGCTCGGCATCGACGAAGCCGAGTTCCTCAAGCGTACGCAGGGCACGATCAAGCTCGGCATCCAATTCAATGACTGGGGCCGTATCGGCGACAGTTACATCCACGGTTTCGGGACCATCGGCCGTGCCGTAGGCCCGCTGCCGCTCCACCAGTTCTGGCTCAAGCTGTTCCTTTCCGGGCGCGCGGGCCCGATCGGCGAGTATTCGCCGCAAACCGTCATGGCGCCGCAGGGCAGGTTCGCCACCGGCGACCGCAACGCGCCGCCTTCTTCGCCGCTGGCGGATATCGCCTATGCCTACCACTTCGACGCCGGCCTGTACGCGCGCTTCCTGCGCGAGCTGGCGGAAAGCCGCGGCGTAGAGCGCATCGAGGGCAAGATCGTCGGCGTGAACCAGCGCGCCGCCGACGGCTATATCGAATCGCTGACGTTGGAAAACGGGCAGCTGGTCGAGGGCGAGTTGTTTATCGACTGCTCCGGCTTCCGCGGCCTGCTGATCGAGCAGACGCTGAAAACCGGCTACGTCGACTGGACGCACTGGCTACCGTGCGACCGCGCGATGGCGGTGCCCAGCGCCAGTACCGATCCGATTACGCCTTATACCCGCTCCAATGCCCGCAGCGCCGGTTGGCAGTGGCGCATCCCGCTGCAGCACCGCGTCGGAAATGGCTACGTCTACTCCAGCCAGTACATCAGCGACGACGAAGCCGCTGCGGCATTGCTGGCCGGACTTGACGGCAAGGCGCTGGCCGATCCGCGCCCGCTGCGCTTCACCACCGGCATGCGCAAGAAGTTCTGGAACAAGAATGTGGTGGCGCTGGGATTGGCCAGCGGCTTCCTGGAGCCGCTCGAGTCCACCAGCATCTACCTGGCCCAATCTGGCATTACCCGCTTGCTTAGCCTGTTCCCCAAGCGCGATTTCAACCCGCTGCTTGTCGATCGCTTCAACCGCGAATCAACCTTTGAGTATGAGCGCGTGCGCGACTTCCTGATCCTGCACTACAACGCCACGCAGCGCGACGACTCGCCGTTCTGGAATTACTGCCGCACCATGGATATTCCCGACACGCTGCGTGAAGCCGTCGATATGTTCCGCTACGATGGCCGCTATTTCCGCAATGGCGAGGATTTCTTCGCCTTGCCAAGCTGGGTGCAGGTGATGCTGGGGCAGGGCATTGTGCCGCAAAGCTACCACCCGATTGTGGACGATATGCCTGAAGGGGCGCTGCTTGACCACGTGGAAGGCATGCGCGCCATGCTGGCGCATGCAGTGGCCAGCATGCCCACGCACCAGCAATGGCTCGACCGCTATGGAAAGGCGCCTGCGCCGTGAGCCCGCATCCGCTCGCCCGCATGTGCGTCCGGCTCCTGCTGGTGTTCGCAGCCATATGTGCCGCTGCGCCCAGTATTGCCGCGCCAAGCGCTGCGGGGCGCGTCGTCCTTGATAAGGGCTGGACCTTCCGCCTTTTGCCTGGCAGCGCGCAACAAGCCGCGCACCCGCAAACCGTAAAATGGCGCGCGGCCAAGGTGCCCGGCACCGTACACACCGACCTGCTGGCGCACAAGCTGATCCCCGATCCCTACATCGGCGCCCCCGAAGCCGGACTGCAATGGATTGGCCTGGCCGACTGGGAATACCAAACCCGCTTCGACGCAGCGCCGGCGGCGCGCAGCGACCTGGTATTCGAAGGCCTCGACACCTTTGCCGAAGTCTGGCTGAACGGCGAAAAATTGCTCGACGCGGAAAACGCCTTCCGCACCTGGCGTGTGCCAGTGCAAGGCAAGCTGCGCGCGAAAGCCAACGAACTGCGCATCGTTTTCCGCTCGCCGATCACCAGGCTGCTGCCGCATGTGCAAGCGATGCCGCACAAGCTCGCCGGCAATTATCCATCCCCCTACGGCGACGAACCGCCCGACGCGATGACCGCCAACTTCGCCCGCAAGCCCGGCTATCACTACGGCTGGGACTGGGGTCCGCGCTACGTCACCGCCGGCATCTGGAAGCCCGTCGTGCTGCAAAGCTGGAGCGCAGCCCGTATCGACGACCTGCAGCTGCGCCAGGACCATGTCGATGCAGGCCGCGCCGACGTCACCGCCATCATGACCGCCGAAGCAGCCCGCAACGGCGAATTCGACCTGCGCCTGTGGCAAACGGCCCCCGGCGGCAAGCGCACGCTGGCCGCGCAACGCCGCGTCGCCATGCAGCCCGGCGCCAACCGGGTCGAACTGCCGCTGCGGATTGACAATCCGAAGCGCTGGTTCCCTGCCGGCTACGGCGCGCAAGCGCTATATCGCTACGAGATTGAACTCAGCGACGGCAAGGCGGCCATCGCCAAAGCCAGCACCCGCACCGGCCTGCGCAGCATCGAGCTGCGCCGCGACCCCGACGCGCAAGGCAAGAGCTTTTATTTCGCCGTCAACGGTATCCCGATTTTCGCCAAGGGCGCCAACTCGATCCCGTTCGATATGTTCCAGCCGCGCGTCACCAAGGCGCAGCTGCGCCGCGTGCTGCAGTCCGCGCGCGACGCCAACATGAACATGATCCGCAGCTGGGGCGGCGGCTACTACGAGAGCGACGATTTCTTCGACCTGGCCGATGAACTGGGCCTGCTGGTCTGGCAGGACTTCATGTTCGGCGGCGGCATGCAGCCGGCCTACGACGACGCCTTCCGTGCCAACGTCATCGCCGAAGCGCGCGACAACATCCGCCGCCTGCGCAACCATCCGAGCCTGGCGCTGTGGTGCGGCAATAACGAAGAGGAAATCGCCTGGAAATACTGGGGTCCCGGCAAGGCGATGAGCGCAGCCGATCCTGCCTTCGCGGCCAAAGTATGGAACGGCTACGTGCAGCTGTTCGGCACCGACCTGCGCAAGGTGGTGGCGGAAGAGGGTGGCGGCATCGCCTATTGGGCCAGCTCGCCCAGCGACGACCTGGCGGAAATTGCCAACACCCCGGCCAGCGGCGATATGCATTACTGGGAAGTGTGGGGCAACCCCGCCCACCCGGTGGGAAAATACCTGGAAATCACGCCGCGCTTCATGTCCGAGTACGGCCTGCAGGCCTGGCCCGTCCAGCGCACGATCGATGCTTTCGCCGGGCGCGGCGAGCAGGGCATTGCCGCCCCGGTCATCGAAGCGCACCAGAAGTTCATGGCCGGCAAAGGCAATGAACGCCTGCTGAAATACGTGAAGGACGAATTCGGCGAGCCGAAGGACTTCGCCGCCTTCGCGTACCTGAGCCAGGCCATGCAGGCCGAAGGCATCGGCCTGGCCGCATTGCACCACCGCACCAGCCGGCCTTACACCATGGGATCGCTGTACTGGCAGCTCAATGATGTCTGGCCCGGCGCATCGTGGTCGGGCATGGACTGGTTCGGCCGCTGGAAAGCGCTGCAGTTCCACGCGCGCCGCTTCTTCGCCCCAGTCGCCGTTGCTGCGCTGCGCAACGCCAGCGGCAAGACTGCCGTCAGCCTGCTCAACGACCGCACCGGCAGCCTGACCGCCGAATTGCGCCTGCGCGTGATGGGGCTCGACGGCAAGGTGTTGCGCGAAGAACGCAAGCCGCTCACTCTTGCGCCGCTGTCCGCCGCCGCCGTCGCCAGCTACGCCGATGCCGATTTGCTTGGCAGCGCCGACCCGGCCACCACGGTTGCGGTCTTCGACTTGCAGGCGGAAGGCGAGCCGGCGTCGCGCGCCGTGGTGTATTTCAAGCCGGCGAAAGAGATGCGCTGGCCCGAGCCCGGGCTGAAGGCCGACCTGCGCCGCAGCGGCGACGGCTACCAGCTCGAGCTGCGCGCCGCCAGTATGGCGCGCGCCGTGTGGATCGATTTCGGCGACGCCGATGCTGAGTTATCCGACAACGCACTGACCCTGCTGCCCGGCGAAAGCGTCATCCTGCGCGTGAAATCCAGGGCTCGACTGGCGCCGCCGCACGTACGTTCGTTAGTCGATGTGCTTGTTTACTAAACTTTGCTAAAAGCGTGCTAAATCAACGACTTTGGTTGACGTTCGATATAGGCCGGCGGTATAAAAACTAAGCGTTTAATAAACCGGAATTTGGAGACATTTTAGTGAGCCAGGTCACCCTGCGCGGCATTGCGGAAGCCACCGGCCTGTCGATCGGCACGGTATCGCGCGCCCTGAAAAACCAGGTCGGCATGACCGAAGAAACGCGCAACAAAGTGCGCGAAGCCGCCCTGCGTCTCGGCTATGACTTCGGCCAGTTGAAGAAGGGCCGTATCCGCCGCATCGCCTTCCTGCTGCACAGCCAGCACAACACGCTGGCGTCCAGCCCATTCTATTCGCCCGTGCTGCAAGGCGCGGAAGCAGCCTGCCGCCGCGAAGGTGTCGCGCTGTCGTTCATCGCGGTCGGCCCGGCCGAACCGGTGCTGGCCCAGATCCGCCTGCACCAGCCGGACGCCATTGTGTGCGCCGGCTTCTTCGAACCGGAAGTACTGGCCACCTTGCAGCAAGTCGGCAAGCCGATTGTGCTGGTCGACATGCACTGGCGCGGCTTCACCTCGGTCAACCCGGACAACTTCCGTGGCGGCTATCTGGCTACCCAGCACCTGCTGCGCACCAGCCGCAAGCGCATCGCCATGCTGTCCGGCTCCCTGGCCCACTACAGCATCCAGCAGCGCAACCGCGGCTTCCGCCAGGCGCTGTTCGACGCCAAGGTGCATGCCGACCCTAACCTGGAAGTGATCGTACCGACCATGGGCGACGGCGATGAGGGCGTGATTGAAGCGATGCGCAGCCTGCTTAGCCTGCCCAAGCCGCCCGACGCCGTGTTCTGCTACAACGACAGCACCGCGCTGGCAGCCATGAAGTACTGCCTGGGCGAGGGCATGAAGATCCCGCACGACATTGCCATTGTCGGCTTTGACGACATCGCCGCCGCCGCCGCCGCGATCCCGCCGCTCAGCACCATCCACGTCGACAAGGAAGAACTGGGGCGTGCCGGCATCGAACTATTGCTCCACAAAACAGACGAAACCCCTCCCCACATCACCGTACCAGTCGAAATGATCGTGCGCGAAAGCAGCTACGACGATTAGTGCCCAACTAACCCGAATCCACCATGTCCAATTTCCCGAACTTTCGTAGCCCGGCTGTCCTGCTCGCCCATGCGGGGCACACCATGCGCTTTTACCATCCGCGCGCGATCGATCCCAACGGCGGCCTGTATCACTATTTCAAGGACGATGGCACCGTCTATGACGCCCAGCACCGCCACCTGGTAAGCAGCACGCGCTTCGTGTTCACCTACTCCATGGCCTATCGCCACTTCCAGGACCCGGCCTACCTGCAGGGCGCCCGCCACGCGGTCAGCTTCCTGCGCGAGGCGCACCGCAATGCCGACGGCAGCTACGCCTGGATGCTGAACGACCGCGATGTGGAAGACGGTACCCAGCACGCCTATGGCCAGGCCTTCGTGCTGCTGGCCTATGCCCACGCCAGCATGGCCGGCGTAGCGGAAGCGCGCGCCTGGATCGGCGAAACCTTCGACCTGATGGAGCAGCGGTTCTGGGACTCTGAAGCCGGCCTGTATGCGGACGAGGCAAGCCAGGACTGGAGCGTGCTGTCCACCTACCGCGGCCAGAACGCCAATATGCACGCCTGCGAGGCGCTGCAAGCGGCCTACCAGGCCACCGGCGAGCGCCGCTACCTGGAGCGCGCCTACACCGTGGCGCACAACATCACCCAGCGCCAGGCGCAGCGCTGCGGTGGCCTGATCTGGGAGCACTACGACCAGCAGTGGCAGCCTGACTGGCGCTTCAATATCGACGATCCGGAAAACCTGTTCCGTCCCTGGGGCTACCAGCCCGGCCACTTCACCGAATGGGCCAAGTTGCTGGTGCAGCTGGAGGCGCGCGGCAAGGGCGTGCTGGAGCAGGACCTGGGCTGGCTGCTGCCAACCGCCGAACGCCTGTTCAGCGTCGCCGTTGAAAAGGGCTGGGACACTGTGCATGGGGGGCTGTGCTACTCGCTGGCGCCGGACCTGGCCATCTGCGACTTCCACAAATACTTCTGGGTGCAGGCCGAGAGCGCGGCGGCGGCAGCCATGCTGGCCCAGCGTACCGGCAAGCAGGAATACTGGGACTGGTACCAGCGCCTGTGGGAATACAGCTGGACCCATATGGTCGACCATAAGTACGGCGCCTGGTACCGCATCCTCGACCGCGAGAACCGCAAGCTGAGCGACGAGAAGAGCCCTGCCGGCAAGGTTGATTACCACACCATGGGCGCCTGCTACGATATCGTGAACGCCCTCGGGGAATCCGGCCATGCATAACGCCCCGATTATGCTGTGCGCCGGCGAGGCGCTGACCGACATGATCCAGCAGGGCGAAGAACAGTGGGTGAGCCGCGTCGGCGGTTCGACCTGGAATGTGGCGCGCGCGCTGGCCAGCCTGGGCGAACCTACCGGATTCGCCGGCGCCATCAGCCGGGACCGGTTTGGCGACGCCCTGTGGGCCGCCAGCGAAGCCGCTGGCCTGGACCTGCGCCTGTTGCAGCGCGTCCAGCGCTCGCCTTTGCTGGCCATCGTCGAACAAGGCGAGCCGCCGCGCTACTTCTTTATTGGCGATGACAGTGCCGACCTGCATTTCAACCAGGCCGTGCTGCCTGCCGGCTGGTCACGCGCACTGCGCTGGGCCCACTTCGGTGGCATAAGCCTGGCGCGCGAACCGCTGGCGTCCAACCTGGTCGTGCTGGCCGAGCAGTTGAAAGCGCAGGGCGTGTCGATCAGCTACGACCCGAATTACCGCAACCTGATGGACAAGCGCTACACGCCAACCCTGGAGCGTATGGCAGCACTGGCCGACTTGATCAAAGTGTCCGACGATGACCTGCGCGGCCTGTTCCCCGGCGTCGATGTCGAACAAGCGCTGCAGCGCCTGCGTAGCTTTAATCCCAAGGCTTACTGCCTGCTCACGCGCGGCGGCCAGGGCGCCAGCCTGTTCCTCGGCGAGCAGCGCGCGGATGCGCGTGCCCCGGCCGTCACCGTGGTCGATACCGTGGGCGCCGGCGACGCCAGCGCAGCTGGCTTGCTGGTCAGCCTGGCGCGCCATCCGCAGCGTTCCCTGCAAGCGCACCTGCACGCCGCGCTGGCGGCCGGTTCTGCTGCCTGCCAGCATGCCGGCGCCACCCCGCCGACGCCAGCCGCCATGCAAAAACTGTTTGAAGTGCTTCAAGGAGAGGTAACGCAATGAGCCGCACCCGATTCATAGCGCTGCTTGCGCTGCTGCCCGCGCTGGCATTCGCCAACAGTACGCCGGTCAACACCTTCATCGGCACCCAGGACGAAGGCAACACCTTCCCCGGCGCCTCCGCACCATTCGGCATGATCCAGGTCAGCCCGACCGGCGAACATTACGCCGGCTGGCGCTACAGCGATCCAAAGATCCGCGGCTTCGGCCACTCCTTCCTGTCCGGCGCAGGCTGCTGGGAGCAGGGCGGCCAGCTGTCCGTGCTGCCCGTCACCGGCCGCATTGGCCCCGGCGGCGACTTCGATACCGGCAAAGCCGCAAGCTTCGACTACAAGCGCTATGCCGCCGATTACACGCACGACGGCGAAGTAGGCCAGGCCGGCTACTACAAGGTCAAGCTCACCAGCTACGGCGGCATTACCGCCGAAGCCACCGCGCTGACCCGCGCCGCCGCCGAACGCTACACCTTTGCCGCCGGCACCGGTACCGGCCACCTGCTGCTCAACGTTGGCCAGGCCAACAACCGCCACTCGGTGGTCGGCAGCGAAGTGAAGGTGCTGGACGACCGCAGCGTGGAAGGCACCGTCACCACCAAGAGCTTCTGCGGCGGCGCCCAGTACACCACCTGGTTCCGCATGACCTTCGACCGCCCCTTCGTCGCCCACGGTATCTGGGACGACCGTGGCGGCTGGCCCGGCGCCAAAGGCCCGAGCCAGCAAGGCGAAGCCCGCCCGCACGGCGTCTGGCTCAGTTTTGACCTGAACAAAGGCGCAGCCGTCACCGCCGTCAGCGCCATCTCCCACATTGACGCCGAAGGCGCCCGCATCAACCTGCGCGCCGAAGGCATGTCCGGCGGCGAGCCGCTCAGCTTCGACGCCATGCTCAGCAAGGCGGAGGCAGCGTGGCAAAAGGAACTGGGTAGCGTGCGTATTGAAGGCGGCAGCCAGGACGACCGCACCGTGTTCTACACCGCGCTCTACCACGCCCTGCTGCAGCCGCTGACCGGCAGCGACGCCGATGGCCGCTATCGCGGTTACGACGACGCCATCCACACTGCCAAAGGCTGGACCTACTACGAGTTCTTCTCGCTGTGGGACACCTACCGCGCCCAGAACCAGCTGCTTGCGCTGCTGCGCCCTGAACGCTCGCGCGACATCGCCAACTCCGTGCTGAAGATCCGCGAAGAGGGCGGCTGGCTGCCACGCTGGGGCTACGCCAACTTCGACAGCAACGTCATGACCGGCGACCCGGTCACGCCATTCCTGGTCGACCTGTGGCGCTACGGCGCCCTGAAAGGCCGCGAACGTGAAGCCTATGCGGCGCTGCGCGAAAACGCTTTCGGCGTGCCACCGCACCGCAACCGCGCCCAGGGCCGCGCCGGCAATCCGAACTACATGAAGCAAGGCTTCGTGCAGTACGACCGCACCTTCGTTGCCAAAGGCATGGACATCGATCCCCACCACGGCGCATCGGCCACTATGGAATACGCCCTGGCCGACAGCGCCCTGGCGGAAATGGCCAAGGCGCTCGGCCACGCCAAGGACGCGCAAGTGCTGGCCCAGCGCGCCCTGAACTGGCGCAAGGTGTGGGACCCATCCGCTGTCGATGCACCGACCGGCCTGCGCGGCTTCCCACGTCCGCGCCTGCTGGACGGCAGCTGGTTCTCCGACTTCGGCGGCACCTTCGACCCGCGCGGTGAACGTGGCTTCCACGAGGGCACCTCCTGGCAGTACCAGTGGCTGGTGCCGCAGGATATCCCCGGCCTGGCGGCAGCCATGGGCGGCCCGGTCAAGGCCGTGCAGCGCCTGGACCAGTTCTTCGACTACGACGCCGTGCTGGCCGATCCGACCGCCGTGCGCAAGTCGTGGGTGGTGGGGGCGTACAGCTACTACAGTCAGTTCCGCTACAACCCGAACAACGAACCGGACCTGCACGCGCCATGGATGTACACCCTGATGGGCCAACCATGGAAAACCACCACCGTGCTGCGCGCGGCCGAGACCCTGTTCGGTAATGGCCCAAGCGGCGTAACCGGCAACGACGACCTGGGCACCATGTCCGCCTGGTACCTGTTCAGCGCCCTGGGCCTGTATCCCGACACCCCGGGGAGCGGCCGCTTCCTGCTGCACGCGCCACGCTTCGCCCGCGCCGAGATCGACCTGCCAGGGGGCCGCGTGCTGCGCATCGAAGCACCCGACGCCAAACCGGGCGAGCGCCGTTTCGTACAGTCCGTACAATGGGGCGGCCGTCCGCTGTCGCGCGTATGGCTGGACTGGGAGCAATTGCAGACTGCCGGTACACTGACGTATAAACTGTCGCCGCAGCCGGATGCAAAAGGTTGGGGTACCCGAAGCAGCGACCTGCCGCGCCCACCGGCCGGCATGTAAAAGATAAATACGAGGAGACAAGCATGGCAAACATGGCACACAACACCGCATCCACCGCGCCGCCGCAGGCGAATGGCGGCGTCCAGAACGGAACCAACACCAGCGCGCTGGTTATCGTCACCATCCTGTTCTTCATGTGGGGCCTGATCACGTCGCTGAACGACGTGCTGATCCCGCACCTGAAGGCGATCTACACGCTGTCCTACTTCCAGGCCATGCTGGTGCAGTTCTGCTTCTTCGGCGCCTACTTCATCGTATCGATGCCGGCCGGCGCACTGATCCGCCGCATTGGCTACCAGAAGGGCGCCGTGACCGGCCTGCTGATCGCAGCCGGCGGTTGCGCCTTGTTCTATCCGGCCTCGTTCGGCGGCTACGGCTTGTTCCTGCTGGCGTTCTTCGTGCTGGCATCGGGCATTACTGTGCTGCAGGTGGCGGCCAATCCTTACGTCACGGTGCTCGGCCCACCACGCACCGCTTCCAGCCGCCTGAACCTGACCCAGGCCTTCAACTCCCTCGGCACCACCATCGGCCCTGCGATTGGCGGCCTGCTGATCCTGGCCACCGCCAGCGCTGTTGCCGGCGCGGTTGCCGATGCCGCCACCGTGCGTGGTCCTTACCTGGCGCTGGCCGGTACGCTGGTGCTGCTGGCCGTGCTGTTCGCCTTTGCCAAGCTGCCGCAAATCGCCGAAAGCGAAGACGTCGCGCTGGCAGGCGAGGGCCACGGCTCCGCCTGGGCGCATCGCCACCTGGTGCTGGGCGCCATCGGCATCTTCCTGTACGTCGGCGCTGAAGTCAGCATCGGCAGCTTCCTGATCAACTTCTTCGGTGAATCGCAAATTGCCGGCTTGTCTCACGCCGACGCCTTCCACTATGTCAGTATCTACTGGGGCGGCGCCATGGTGGGCCGCTTCATCGGCTTTGCGGTGATGCGCGTAGCCAGCCCGGGCAAGACCCTGGCGGTCAACTCGCTGCTGGCGATCGGCCTGGTGCTGACGGCGGTCTTCGGCAAGGGCAGTGTGGCCATGTGGGCCATCCTGGCCGTTGGCCTGTGCAACTCGATCATGTTCCCGACCATTTTCAGCATGGCGCTGCATGGCCTGGGCAAATATACCGGCCAGGGCTCCGGCATCCTGTGCATGGCCATCGTCGGCGGCGCGATCATCCCGTTCGCGCAAGGCGCCATGGCCGATGCGATGGGCGTGCAGGCATCGTTCCTGCTGCCGGCCGCCTGCTACGGCTTCATCCTGTACTTTGGCGCCAAATACGCGTCGATGTATGCGGCCAAATAAGGCCGATCCGCACCGCGCCGGCCTGGCCGGCGCCGTCGCGCTGCTCGCCGCACTGAGCGGCGCACCCGTCGCGCACGCCGAAACCGTCACCCGCCTGACGTTTTCCCAGGCTGGCACCGTGCTGGAAGTCACCGCCCCCGCCGCCGGCATCATGCGCGTCCGTCTGGGCCGCGGCAAACTGCCCGAAGACGCATCCTGGGCCGTGCCAGCCGCGACACGCAGCGTCCACCTGCCGCTCGAAGTAAACCGCAGCGGCGACATAGTCCACCTGAGCGCCCCCAACATCAGCGCCCGCATCAACCGCCGCACGCTGCGCGCTGAAATTCTGGATGCCAGCGGCAAGCCGCTGCTGACCGACCTGGCTGGCAGCCACGAAGCCGGCTTCCGCCTGCGGGGCAAGCTGGCCGGCGCCGACCACATTTTCGGCCTCGGAGACAAGACCGGCACCTTCGACCGCAAGGGCGGCGCCTACACCATGTGGAACTCGGACACCTACAAGTTCACCCAGGCCACCGACCCGCTCTACAAAACGATTCCCTTCTTCATGGCCGTCGGAGATCGTGGACGCGCCTACGGCGTCTTCCTCGACAACACATGGCGCAGCACCTTCGACTTCGGCAAGACCGAGCGCGATGTGCTCGCTATCAGCTGCGAGGGCGGCCCAATCGACTACTACGTCATGTCCGGCCCCGCGCCAAAAGACGTGCTGCAGCAGTACGCCCACCTGACCGGCAAGCCGCCCCTGATGCCGCAATGGTCGCTTGGCTTCCAGCAATCCAAATGGAGCTACAAGACCGACGCCGAAGTGCGCGCCATCGCCCAGCGCCTGCGCAGCGAACGGCTGCCCGCCGACGTGGTCTACATGGACATCGACTACCAGGACCGCGCGCGCCCCTTTACCGTCAACCGCAACACCTTCCCCGACGTGCGCAAGCTCGCCAGCGACCTGAGAGGGCAGGGCCTGCGGCTGGTGTTGATCACCGACCCGCACATCGCCAACGCCCCCGGCCAGGACTATGCCGCCTACGACAGCGGCGCCGCGCAGGACATGTTCCTGAAGCTTCCCAACGGCCAGCACTACTCTGGCGACGTCTGGCCCGGCGCCGCCGTCTTCCCCGACTTCAGCCGCGCCCCGGTGCGCCGCTGGTGGGGCGATTTGTACACCGGCTTCCTCGCCGACGGCGTGGCAGGCTTCTGGAACGACATGAACGAGCCATCGATCTTCAACGTCGCCAGCAAGACAATGCCGCTTGACGTGGTGCACCGCATCGACAGCGACGACTTCACCGCGCGCCGCACGACGCACGCCGAGATGCACAATGTCTACGGCCAACTGAATTCCCGCGCAACGTATGAAGGCCTGACCCGCCTGCAGCCAGACGTCCGCCCCTTCGTGCTGACCCGCGCCACCTATGCCGGCGGCCAGCGCTACGCGGCCACCTGGACCGGCGACAACGCATCGAGCTGGCAGCATCTCAAGATGGGCATCCATCAACTGCTCAACCTCGGCATGAGCGGCTTCTCCATGGCCGGCAACGACGTTGGCGGCTACGCCGGTGAGCCACCGTCGCCCGAGCTGCTCACGCGCTGGATTCAAGTAGGCGCCTTTACGCCCCTGTTCCGCGCCCACTCTGAAACTAACCGCCCCGACCAGGAGCCATGGATCGGCGACGCCGCGCACGTCGACATCCGCCGCCGCGCCATCTCAGAGCGCTACCGGCTGATGCCCTACCTGTACGCCGCGGCGGAAGAGAACAGCCGCACCGGCATCCCGATGATGCGTCCCGTCTTCCTCAACTTCCCGCAAGTGCTGGCGAACGGCGACCGCCTGGGCGGCTCGGAAGACCAGTTCATGTTGGGCGGCGACTTGCTGGTCGCCCCATCGCCAACTATGGAATCGCCCGGCGCCTACAAAGTCGAACTGCCCGGCAAAGGCTGGTACAACTACTGGACTGGCCAGCGCCTGGCCGGCAAAGACGAAATGGTCACGCCCGACAGCGCGACCTTGCCGGTCTACGTCCGACCCGGCGCCATCATCCCCAAACAGCCGCTGGTCCAAAGCACCGCCATCACACCTGAAGGCCGGCTGGAGCTGCACATCTACCCCGGTCCCAACTGCCAGGGTGAGATCTACGCCGACGACGGCGCCAGCCTCGCCTACCAGCGCGGCGCCTACCTGCGCCAACGCATCCGCTGCGAAGAAACGCCGAACGGCATGAAGGTGATATTCGAACAGCGCCAGGGTGAATGGAAGCCATGGTGGACCGGCCTCGCCATTCACGTTCACGGCTGGGCTGGCGCTCGGTCGGAGCTGGCGCCTGACATGTCAGGTGGAGTGCTGAGTATTTCAGTCAAAGAGTAGTTTGATACTCTTTTTACGTAAAATGAGTAGTTTAACGCTCAATTTGTTCGCGCTCCAAGGCCATGCCGAGGGAACGTGCAAGAACCAGGATTGTTGACAGTCGCGGGTCGTGCATTGAACAGGGCAATCGACAAGACGGTGCGCACATTCACTTGGGACGATCTCGACGCACTCCTGGAAAGAGCCAAGGTGCTGCGCCGGGGCCGTATCCTTCAGGTTGCGCGAAGTGTTGTAGCCAGGGCCAAGGCTGACTGGCCGGCCCTGCTCAAGGATGCGCCGGAAAACATGCGCAACGCAATCGCGGAGCGCCTGGCAGGCGGCGTCGCATTGGCATAATTAATCAGATTTGGTCGGGGTGAGAGGATTCGAACCTCCGGTCTCTACGTCCCGAACGTAGCGCTTTACCGGACTAAGCTACACCCCGACTGGTGCGAACTGATTTTACCCATAACTTTGTCCATTTATCAACACCCTTGGCGGTGATATAGTTGCGTCCTCTGGTTATACTTAATTTGCATCATGGGAACGACCATTTATCACAACAACTCGTGCAGCAATTCGCGTGGTGCCCTGGCGCTAATTCGCGAGGCGGGCATTGAGCCGGAAATCATCGAGTACCTGAAAGCGCCGCCGTCGCGCGAGGTGCTGCAGGATCTGATCGCACGTGCCGGCCTGACCGCACGCGGCGCCATGCGCAATAAGGGCGAGCTGTACGACCAGCTTGGCCTGGCCGACGAGTCGCTGCCAGAGGCAAAACTGATCGACGCCATGATGGCGCATCCTGAATTGATCAACCGTCCCTTCGTGGTGACCGACAAGGGCGTGCGCCTGTGCCGTCCGCCGGAAACGGTTAAAGAGATCCTCTAAGTGCGCAAAGCCTACGCCTTCTTGCTGCTTGCCCTGGCGGCGAGCGCCCAAGCCGACACTGCGGAGTGTGAGCGGCATCTGCTTTCGAACTATCCGTTCCCACACCGGCCGACGGCGGAGCAGGTCGCGGCGTTGCAGGACTGCGATGCGGACAAGCTGTATTACGGTATTGGCCAGCACTTCGATTATGTCAGGGCGCGCCACTGCGCGCTGGCTAAAGACAACCATGATGTGCTGATGATGCTGTATGCGAACGGTTTAGGCGTGCCGCGCAATTACCCCATGGCCAAGATGGCGGCCTGCCGTGCGGATGCGTCTGAGATTGAAGCGCGGCTGGCCCGCCTGGCGCGTATGCAGACTGGGAAGGAAGGTCCGTCGCCCAAGATCGATATGTGTGATGACGCGGGCAATAGTCATCTCGTCGCACGCTGCGCTGCCATCCAGCTAGATCTGGCCGACCAGGATCGCAATGCACGGATTGACTCTCTGTCGACGCGCTGGAGCAGCGAGGAAAAGGCCGCCTTGCAGCAGTTGCGGCGTCACGTTGGGGATTCGGCGCAGTTGGAAGAGGTATTCACTTCGCTGCAGGAGTTCGAAGCGGGCAGGCTGCCGTCGTTCACAGCGGAGGATGCCGCCGCAGCTGAGCGTGAAATGAGCCAGCTGAGGCCAAGCCTGGATAAGCAGCGCAGTTGGCTGGCTTATCGCGATGCCTGGTTGGGACTGGGCAAGCTGCGTTATCCTTCGGTCGCTCCATACGTATGGAAGGCTTATTTCACGAAGCGTCGCGTGGCTGCGATTAAGGCGCAGGCTGGGGGGTAAAGAGCGGTGCAAATCGGGGGGGGACAAAAAAAGGCGCCGTTTGGCGCCTTTGTCTTTAGTGGCTGCGGTCCACCGAGAAGCGGGCCAGCTGCAGCAGCGATTGCTTGTAGACGCCGTCCGGCATGTCGGCAATCGCATCGATCGCGCGCTGGGCTGCCACTTCGGCGGCGCGGCGGGTGTAATCCAGCGCGCCGCTGTTGGTGATGGCGGCCAGGATGGTGTCGAAATGCTGCTCGTCGCCGTTCTCGATGCAGGAACGCACCAGGGCGCGCTGTTCGTCGGTGCCGTTTTCCATCAGCCAGATCAGCGGCAGGGTAGGTTTGCCTTCGCGCAGGTCGTCGCCCACGTTCTTGCCGATTTCGGCCGCATCGCCAGCGTAATCCAGCACGTCGTCGATCAGCTGGAAGGCGGTACCCAGCGAGCGGCCGTATTCGCCGGCTGCGGCGATATCGGCGTCGGAAGCGCCCGACACCAGTGCGCCCAGTTCCGCCGCAGCTTCGAACAGCTTGGCGGTCTTGGAGCGGATAACCTGCAGGTAGCTTTCCTCGGTCACGTCCGGGTCGTGCATGTTCAGCAGCTGCAGCACTTCGCCT
The DNA here is from genome assembly GCF_038440195.1 of Pseudoduganella sp. OTU4001. NCBI lineage: Bacteria > Pseudomonadati > Pseudomonadota > Betaproteobacteria > Burkholderiales > Oxalobacteraceae > Pseudoduganella > Pseudoduganella sp. OTU4001. The sequence continues at coordinate 191,733 of NZ_JASATG010000002.1, read as the reverse complement.
TCGGCGATCACATTGGTCGCATCGGACAGGATCTGCATCACGCGCATGGAATCCAGCGACACCATCATCTGGAAGGCGCGCGAGTACAGGAAGTCGCCCACCAGCACTGAAGCGGCATTGCCGAACAGTGCGTTGGCGGTCTGGCGGCCACGGCGCATTGACGATTCGTCAACAACGTCATCATGCAGCAGGGTCGCGGTGTGGATGAATTCGACCACGGCGGCCAGCTCGTGGTGCGCCACGCCCTTATAACCATAGGCATTCGCCACCAGCAGGACCAGAACCGGCCGGATACGCTTGCCGCCCGCGCTGATGATATATTCAGCAATCTGGTTGACCAGGGCCACTTCCGAGTGGAGTCGCTGGCGAATCACCGAATTGACCGCTTCCATATCGGCGGCAATGGTGCTGGTGATGGAGTTCTGGGCGTTGGACAAGGTAAACCTGCTGGTAACGTTGGTAAGAGTGCCGCGATTATACGTTACTCGTTGCCCACATACCACGTGGCCCGCCCGCCGACAATACCTTTTGACGCGTTTCCCGAAACTATGTATAATCAGCGGTTCCCTGGCTTCCGTCTTGTTGTTTTTGGGCGTCGAGCAGGGGAGACTTATTAACAATTCAAGAGGTTTCCAATCATGTACGCGGTCATAAAAACCGGCGGCAAACAATACAAAGTTGCTGCTGGCGAAAAAATTAAAGTAGAACAGTTGCCGGCTGACATTGGTTCCGAAATCACTATCGACCAGGTTCTCGCCGTTGGCGCGGGCGACAGCATCAAGTTTGGTGCTCCTCTGGTTGCAGGTGCATCGGTTCTGGTGAAAGTAGTCGCACAAGGTCGTCACGACAAAGTACGTATCTTCAAGATGCGTCGTCGTAAGCACTACCAGAAGCGTCAAGGCCATCGCCAAAACTTCACCGAAATCCAAATCGTTTCGATCAACGGCTAATCGCTGTTCATCAAGACTCACCGAGCTATCAAGGAGTAACTAAATGGCACACAAAAAAGGCGGCGGTACTACCCGCAACGGTCGCGACTCTGAATCAAAACGCCTGGGCGTTAAAGTGTACGGCGGCCAGTCCATCAACGCTGGTGGCATCATCATCCGTCAACGCGGCACCCCAGTTTCCGCTGGCGAAGGCGTGGGCACCGGTAAGGACCACACCCTGTTCGCTCTGGTGGACGGCGTTGTGAAGTTCGTGACCAAGGGTCCGGACAACAAGAAGTACGTTACCGTCGTAGCCGCTGCTTAATACAGCGCTCTAAAGGTACAGTAAGGCGCAAGCCTTCTATCAAAAGGCTCTGCCAGTGGTAGGGCCTTTTTAGTTTTTAAGGTGGTCACATGAAGTTTATTGACGAAGCACGTATCGAAGTCATCGCCGGCAGCGGCGGTAATGGCTGCGCCTCTTTTTGCCGTGAAAAATTCCGACCATTCGGTGGCCCAGACGGTGGCGACGGTGGTAAGGGCGGCAGCATTTGGGCGGTCGCGGACCGAAACGTCAATACGCTGGTGGACTACCGCTATTCCAAGATGCACCGCGCCGGCAACGGCGAATCGGGCCGCGGTTCCGATTGCTACGGCAAGGGCGCGGACGATATCTTCCTGCGCATGCCGGTCGGCACCCTGATCATCGACGAAGTGTCGGGCGAAATCATCGCCGACATGACCGAACACGGCCAGATGGAAATGCTGGCCAAGGGCGGCGAGGGCGGCTGGGGCAATATCCACTTCAAGACCTCGACCAACCGCGCACCGCGCCAGAAGACCGACGGCAAGGAAGGCGAACGCCGCGAACTGCGCCTGGAGCTGAAGGTGCTGGCGGACGTGGGCCTGCTGGGCATGCCGAATGCCGGCAAGTCGACCTTCATTACCGCCGTGTCGAATGCCCGTCCGAAGATCGCGGACTACCCGTTCACCACCCTGCACCCGAACCTGGGCGTGGTGCGTGTGTCGCACGAGAAGTCGTTCGTGATCGCGGACATCCCTGGCCTGATCGAAGGCGCCGCTGAAGGTGCGGGCCTGGGCCACCAGTTCCTGCGCCACCTGTCGCGCACCGGCCTTCTGCTGCACATCGTCGACCTGGCGCCGTTCGAAGCGACTGTCGATCCGGTGAAGGAAGCCAAGGCCCTGGTCAAGGAGCTGGAAAAGTACGACCCTGCGCTGGGCAAGAAAGAGCGCTGGATGGTGCTGAACAAGCTGGACGTGGTGCCGGAAGAAGAACGCGCCAAGCGCGTGAAGGACTTCGTCAAAAAGGTCGGCTTCAAGGGCCCGGTTTTCGAGATTTCCGCACTGTCGCACGAAGGCACGCAGGAACTGGTCAACGCCATCTACCTGCACTTGGAGCAGCAGCGCTACTCCGAGCAGCGTTCGGAAGAGGTGCAGATGACCGAGGAAGCACGCGGTATCTCCTCGATCGACCCGGACGACCCACGTTTCAAAGTTCTGGATTAAAATCCAGACAACCTCTTATCTTTGCCGCCCCTGCCACACGCGGGGGCGCGCATTGTCTGCGGCAAGCCGGCACCATCCCCGCCCGGCGCAATACATCGTTTTGATCATTGTCACCAAGAGCTTCGCCGCCTTATGAATTCGCTTATCCAGAACGCCACCCGCATCATCATCAAAGTGGGCTCCTCGCTCGTCACCAATGACGGACGCGGGCTCGATCATGCCGCTATCGCCCGCTGGGCGTCCCAAATCTCCGCCCTGCGCGCGCTGGGCAAGGAAGTCGTGCTGGTTAGTTCCGGCGCGGTGGCGGAAGGCATGCTGCGCCTGGGCTTCGACAAGCGACCGACGGATATCCACGAACTGCAGGCCTGCGCGGCGGTGGGCCAGATGGGCCTCGCCCAGATCTACGAAACCAGCTTCCGCGCGCACGGCATCGGCACCGCACAGGTGCTGCTGACGCACGCCGACCTGGCGGACCGCGAGCGCTATCTGAATGCGCGCTCCACGCTGACCACCTTGTTGCGCCTGGGCGTGGTCCCGATCATCAATGAGAATGACACTGTGGTCACCGACGAAATCAAGTTCGGCGACAACGACACCCTGGGCGCGTTGGTCGCCAACCTGATCGAAGCCGACGCGCTGATCATCCTGACCGACCAGCGCGGCCTGTTCAGCGCCGATCCGCGCAAGGATCCTGCTGCCTACCTGATCACCCACGGCCGCTCTGGCGATCCAGCTCTGGAAGCGATGGCTGGCGGCGCCGGTTCCGCGCTGGGGCGCGGCGGCATGCTGACCAAGATCCTGGCCGCCAAGCGCGCGGCCAAATCCGGCGCGCACACCGTGATCGCGTTTGGCCGCGAGGCCGATGTGCTGACCCGTTTGGCGGGCGGCGAATGCATCGGCACCGAACTGTCGGCACAGACCGGCCACCTGACAGCGCGTAAGCAATGGATGGCGGATCACCTGCACACCGCAGGCCAGGTGGTGCTGGATGCGGGCGCGGTGCAGAAGCTGGCGGAAGAGGGCAAGTCCTTATTGCCGATTGGCGTGATCGACGTGCATGGCGAGTTTGGGCGCGGAGCGGTCATCACCTGCGTCAGCGAAGATGGCAAGGCGATCGCGCGCGGCATCAGCAACTACACCAGCGCCGAAACGCGCCGCATCAAGCGCAAGCCCTCCGCCGAGATCGAAGCGATCCTCGGCTACGTCGAAGGCCACGAGCTGATCCACCGCGACAATATGGTCCTACTGTAGAACCCGTGTCCACCTTGGGGTCAGGCTCTTTGGTAGACACAAGCACAGCCGCTACGCGGCTGGGCTTGTGTCTACCAAAGAGCCTGACCCCAAGGTGGACACGGACTCGGCTTTAGGCGTCGGCCGGCGCCGGCGTCTTGCCTTTGAATTCGCACAGATCAGAAATGACGCAGTTCCAGCACTTGGGCTTGCGGGCGATGCAAGTGTAGCGGCCGTGCAGGATCAGCCAGTGGTGGGCGTCCATCAAAAATTCCTTCGGCACAAACTTCATCAGCTTCTGTTCGACGATGTCGACGTTCTTGCCCGGCGCGATATTGGTGCGGTTGGAGACGCGGAAGATATGCGTATCCACCGCCATCGCTATCTGGCGGAACGCGGTATTCAGCACCACGTTGGCTGTCTTGCGCCCCACGCCCGGCAATTGCTCCAGTTCTTCGCGCGTCTGCGGCACCTCGCCGCCATACTGGTCGACCAGGATCTGGCAAGTCGCCATCACGTTCTTGGCCTTGGTCTTGTAAAGCCCAATGGTGCGGATGTATTCGGTCAGCTCGTCGAGACCCAGGTCGAGGATGGCCTGCGGTGTATTCGCCACCGGATACAGCTTACGCGTGGCCTTGTTCACGCCGACGTCGGTCGCCTGCGCTGACAGCAGCACCGCAATCAGCAGCTCAAACGGCGTGGTGTATTCCAGTTCGGTTTCGGGATTGGGATTCGCTTCGCGCAGGCGCTCGAAAATTTCTTGGCGTTTTGCTGGATTCATTTGTTCTTATCGGCTTCGGCGCGCTGGCGGGCGCGTTCCATGGCGGCGGCGATGATCTGGCGTTTGCGTTCCTTCTCAGCCTGTTCGGCCTCATTCTCCGGCGTCAGGCGTTCCACGGCAGCTGCCTTGGCCTGCGCCTTGGCAGCCAGGCGTGCATCATTCTCTTCGCGTTCGCGGACCAGGCGCGCCAGGCGGAAGTCGTGACGCCCGCGCGCTTCGTCGGCTTGCGCCTGCGTCCACGCGTCCCAGCCCGTGGTCTCGGTAACCGGATACATCACGATGCAGTCCACCGGGCAGGCCGGCACGCACAGGTCGCAGCCGGTACATTCCTCGGGGACGATGGTATGCATCTGCTTGGCCGCGCCTATGATGGCGTCCACCGGACAAGCCTGGATGCACAGCGTGCAGCCAATGCACAGCGATTCGTCGATGAAGGCCACTGCGCGCGGCCGTTCAAAGCCGTTCACAGGATTCAGTGGAATGACGGGACGCCCGGTTACGCTGGATAAACGGCGGATGCCTTCCGCACCGCCAGGCGGGCATTGGTTGATCTCCGCTTCACCGGACGCAATCGCCTCCGCATAGGGGCGGCAGCCTTTGTAGCTGCACTTCGTGCATTGGGTTTGCGGCAGCACGTCCTCGATGCGGTCGGCCAGGGTCTTCGGTTCAGTCACGGTGAAAGGCGAAACGGTAAAGCATTATTATCCAACATCTCCCCCGTCTTTGCGGAAGTTGCCTCGCATCAACTTTTGTGGGAACATGACGAATTCTTACAATGGGCGGGGAACCATGCGTGTTGTGCGGGCGATCGGGGGCATTCTGTGCTTGCTGCTAGGCTGGCAAGGCTATGCTGCCGCTGATTCGCGCGTGCGTTTGGCGTCGGAGGAATGGCCGCCCTACGTGTCGGCGGCCTTGCCGGAGCAGGGTATTTCGGGCGCTTATGTTGCCGCGGTATTTGCGCGCCTGGGCAGCATTTCGGCCATCGATTATTTTCCATGGAAGCGCACCATGGAGGTTGGCATGCACGACCGGCGCTATTGGGGCCTGCTGGCGGTCTGGCGCACGCCGCAGCGCGAAACCCAATGCCACTTTTCCGCGCCGATCGGCAGCACCATGAATGTGCTGGTCTACCTTAAGGAAGCCCCGGTGATCGCCTCGGCACTGCGCGATTTGCGCAGCGCCAGTATCGGCACCGTCGCCGGCTATTCCAACGGCGAAGAGTTCGACACCCTGGCGCGGCGTGGCTTGCTGCACGTGCAGGAAGGCGTCAATGACGAGACCAATCTGCGCAAGCTGCTCAGCAAACGGTTCGATGCCATGGTGATCGAGAAGCGCGTGCTGCGCCAGCTGTTGGCCAGCCACCGCTTCACGCGCGCCGAGCGTGACCGCATCGCCTTCGCCGAGAACCTGTTCCACGAGCGCACCGTCCACATTTGTTTCCAGCGCAACCCTGCTGGCCAGGCGCAGCAACGCGCCTTTAACGAAGCCGCCCGCGAGATCGATCTTCTCCGATTCGAACGCGAATACCTCCGCCGCCTCGACACCGACCGCCCAACTGTCGACTGACCCTGCGTTCAGTCCTTGTTGCGCTCCAGGTGCTCGTTCTTCTATTCCTTCGGACAGTAAAGTTTGTACAGCACCTGCAGCACTGCCATCGCTTCCGCACTGGCGATGCTGTAAAAAATCTGCTTGCCTTCGCGCCGCGTGGCAACCAGTTCGTTATTGCGTAAAACGGTGAGCTGCTGCGACAGGGTAGGCTGGGCCACGCCGGTGGCGGCTTCCAGCTCGCCGACCGAATGTTCTCCATCCACTAGCTGGCAAAGCAGCAGCAGCCGGTCGGGATTGGATAGCGATTTAAGCAAGCCCGAGGCCTGGCCTGCGGCAGCCTGCAAAGCGGCAGGATTAATTTTCATAATATATGAAAAAGTATATTGTAAGCCGAAATAAAAGCCGGGCGCTGCGGCCCGGCCGGCACATGGGCAGGCCCCTTAGCCGTGTTTCTGGATGAAGGACGAAATGCGCGGGCAGACGATCTCGCGCCAGCGGCGGCCGGAGAAGATGCCGTAGTGGCCGGCGCCCGGCACCACGAAGTCTTCCTGCTTATTGGCCGGAATGCCGGAGCACAGGTCGTGCGCAGCCTGGGTCTGGCCGGCGCCGGAGATATCATCCAGCTCGCCTTCCACCGTCATCAGCGCCACGGTCTTGATGTCCTGCGGACGCACGAACACGCCATCCACTTCCCAGGTGCCTTGCGGCAGGCGGAATTCCTGGAACACGGTCTTGATGGTGTCCAGGTAGTACTCGGCCGGCATGTCCAGCACCGCGTTGTACTCGTCGTAGAACTTGCGGTGCGATTCCGCCGGCTCGTCGTCGCCGCGCACCAGGTGCATGTAGAACTCGCGGTGCGATTGTGCGTGGCGCCCCGGGTTCATGGCGATAAAGCCTGCATGCTGCAGGAAGCCCGGATACACTTTGCGGCCAAAGCCTGGATAGTTCGGCGGCACCGCATAGATCACGGTGTTCTCAAACCAGGAGAACTTCTTTTCCACCGCCAGGTTGTTGACCTGGGTTGGCGATTTGCGCGGGTCGATCGGGCCGCCCATCATGGTCATGGTCTTCGGCAGCTTGGGATCGTTGGCGGTTGCCATCAGCGAGATCGCCGCCAGCACCGGTACGGTCGGCTGGCAGACGGAAATCACATGCAGGTCCGGGCCCAGCTGGCGGATGAACTCCTGCACGTACTTCACGTAGTCGTTCAGGTGGAACGGGCCGGCCGACAGCGGCACCAGGCGCGCATCGATCCAGTCGGTGATGTAGACGTCATGCTCGTGCAGCAGGGCATGCACGGTATCGCGCAGCAGGGTGGCATGGTGGCCGGACAGCGGTGCGACGATCAGGATGGTCGGCTGCTTCAGCGCCTTGAATTCCTTGGCCGGCATTTCCTTGCGGAAGTGGCGCAGCTCGCAGAACGGCTTGGTCTCCACCACGGTTTCGATAATGCCGACTTCCTTGCCCTTGACTTCCACCTGCTTGATGCCGAATTCTGGCTTCTCATACTCCTTGCCCAGGCGGTACATCAATTCGTAGCCTGCCGCGATACGCTGCGAGAAAGGGGTATGGGCAAATGGGGACACCGGGTTGGTGAACAGCTTCGACGAAGCTTCAGCCCACTGCATAAGCGGGTGAAGGAGCGAGCGTTGCATTTCGTGCAATTGGTAAAGCATAGTGATGTCCCGCTGAAAATTGTGGCAATGCGCAAAGTTAGTTCAATTATAGGCCATTTATTCATGACCAGAAGCATTCCGCAGTACCTCTCAGAAAGTACATAAACAACGGCTAAGTCGCCATGCTCCCAACATAATACGGGCAAGAAAACAAAAAAAGCAGCGTTTCCGCTGCTTTTTTGTAGGATGCGTCCGAAGAATCGGTCAGATCAGGTGAAGATCAGTCGAACACCGGGGTTTCCACGCCCAGCACTTTGTGGAGTTTTGGCGACGTCGTGGTGTACTGCATGTGGATCTTCTTGTCCGGGAAGATGTATGGTGCAGCGCCGAAAGCGGCCAGCGCGGCTTCGTGGAAGCCCGACAGGATCAGCTTTTTCTTGCCTGGGTAGGTGTTGATGTCGCCCACGGCGAAGATGCCCGGCACATTGGTTTCGAACTTCTCGGTCGACACCACTTTCAGCTGCTTGCGCTCGATATCCAGGCCCCACTCAGCGATCGGGCCCAGCTTTGGCGACAGGCCGTAGAACACCAGCAGCATGTCCAGCGGCACGCGGCGGGTCACGCCGTCGGCGCCGGTCACGCGCAGTTCGGACAGCTTGTCGTCCTTGGTTTCGATGCCCGACACCTGGCCAATGATCAGCTGCATCTCGTATTCGTCGCACAGCTGCTTCATCTTCGCCACGGAAGCCGGCGCAGCGCGGAAGTCTTCACGGCGGTGCAGCAGCACCACGGATTCGGCCTTGCCCACGAAGTTCAGGGCCCAGTCCAGCGCGGAGTCGCCGCCGCCGCAGATGACCAGGTTCTTGCCTTCGAACTGGGCCGGGTTCTTCACGCGGTAGAACAGCTGCGAGCCTTCGAAGGCGTCGATGCCGTCCACCTTCATGGTGCGCGGCTGGAACGAACCCACGCCGGCAGCGATGAAGATGGTCTTAGTGATGAACTTGGTGCCCAGCGAGGTTTCGACGTCGAAACGGCCGTCTTCGCGCTTTTGCACCACGGTCACTTCCTGGCCCAGGTGGTAGGTCGCGCCGAACGGCTCGATCTGCTTCAGCAGGCCGTCGGTCAGTTCCTGGCCGGTGCAGGATGGAATCGCAGGAATGTCGTAGATCGGCTTGTCAGGATACAGTTCCACGCACTGGCCGCCAACGGCGTTCAGGGAGTCGATCACGTGGGCTTTGATCTCCAGCAGGCCGAGTTCGAAGACCTGGAACAGGCCAACTGGGCCGGCGCCGATGATGACTGCATCGGTTTCGTGGAAACCGCCTGGTGGGGTGCTGACGACATTCATAATGATTCTCATTCCATCTGAATAAGCGAACACCGCGTCAGGCGCGGTGTTGCACGGTGAATAACAGGCTGCCTGAAAACGCTTAGCGTTTCAGCAAGTGGGCCTTTTCCTTGACGTCCTTGAACTGCTCGGCTTCCGGCAGGGCAGGCTTGGTCTTGGTGATAGAAGGCCAGTTGCGCGACAAGTCAGCATTGATTTTGATGTATTGCTGCTGGTCGGACGGCACGTCTTCCTCGGCGAAAATGGCGTTGACCGGGCATTCGGCTACGCACACGGCGCAGTCGATGCACTCATCTGGGTCAATCGCCAGGAAATTTGGGCCTTCGCGGAAGCAATCTACCGGGCAAACATCGACGCAATCGGTATAGCGGCAGGCGATGCAGGATTCGGTGACAACGTGGGTCATAACAGTCCTATCTATATTTGGGTGCTGGGTAAAAGCTCAGCAAAGCACTGTATTTTAAGGCAATCCGCTATTTCTCACAATTCGGGCTTAGATACAATCTAAATAAGCAAATTCGTGGCGTCACTCTAACAACCTTGCTTTCAGGCGGCGGAACGGATCAAATCCAGCAGATCCTGCCATGGTGGCGCGCCGGTCTCGATAAAGCTTAAGCTATGTCGTTGACGGCCATCGTCGGCGGTGATATTCCAGCGCCCCAGATCGGCGCCAATCGCCTCGTTTTCGACGTTTTCGGACGCAAAAAAACCACTGGAGGCGAGCGCCGCCTCCAGTGCCGGACCTAACGGACTTGCATCCGTGTCAACTTCGAAGTGTTGCTGAAGGCCGGCAAAGCCGCCTCCGCCGCTGGCAGTGATCTTCATTTCTCTACGGTCAGCTCTCCGTGGTGGGAACCGTAATTCTTGCACCACGCGGCCAGGGCCTGGCGCTCGGCATCCAGAATGCCTTCCATATCAAAGTATTCGGCATGGTTCATGGTGCCGCAGCAGGTGCGCCGGTCCTGGTGGGCGTCCGGCGCATCTTCCACCATGGCCGGCAGCTCCAGGTTGGGCGGCTGGTCGCTGGTCAGCGGCACGGGGGATACCACTACCTCGCGCAGCGCAAAGCGGTTGCGGATGAAGTTGGCGTAATCGACCGGTTTGCCGTCTTCGGCGGCAATGCGCAGCATGTGGTTCACCACGTCGGCGTATTTGGCGTTGGTGTCCGGCGCGGCGACCAGGGCGCGCAGCACCAGGCTGCACAGGTAGCCGGAGACATTGTGCAGTACCGCCGCGTCGTCGCGCAGGCCGGGCGCGCGCTCGAACGAGAACACGTCGGCCAGGATGTCGTAGATGGCGCCGGTGAATACCTGCGAAATCGCGTGCACCTCGTTGCCGGTTTCGGACAGCTTGAGGTCGTTGTCCGCGTTGCGCAGGCCGTTGGGGCGGCCTAGCGCCAGGCCGAACTGTTCCGCCATATCGGCCAGGAAGGTCTTGTCGTGCAGGTCGGCCTTGGTTTGTGCGATCACCGCTTCGACCTGGTCGAATTGCGACAGCGTCACGAAGATCGCCGTCAGGTCGCCAAACGATTCGTGCAGGCCGCCGGTTTGCGGTGGCGCGCTGTTCAGGATCCACTTCGGCTTCAGCCCGTCCAGCACGGCGTGGCCGGTTTCGTGCGCCACGATATCGAAGGAGCGGCAGGTGTACACGCGGTCCATGCCACCGCTTGGCACAAAGTGGCCGAACTTCAGCGCGCGGTCGCTGCGGCTGTAATAGGCGTTCATCACATTCGGCAAGCCGTGCGGGAACACTTCCAGCGGCTCGGTATTGTGGCTGCTGTTCCAGGCCCAGGGCAGGGGAGCGCCCTGGTCGGCGCGCGACAGCACGCGCTGGTACATGGTCAGTGTCAGCCGCACCACGGCGAAACTGTGCACGGCATCGAACTGGTCGGTGTCCGGCTGCATGATGAAGTCGCCAAACGCGTTCGGGCTGACCGGCGCGATGCCGGGCCGGCCGAAGGTGATGCGGGCATCGCGCGGGCCTTCCAGGAATACGCCTGGCATGAACAGCTTGCGCGTGCCGATCTCGGCGACGGACGGGTCCTGCTTCCAGATCAGCACGCGCGCACCGGCCGGTGGGGCGGCAGTCGCGCGCGTCGGCAGGCCGTTATCCTTCAGGCGCGGCGGGCTCGGTTGCTGTAGCAGTTGCGCCGACTTGCGGTGTACGCGGTAGGGGGCGGAGGGTGTCGGCACGTAGCCGACCGGCAAAGTCATGCACACATTCTCATCCATGATCTTTCTCCCAAGGGGCGGTTGAAAGACCATGGTTATCCTGTCCGTGTGGTCGCCCTTTGATCCTGCTCAAAGGTGCGTGAGTTAAAATGCCGCCTTTTGTGTTATTTGCAGAGTAGGTAAGGCATGGCCGACATCAATATCACCCAGCCCCATAAACTGGACCCGGCGCAAGCGCGCGCAGCAGCAGAACAGGTCGCAGACCGTATTGCCAAGGAGTTCGACCTGGCGTGCCAATGGCATGGCGACACCCTGAAATTCGGCCGCAGCGGCGTGGAAGGCACGCTGACCCTGGCCGACAGCGCGGCCCATATGAATATCAAGCTCGGTTTCCTGATGGGCGCCTTCAAGAGCGCCATCGAAGGCAAGGTCGCCGAGAAGATGCGCTCGGTATTCGCTGCCGTTTAAGCCAGCGTGGTGGGGTTGCCCACCGATTCATTCAGCGCCGCCGCCGCGCGCACCAGCTCCAGTACGGTCGCGCGGTCGAGCGGCGTACCCTCGCGCAGTTCCAGCGTGCGCAGCTCGTATTTGCCGCCGCCGGTCATGCGCGGCTCGATATGCAGCAGGCGTTTGCCGCGCCAGAAGCCGAACAGCACGCGTTCTTCTTCCGCGCGGATCAGCAGTACCGGCCCGTTTGAGAAGTAGACCAGATGCGTCCACTTGATACGCTCCTCCAGCACCGGCACCGCCTCCAGCACCGCCGCCCGCAAAGCTTCCACGAAACTGCGCTGCCAGCCTGCCAGCGCCGCTACATACGCATCCGGATTCGCAGCAGGAATAACCTTCTTCATCGGGACAGCTCCTTTATTAAGGATGAGGATGACGCGCAGGCAGGATCATCTGCGCCATATTTGCAAGCCTTCTTCAGCGCCTGGATTGCCCGTTCGCGGTGGTTGGCAGCGCTCTTGTCGCGGCTTAGTATGAAACCGTACATCGAGCATCCCCAAGCATCGTCGGCAGCGCAAGTCTGCTCGAACGTGCGGGCCTCGCAGCTGTCCACTGGAACGATCGTGGGTGGTGCCGCCATCATCCCGGCGGCCCGGTTGGTGCAGCCCGAGGCAATGCCCAGCTTGCAAGCGCGCTGGAACAACACTTCCGCTGCCTGCTTATTCTGAGGGGCTGATTGCAGGGCATTCGCCAGCCAATAGCAATGTTGCCCTTGACCCGCCTTGCAACTGGCCATGCACGCCTCCTGTCCGGACGGCGCGAAACACTGATTGCGTATTGCGCGGTCATATTCCTGCCGTCTGTTGGCAGCGAAAAGATCAACCGGACATTTGCCAAGGTCGCCAGTCCACTCCTCATTCGCCATTACCTGCGTTGCCAATGCATCCGCTGCCGGCTCCGCCCAAGCCGCGGGCAATACCAGCCACAGGAGCAGGAGGATGCGCGATTTCATGCCGGCTCCAGGAAACGGTGCAGCACATAGGCATCCACCAGCCCGAGTTCGCGGTGACGGAAAGCTTGCGGCAAGGTGCCGGCGATGTTGAAGCCCAGCTTGCGGTATAGCGCCATTGCCGATGCATTGGTGCTGACTACGTAATTGAACTGCATCGCCAGGAAGCCTTCCTCGCGCGCCTGCCGCAGGCTATGCTCGACCAGCATGCGGCCAATGCCTTTGCCTTGCGCTTGCGTCGCCACGGCGTAGGTGGCGCTGGCGACGTGCGCGCCGTGGTCGGGGTAGTTGGCGCCCATCTTGTACATGCCGAGTATGCGTTCGCCTTCGCAGGCGACATAGGCTGGATGGCTGCTGAACCAGTGCAGCTGGAAGGTCGCCTTCTCAAAGCCCGGCCCGAACGGGAAGGCGTCGCCGCCCGCCAGCAGCGGCTGGAATGCAGCCCACATTTCATCAAGGTCGCCAGGGATGGCGCGGCGGATTTGAATTGTCATGTATTCCAGATGTAGGTGAAGATAAAGGTGTTCATGGTGGCGTTAAAGGCGGCATGCGCCGCCACGGCGGGCCATACGCTGCCGCCTTTCTGGGCCGGACTTCCACAGGAAGGTCAGGGCCAGTGCCGTCATCAACAGGCCATGATGGATCAGGAATAGCGGCCGCCACGCCACCGGCCCCAGCATGGCCGCAGCGCGGGTGGCGCTGAATATCAGGCCAAGCAGGACAGCCCAGTGTAAAAGGGAATTTGATACGGTACTACGCGGAATTGCTGCTGCCTGCGTCGTCATATCGGCCGCAATGTAGTTACTGAAAATGCAACTCTAGCACGACTCTCAGACGGAGACTTTTTTCAGCATGGAGCGCACGATGATTTTGTGCAGCGGCGTTACCGGCAGCATGTACAGGCGGCCCAGCGCGTTATGCACATGCACCACCGTGCTGACGCTAATGGCGCCTTGCGGTGCGCGGCACACCGACAGCACCACATCCAGATGCTTGTCCGAATCGCCCAGCATCACTTCGTCATGCGACAGATAGAGCAGGGAGAAGATGCCGACACGGTCGCCCACGCGGTAATGGGCAGCGGGCCGCGAAGCGTCAAGCGCGCCAAGGTGGCCAAGGTTTTTCAGGCCAAGCAACCCCACCAGCCAGTTACGCATTGCCATCAGCCGGTTCACCCAGCGCGGCGTCCGATGCGCGACATGCAGGTAAAGTTCCAGCGCCGATGCCTTGTCGTCCGGCGCTGCGACCTGGTAGCAGTCGTGGTAATAGGCGCCCGGCAGGCGCATGCTGGCCTGGCTGCCGGCTGGTGTTGTCGCCGGGATTACTTGCGCAGCAGTGCCCACAGCGAGTAGCCGCCAGCAGCGGTACCGATCGGGAAGTTAAACAGCGAGATCACGCTGAAGATGATCAGGAAGGTGCGGCCGATGGCGGAGCCATTCAGGTAAGAGATGGCAGCCGCGATCTGGCCTACGCCGTACAGCGCAAACAGGCCGGCGATAAAGGCGCCCAGGCCGGCGAGCCAGCCAATGAAAGGTACTTCGGCGTGCGCCAGCGCGGCCATGCCGCCGAAGAACAGGGTAAAGAAGATCAGCGTCAACAACAGGAATGCCCCCATGATGATGTGGAGGACGGCGGTGATCTTGGAGTGGTTGTCCAGCATAGCGGAGTTGGTAATTTTGCAAAACCGCTAGTGTACATGACGCGGGGGAAAGGCGCACAGGGCCCGCCCCCGGTTGAGGAGGGGATTACTTCAGACCTTCGATCAGGTCGATGTACTGCTGCTTGGCGTCGTCCTGGCTGGTGCCAGCCAGTGCTGCCCATGCGTCGAACTTGGCGCGGTTGACGAAGTCTGTCATGCCTGGACGTTCGCCAGTCGCATCGCCTGCCGAGCCTTGCTTGTACAGGGCGTAGATCTTCAGCAGGGTCATATTGTCCGGACGCTCCGGCAGGTTCTTGGAATCCGCTACGGCGGCGTCGAATTGGTCTTGCAGGCTCATGGTGTTTACCTCTGGTTAGGGGCGGGTGTGTGATGCGTCATCATACAAAAGAATGCCGCTAATGCCTTAGAGGATAGGCTCCAATCCTGGGTGCGCCGCACAATAAAAAACGGCGGTTCAAGACAAGCCAATCGGGCCAGTCTTGAACCGCCGTTCTGGCGGTAAGCCTGAAGAATTACTTCTTCTTGGTTGGGTTCACAGCGGCTTTCAGGGTCGCGCCAGCCGAGAACTTAGGGGTCTTGGATGCAGCGATCTTGATCGCTTCGCCGGTTGCTGGGTTGCGGCCTTTACGAGCGGCGCGCTTGGCGACGGAGAAGGTGCCGAAACCGGTGATGCCAACGGTGTCGCCCTTTTTCAGACGCTCGGTAACGATCGCGATCAGGGTGTTAATTGCGTCGTTAGCGGCAGCGCCGGACATTTCGGTACGCTTCGCAAATTCAGCAATCAGTTCGCCTTTTTTCATTACTACCTCCTTGGTTAATGGAGCGCGCAGATTAGCACATTAATTGAAAAAAGTGTGTACCCTTTTTTGAAGAAGGCCATATAGTGACTGGCTCGCCACGAAATCGCACCTAAATTTGGGCGGAAAGCTCGGATAGTTTAAGCTTTTCCGCCGCCCCGCGCAGGCGTGGCGCATCACTGGCTGGAGCCTGCAACGGCGGGGTTTCTGCCGTTTTCGGCGTTAAAGCCGGCATTCATATTGGCTTTGGCGGAGGCGCGGCGGGGCGATTTGTGTACTGCATTTGCGCTGCCGCTGCCGCTCGCTTTCGCGGACTGGCGGCCGGCCGAAGCAGATGCTCCAGCGTCGCCGGAACCGCTTGCCGCGCCGTTCGCGAGCAGGCCACGAGAGTCCGACGCACCGTTGCGGCCAGAGTCCGCTGCCGCCTGACCATCCGCTGCACCCTGCGCCAGCAGGCCGCGCGTCGCCGATGCATCGTTGCGGCCGGAGTTTGCGGCAGCCTGGCCGTCCGCCGCACCGTTCGCCAACAGGCCGCGCGCGGCCGATGCGCCGTTGCGGCCGGAGTTCGCTGCCGCCTGGCCGTCCGCCGCACCGCTTGCCAGCAGGCCGCGCGCCGCTGCGCCGTCGCCGCGGGAGGCTGCTGTTTCGCCGCTTGCTGCACCGTTGCCGGCTGCGTTCATCGCACCTTGCGCACCGGCGGTGGCGCCGCTGGTGCTGCGCGTCAGGGCCGCACCGAGGCTGGAAGAGCCGCCGCTGCCGGCTGCCGCTGCGCCGTCGGAAGTCCCATTGCCGGAGGCGGTGGAAGCGGCTTCGCCGCGCGCCAGGCTGCCCGTCAGGTTGGCAGCCCCGCTCGCCGCGCCGTTTGCCGCGCCGTTCGCATTGCCTGATTCAGTGGCTGCACGCGAAGCGCGGGCAGCAGCGCTGCCAGCCATGTCAATGCCGGCGCGCCTGCCGCGCATGGTGCTGCCTGCGATATCCCCGGCCATGCCGCCGCGCATTGCACCCATGCCGCCGCCAAAGCCGCCGCCAATTGCGCCGCCGATGTTGCCGCCCAATGCGCCGCCCAATGCGCCGCCTAGTGGCCCGGCTTGTGCGATGGAGGCGGCGCTGGCCGCTGCAATCAGTGCTGCACGAATGATGGTTGCGATGGTGGTGTTCATGTTCGTTCTCCTGTCTCACGCCGCGGGGAATCCGCCGCTTTCATACAGAGAACGAATGGGATTTGCGATTCCTTCCATCCGGCTGAAAAAATATTCCCAGAATTGACATATTTTCAACGTTAAATATAAGATAACTGCACTTCAGCTCTTATTTAGCGTGGAAAATCTATGGTGAACATGCACTTCGTGGTTCTCGGCATTCTCGTTGCAGCTGGTCTGTTGTTACACCATTTCGGATATATCACTGCCGGCCCTAAGCTTGGCAAGCGTCAGCGCATTGCCGTTGGAATCATGCTGTTGGTCGTCGTATCAGTGGCGGTACTGAATAATCTCGAACGCATCCTCTGATTTCAATCAGCGGAAGTTGGACGGCGCATTGCGGAGCCGTTCGCCGACCACGCCGCGGCCGGTTCCATCCCCAGCGGGCAATGCGCGCGCAGCCAACGCGGAAATCGCCTGCGCTGCCAGGCTAGGCGAGGGCGCCTGGAGTTCAATGGCCAGCAGCGCCGCCACTACTGGCGCTGCAAAGCTCGTGCCGCGCGCCAGCTTATACGGAGGCGTGCCGATGGCAGCCACCACCAACTGGCTTCCTGGCGCCGCAAACATGACTTGCGGACCGCGCGCTGCTTCCGGTAGAGGATTTCGTTTCGGGTCAACGCCGGTTACGCCGACCACGCCAGGATAGCTGGCTGGGTACAGCGGTGGTGCTGCCGGGCCGTCGTTGCCCACTGCGGCTACCAGCAGGTGGCCGCGCGCCACCATTGCCTGCACCGATTTTCCCAGCATTTGGTTTGGCGGGCCGACCAGGCTGATATTGATTACGCCGACTTGCTCCCTCGCCAGCCAGGAGAGCGCCTGCACGATCTGGCTGGCTGAGCCTCCGGTCGGCTGGTCGCAATATATGTCTGCGGCGTAGAGCTTTGCGCCGGGCGCTGCGCCGGTGAAGCGATCGGATTTTCCGATCATCAGGGCGGCGACGGCCGTACCGTGCGGCGCGGGCCGCGTGGCGCCATCGCAGCCCCAGCGCGCGATACGGGCATTGTCGAAAACCTCGTGACGTTCATTGACCCCGCTGTCGATCAGCCCCACGCGCAGTTCGCCGGCCGCAGTATGCGCCGTGTCCCTTGGGGCGCCAATTGGCGCCGGCACGCCGGCGGCGCCAGCATCGGCCCCCGCGCCAACATAGACGTGGTTGAAGTCGTAGACACCGTCAGGATCCGCCTTGCGCAGCGCGTCGAGGACGTTGGCGGTAGCGGCACCTTCCGGCGCGCGCAAGGTGACCAGTGTTTGTCCCGCCTCCGGCAATTCATGCCTGCTCACGACGATAAGACCAGCCGCCGCAGCTGCCGTCAGCCCGGCAGGGGAGGGCGACCATGCGAGAATCTCGCGCCGCACCACAGGAAATCCGCGCGGGTCTGGTTCCAGCTGCGCCGGATGCCGCGCCAGCAAGTCGCGCACGGTGACCAGCCGTAGCTGGTCGAGCGACGCTACGCTGCGTGGCAGATCAGAAACATCCAGCAAGCGCCCGCGCAGCCGTTCGCGCGGCAGGCTGACGCTCTCTCCCAGTCGGGACGGCAGCCCGGCGCCCGGCAATTGCGGCAAGCCGGGCAAGCCAATCTGCGCCACGGCGGGCGCGGCGGCCGCCAGCGTACCAAAGGTAAGCACGAGGCAGCGGCAGGAACGCAACAGGAAGTAAGACGGGCGCAGGCTTGGCATGGTCGGATGATAATATAGGCCATCGGTATCTAATCTGTATTAACGATGGACGGTGGGAAGAAAATCCCTGCCCCGTTCGTTATCCACTTATGATGGACAACGATAACGCCCTGCACGATGAAATTGCTGCACTGTTGCCGCGCCTGCGGCGCTTTGCCCGCACGCTGGCCTGGCACCGCGAGGATGCGGACGACCTGGTGCAGCTATCCGTGGAGCGCGCCATCCTGCACAGCAGCTCTTACCAGCCAGGCACCCGGCTGGATAGCTGGCTCTTCCGCATTATCAAGAATGCCTGGATCGACGAAGTGCGCGCCCGCACCCGCCGCAGCGAACTGTTCGTGGCGCAAGAGGAGGGCGAGCATATCGGCGACGATTACGCCGAAGCCCACCAGCAGCGGCTGGCCGTGCAGAAAGCCATCAGCCTGCTGAGCGAAGAGCACCGCCTGGTGGTCGGCCTGGTGCTGGTGGAAGGCTTGCCATATAAAGAGGCGGCCGAGGTGCTGGACATCCCGGTCGGCACCCTGACCAGCCGCCTGGCGCGCGCCCGCACTGCCCTGCAAGAACATTTATCGGAACAAGCGAGGATGGTATGAAGAGTTTTTCCGACGAAATCCTGATGGCCTATGCCGACGGCGAACTGGACGAAGTCACCCGCCGCGCCGTGGAAGAGGCCATGCGCAAGGACGCCGCCCTGGCGCACCGCGTGGCCCAGCACAAGGCCATGCGCGCCAACGTGTTCGCGGCCTACGCCCCGATCGCCGAGGAAGCCGTGCCGCCGCGCCTGGCCCAGCCGCTGCGCCAGGCCACCGTGGTCAGCCTGGATTCAGTGCGCGCCCGGCGCGAAGCGGAACAGCAGGCGGCGCGCAAGGCTGCGCGCGGCCGGGGCTGGTCCTGGCCGGAGTGGGGCGCATTGGCCGCCATGCTGATGGTCGGCGTGCTGGCCGGCCATTACGGCATGGGCATGCTGCCGATCGACCATGGCGAAACCGTGGCCAGCCGCGATGGCGTGCTGCAAGCGCAGGGGCGCCTGGCGACGGCGCTGGAACAGCAGCAGGGGGGCAGCGGCGGACCGGTGCGCATCGGCACCAGCTTCCTGTCGCAGGAAGGCACGTATTGCCGCAGTTTCATGACAGCGCAGGACATGGCGGGCCTGGCCTGCAAGCAAGGCGGCGTATGGAAAGTGCAGCTGGCGCTGCAAAACCAGGGCAAGGGCCCGCAGGGGGAATATCGGCAGGCCGGGGCGGAAATGCCGCCCCAGGTCCTGGAAGCCATCGACCAGCGCATCAGCGGTCAGCCGCTGGATGCGAAGGCCGAGCAGGAGGCCTTGCAGCGCAAATGGCTGCGTTAGGCCAGAAAAATTAAACGCCCAGCAGTTCCACGTCGAAGATCAGGGTGGCGTTTGGCGGGATCACGCCGCCGGCGCCGCGCGAGCCGTAGCCCAGGTCAGCAGGGATGATCAGCTGGCGGGTGCCGCCAATTTTCATGCCTTGCACGCCTTCATCCCAGCCGCGGATCACCATGCCGGCGCCCAGGGCGAACTCGAACGGGTCGTTGCGGTCTTTGGAGGAATCGAATTTTGGGCCCTTGCTGCCGTCGTCGTTGCGCAGCCAGCCGGTGTAGTGGACGGTAACATTCTGGCCAGCTTTGGCTTCGGCGCCGTCGCCAACCTTGATGTCGTCGTATTGCAGGCCGGATGCAGTAGTGATGATAGTCATTTGGATTCCTTTGAAATGAGGGACTTAGGCCGCGATTGTAGTGCATCTGCGGCAGATATCCCCTAAATGTTGTCGGCAATAACTATTATCAAGACGTTTAACCTTAAAATAGGGGCTGGCTTAACCAATAAGCGAGCTTTTCATGTTCCGCAGTATCCGTAGCGCAGCAGTAATTTTAGGTGTCCTGGCTGGTGTCCAGCCGGCCCAGGCCAATGTGGTGGTCGTGTTGAATTCACGCGACGCCACGGTCCAGTTGCTGGACCAGGCCAGCTACAAGAGCCTGCAGACTTTCCCGGTGGGGAAGGAACCCCACCACCTGATGGCCACCCCAGATAACAAGTCGCTGATCGTAGCCAGCGCCGTGGGCAATGAGCTGGTCTTCCTCGATCCGGTCACCGGTCAGAAGCAGCGCCACGTCAAGGATATCCTCGATCCTTACCAGATCGGCTTCTCGCCGGACCAGAAATGGTTTGTGGCGACGTCGCTGCGCCTGCACCGGGTTGACATCTATTCCTACAACGGCAAGGAAATGGTCCTGGCCAAGCGGGTGCCGATGCCCAAGCTGCCAAGCCATATCGCGTTTGACGCCAAGAGTTCGATGGCTTTCATCACGCAGCAGGGCAGCGACCAGGTCAGCGGTATCGACCTGAAGACGCAGAAGGTGATGTGGACCATCCCGGTCGGCAAGCTGCCGGCGGGTATCGCCATGACGCCGGATGACAAGTACCTGCTGGTGGGGATCATGGGCAGCGACTACGTCGAGGTGATCGACTGGCGCACCCAGAAGACCGTCAAGCGCATCAAGGCCGGCGCCGGCACCCACAATTTCCGTGCGCTGGGCGATGGGCGGTATACCTATGTGTCGAACCGGGTGTCCAATTCCATCAACATCATCGACCAGAAGACGCTGGAAAGCGTCGGCACCATCAACGTGCCGGGCGGCCCGGATTGCATGGAAATCACTGCCGACCGCAAATATATGTGGGCCACGCTGCGCTGGATTAAGAAGGTGGCAGTGATCGACCTGCAGCAGAAGAAGGTCGTCAAGATGATCCCGGTCGGCCGCTCGCCGCACGGCGTCTTCTTCGCCAACTCCTCCGCGAGGATGTAATGAACCCCGCCGCGCCAGCCCGCACCGCGCCGCTCGCCGTGCTGGCGCTGGCCGCCCTCGCGTTGGGCGCGGAGGCGGCCGCCGGGCCGCAGTGCCGCGGCACCATCTACCTGACGTTCGACACCGGCAGCCAGTCGCAGGCCGGCCTGATCGCGACGGTGCTCAAGCGCCAGGGTGTGAAAGCCACCTTCTTCCTGGCCAACGAGAAGACCGTCAACGGCGACTACTCGCTCGACCAGGCGTGGGCCGGCTACTGGCGCGAACGGGCGGCCGAGGGCCACGCCTTCGGCTCCCATACCTTCGACCACACTTATTACGTGCGCGACGCCGCAAACGGCAAGATCACCGTCAAACCGCAATTCGGCCCGCATGCCGGCCGCACGCAGGACTGGACGCCGCAGCAATACTGCGCCGAGCTGCAGCGCGTCGACCGCCGCTTCGAGCAGATGACCGGCGCCCGCCTCGACCCGTTCTGGCGCGCACCCGGCGGCAAGACCAGCCCGCGCACGCTGCAAGCAGGCAAAGCCTGCGGCTACCAGCACGCCGGCTGGGCCACCCCCGCCGGCTTCTCCGGCGACGAGCTGCCGGTCGAACGCGCGTCGAATGCCGCATTGCTGCGCCGCGCGCTGGACGGCCTGCGCGACGGCGACATCTTCATGGCCCATATGGGCATCTGGTCCCGCAAAGACCCTTGGGCCCCGGCCAACCTGGAGCCCCTGATTGAAGGCCTGAAGCAGAAAGGCTTCTGCTTCGCCACCCTGCGAGAACACCCGGACTACAAAAAATGATTCAATTCCTGCTCGACCTGCTAGGCCAAGCCCAAGGCTGGCTGTTCGAAAGCGCCATCCAGCCGCTGCTGTACCTGACCGGCATGGGCGATATCACCGAAGAAGCCTTCGAAGGCACCGAATGGCTGCTGATCGGCCTGGCCGAGCTGCTGCTGCTTTACCTCGTCCTGCGCCCGCTGGAAGCCGCCATCCCCGTGCACCAGTTCAGCGACAAGCGCGCCCGCTGGAATGACTTCATCTACACCGTGCTGCAGCGTATCGGCCTGGTGCCGCTGCTGCTGTTCTTCACCCTCGACCCGGTGATCGACGCCATCACCGGCGACCTGCATATGGCCGGCCTCAAGCCCTTCAACCTGGAAAACCTGGCGGCCGACATGCACCCGCTGGCCAGTTTCGCCATCTACCTGGTGGTGCTGGACTTCGCCGATTACTGGCTGCACCGCGCCCAGCACCACTTCAACTGGTGGTGGGGCCTGCACAGCCTGCACCACAGCCAGCAGAACATGAACCTGTGGAGCGACGACCGTAACCACCTGCTGGACGACCTGCTGCGCGATATCCTGATGGCCGTGCTGGCGCTGGCGATCGGCGTGCCGCCCAGCCAGTACATCCTGCTGGTTTCCCTGTCGCGTATCGTGCAAAGCCTGCAGCACGCCAATGTTCGTATACACTTCGGCCCCATCGGCGAACGGCTGCTGGTGTCGCCGCGCTACCACCGTATGCACCACGCCATCGGCGTGGGCCACGAATCGAAAGGGCAGGGCACGCTCGGTGGTTGCAATTTCGCGGTCCTGTTCCCTATTTGGGACATTATCTTCCGCACCGCCAATTTCACGCCGCGCTTCGAAGCGACCGGCGTACGCGACCAGCTGGCGGGCCGCGACTACGGGCGCGGCTTCTGGGCGCAGCAGTGGCTGGGCCTGAAGCGGATGGTTGAATACATGAGAAAGAAACCGAGTTAAAAGAATGCGCGCTGTCATCCACGCTTATGGCCGGGCCCTGCTGTCCCAGTTCCACGGCAAAATCCTGTTGCTGAGTATTGTTCCTTTCATTTTGTCCGTGGCGCTGTGGGCGCTGCTGCTGTGGCTTGGCCTGCAGCCGCTGCTGGACTGGCTGCACGGCCACTTCGTCGATTTCGAAATTTACCGCGTCACCAGCGACTGGCTGCAATCGATCGGCCTGGGCGGCCTGCGCTCGATCGTGGTGCCGCTGTTTGCGCTGCTCCTGCTGCTGCCGCTGATGATCGTCACCGCCATGATCTTCATCGGCGTGGCGGCCATGCCCTTCGTCGTGCGCCACGTCGGCGGCCGCCATTTCCCGCAACTGGAAAAGAAGCAGGGCGGCTCCATCCTCGGCGGCGTGCTCAAGGCGCTGGGCGCGTTTGGCATCTTCCTGGCCGCCTGGCTGTGCATCCTGCCGCTGTACATCTTCCCGCCGCTGGCCGGCCTTGCCACCGTGCTGCTGTGGGGCTGGCTGACCAGCCGGGTGATGAGCTACGACGCGCTGGCCGATTACGCCGGCCCGGAAGAACTGGCCACGCTACAGCGCGAACACCGCTGGCAGCTGATGTCGATCGGCGTGGTGTCCGGCCTGGCCGGCTCGCTGCCGGCCCTGGTGTGGGTGGGCGGCGCGGCGGCAGCGATTGCCTTTTTCCCGATCCTGCTGGCTGCCTCGATCTGGGTGTATGTCGTAATATTCATCTTTACCGGCCTGTGGTTTGAGTACTACTGCCTGCAAGCCCTGGCCCAGCTGCGCCACACACCATTCGAGGAAAGCCTATGCCAATCGGATTGATCATCATCGGCGACGAAATCCTGTCCGGCAAACGGGTCGACCAGCACTTCCCCAAAGTGGTGCAGCTGCTGGCGGCGCGCGGCCTGCAACTGGGCTGGGCCGAGTTCCTGGGCGACGACCGCGAACGCATCACCGCCACGCTGAAGCGCACCTTTGCCAGCGGCGATATCGTGTTCTCTTGCGGCGGCATCGGCGCCACGCCGGACGACCACACGCGCCAGGCGGCAGCCGCCGCGGCGGGCCTGCCCCTGGTGCTGCACGAGGGCGCGAAAGAAGGCATCCAGCAGCGCATCCGCCAGGTGGCCGAGGAGAAGGGCGAAGTGGCCGACCTGCACTCGCCGGAAAACCTGCAGCGCCTGCAGATGGCTGAGTTCCCGCAAGGCGCCGCGCTTATACCGAATCCGTATAACAATGTGGCCGGCTTCGCGCACGGCACGCATTACTTCGTGCCCGGCTTCCCGGTCATGGCGTGGCCGATGATCGAATGGGTGCTCGATACCCACTACGCCGACCTGTTCAATCGTGAGCCGCGTGCTGAGCAATCGGTGCTAGTGTATGAAGCAGCGGAAGCCGCGCTGACTCCGCTGATGCTGGCCCTGGAAGCAGCCTGGCCGCGCATCAAGGTCTTCAGCTTGCCCAGCGTGGGCGACGCCAAAACCAGGCGCCACATCGAGCTTGGTGTGAAGGGCGATCCGGCCCAATGCGAAGCAGCTTTTGCGCACATGTGCCGTGAGCTCGATGCCTTGAATATGGAGTACGTGAAGCCCTGAAATTCACAGTGTGAAAAGGGTGTTAACAGCTCTTGCAACGGCGCTCACAAACCATGTCGAGCGCCGTTGTTTTTTTGCGAAAGTACTACGCGAAGTTCAAATATTTTGCGAGTTGCCCCGTGCACCGTTCGCCGTTGTGGTGCAATGGTAATCAAGCAGAAATACTCTGCGTGTACTGTCCGGTTTGAACACTATGTTAAGCAATCGTCGTTTTCGCCGGCCCCGAGTTGTCGTACGTGCGGTGCGCAAAATGCGTGCAGGTGCGGCAGCAATTGGATATGGCGGCAGCAGGCGGCGTTTGCGCTCGGTACCTATGCCTTCCCAACAAGATTACGAACAAAGCCCACACGATCCAACCGAGCCCGCACCACCACCACCATCCGAACCGAAAAAGGGTTCGCGTTCGCGCAATGCGCTCATTGTGCTGATCCTGGTGCTGCTGACCGTGGCCGGTTTCTGGGGCTACCATGAAACCCGCACCTCAACGATGCAGGCGCGCCTGTTCACGGACCTGGTCAGTCAGCTGACCTATAAGGTGGAACCGGGGCCGAGCAAGGCAATCCGCTATCCGCATGACAGCCCGTACGACGAGCGCCTGGGCTACGCCAACCTGCCAGACTACCTGGGCAAGCTGAAAGCGCGCGATTACGAAATCACCTCGCAGGCGCGCTTCTCGCCGAAGATGGTGGAGCTGACCGATATGGGGGTGTTCGCGACCTACCGCGAAAAGACCCGCACCGGCCTGACCATTCTCGATTGCCGCGCGCAGCCGCTGTTCTCGGCCAGCTATCCGGAACGCATCTACGCCGGCTTCGACAAGACGCCGACCGCCCTGGTGCAAAGCCTGCTGTTCATCGAGAACCGCGAGCTGCTCGACAATAAGTACCCGAAACGCAATCCGGCGGTGGAATGGGACCGCTTGTCCAAAGCTATCCTGGAAAAATCGATGGGTGCGGTCGGGCTGGGCAGCCATCGCGCCGCCGGCGGCTCGACCCTGGCGACCCAGATCGAGAAATACCGCCATTCGCCGGAAGGCCGCACCGGCTCGATGAAAGACAAGCTGCAGCAGATGGTCTCGGCCACGCTGCGCGCCTACCAGCAAGGCGAAGACACCACCAAGGTGCGGCGCCAGATCGTGGTCGACTACCTCAATACCGTGCCGCTGTCGGCCAAGCCGGGCTACGGCGAAGTGAATGGCATCGGCGACGGCATGTGGGTCTGGTACGGCCGCGAATTCGATGAAGTGGCGCATCTGCTGGGCGGCAAGATGGACAAGCCGGAAAGCGCGCGCGCCTTCAAGGAAGCGCTGTCGCTGCTGATCGCGCAGCGCCGCCCCAGCTACTACCTGGGCGACGGCGATGAAGACCTGGAAGTGCTGGCCAACAGCCACCTGCGCCTGCTGGCGACGGCCGGCATCATCACGCCGCAGTTGCGCGACGCCGCACTGAAAGAGAAGCTGCATCCGGCCAAGGGCAACGGCTTGCAGGCCGCGCCGCCGATGTCCTATGTGACCAAGAAGGCGTCCAACGCCGTGCGCGTGCACCTGGCCAACCTGCTGGGCGACAACCGCATGTACAACCTGGACCGCCTGGACCTGGCCGTCAGCAGCACGCTCGATGCGGAAACCCAGAAGGCCGTCACCGCCATGCTGCGCGAACTGCGCGACCAGGAAACCGCCGTCAAGGCGGGCCTGACCGGCAAAGGCTTGCTGGGCAATGGCGACCCGGCCAATGTGGTGTACAGCTTCACGCTGCTGGAGCGCGGCGAACACGCCAACTACCTGCGCGTGCAGACCGATAACTACGACCAGCCGCTGGACATCAACGAGGGCGCCAAGCTGGACCTGGGTTCGACCGCCAAGCTGCGCACCCTGGTCACGTATATGGACATCGTCGACCAGCTGCACAAGAAGTACGGCAAGATGGAAGTGGCCGAGCTGAAGAAAATCAGCGTCGACCCGCGCGACCGCCTGACCGCCTGGGGCCTCGAGTACCTGATCATGACGCCGATGGACAAGCGCGACCTGCCGGCCATGCTGCAGGCGGCGCTGGAGCGCAAGTATTCGGCCAATCCGGGCGAGGGCTTCTTCACCGGCGGCGGCCTGCATTACTTCGGCAACTTCAGCAAGGATGACGACTTTAAGATCATGTCGGTGCGCGAAGCGCTGCGCCGTTCCACCAACCTGGTGTTCGTGCGCCTGATGCGCGATGTGGTCAAGTACTACTCGTTCCAGATGCCGGGCTCCTCGCAGACCGTACTGGCCGATGCCGATGACCCGCGCCGCGCAGCTTACCTGGCGCGCTTTGCTGACAAGGAGGGCAAGGAATTCCTGGTGCGCTTCTATGCCAAGTACAAGGGCAAGAAGGCGACGGAGCTGGATGGCGTGCTGCTCGATTCGATCCGTCCGACGCCGGTGCGCCTGGCGAATATCCACCGCACCGTGCATCCGAATGCGACGCTGGCGGAGTTCAGCAAGTTCGTCAACGACAACCTGAAGGTGCAGAACGATGTGCCGGATGAGCGCCTGGCCAAGATGTATGAGCAGTACGCGATCGACAAGTGGAGCCTGGCCGACCGCGGCTACCTGGCTTCGGTGCACCCGCTGGAACTGTGGATGGTGGCTTACCTGCACCAGAACGAGGGCGCCTCGCTGACCGACGTGGTGGCGGCCAGCGAGAAGGAGCGCCAGGAGGTTTACCAGTGGCTGTTCAAGACGCACCGCAAGCATGCGCAGGACAAGCGCATCGCCGGCTTGCTGGAGATGGAAGCCTTCATGGGCATCCACCGCCAGTGGAAGAAGATGGGCTATCCGTTTGATTCGCTGGTGCCGTCGTATGCCACCACCCTGGGCGCGTCGGCGGACCGTCCGGCGGCGCTGGCTGAGATGATGGGCATTATCGTCAACGGCGGCGTGCGCAAGACGACGCAGCGGATCGAGTCGCTGCACTTTGGTGCGGGCACGCCGTACGAAACGACGGTGGCGCGCAACAAGTCGACTTCCAACGAGCAGGTGCTGTCGCCGGAAGTGGCGCGTGCACTGGGCGATGCGATCCGCGAGGTGGTGTCGGATGGTACCGCGCGGCGCGTGAAGGCGGCCTTTGTCGGTGCGGACGGCGTGATCATCCCGGTTGGCGGCAAGACTGGCACCGGCGACCAGCGCTTTGATGTCTATGCAGCGGGCGGGCGTTTGATCGAGTCGCGTTATGTGAACCGCTCGGCGACCTTTGTGTTCAATATTGGCGAGCGGTTCTTTGGCTCGATGACGGCGTATGTGCATGGGCCGGAGTCGAAGAACTACGACTTCACCTCGGCGCTGCCGGTGCAGCTGCTGACGGTGCTGGCGCCGTCGCTGATGCCGCTGATTGAGCCGAACCAGCAGAAGGCGGCGCCGGTGGTGGCTGCCGCCAATGCGCCGGGGGCAGTGGTGCCGGCGGCCTCGCTGGCCAGCGGGACAGCCGTTCCCGCAGCATCACTACGGGCATGCGGAGCGCGCTAAAATGCGCGCATGAAACTCACCAAGTTCACCCAACTCAGCCTGCGCGACCTGATCGTCTCGGTGGCCCCCACGGTCATTGTGGTCGCCGCCGCCTGCGCCTTAGCCTACTGGATCATCGACCCCACGCCCCCGCGCGTGGTGAAGCTCTCCACCGGCCAGGAAAACAGCGCCTACGAAAACATCGGCAAGCGCTACGCGCAAGCCATGTCCAAACACGGCATCAAAGTCACCCTGCAGCCCAGCCAGGGTTCGCAGGAAAACCTGCAACGCCTGAATAGAGGCGACACCGACATCGCCTTCGTCCAAAGCGGCTCCACCAACGAAGCCGACGCCGAACGGCGCGGCCTGGTCTCGCTGGGCAGCCTGTTCACCGAGCCCCTATGGCTCTTCATGCGCGAAAAGAAGGCCGTCACCAGCCTGACCAAACTGAAAGGCCTGAAGATCAACCTCGGCCCCGAAGGCAGCGGTGCCCCGCGCCTGTTCCGCCAGGTGCTGCAAGTGAACGGCGTGATGCCCGGCGACTTTACCGCCAGCGGCCTGGAAAACACCCCTGCCACGGTGGAACTGCTGGAAGGCCGCATCGACGCGCTGGTGTTCGCCGCCGCCCCCGACGATCCCCTGATCCAGATGCTGCTGATGACCCCCGGCATCAAGCTGTTCGACTTTACCCAGGCCGAAGCCTACACGCGCCGCCTGCCGTTCCTGACACACGTCACGCTCCCGCGCGGCATCGTCGACCTGGGCCGCGACCTGCCGGCACGCGACTACCAGCTGATCGCCCCCACCGCCACCCTGGTCGCGCGCGAAGACCTGCATCCCGCCCTGGTCGATTTGTTCGTGCAGGCCGCCAGCAATATCCACAGCGGTGCCGGCTGGTTCCAGCAGCAAGGCCAGTTCCCGTCGCCGCGCTACACCGAAATCCCCGTCGCGCACGAAGCGGCCAAGTTCTATAAGGACGGCCCGCCATTCCTGCAGCGCTATATGAGCTTCTGGCTGGCCAACCTGTTCGACCGCCTGTGGGTGGTGCTGCTGGCCGTCGGCGCCCTGGTGCTGCCGCTGTCGCGCGTGGTGCCGCCGCTGTACGTCTGGCGCATCCGCTCCCGCGTCTACCGCTGGTACGGCCAATTGCGCTCGGTGGAGCAGGGCGTCGACGAGGGCAAACCGCGTGAGGAACTGCTGCGCCGCCTCGACCAGATCGAAGAGCGCGTCAACCGCCTGAGCGTCCCGCTCTCCTTCGCCGACGAATTCTACGGACTGCGCAACCACATCGAATTTGTGCGCCAGCGGCTACGTACAAACACGTAAAAGTGTTGCGTTCGCGATACCTTTGATTGACAGTCAAGCAGCGTTACCGGAAAGATAGGCTAAGGGAGTGAAAATAGTTTAACTTTTCGGAGAGCGCATATGCATAGAACGACACCAAAGAAGCAACTTCTCGCAGTCACCATCGCATCGCTGTTTGCCGCTAACGCCAGCTGGGCGCAAGAGGCGCCCGCCGCAGAAAATTCCGCCACCGTCGTCGTTACCGGCACCCGCGTGTCGAACCGCACGGTGCTCGATACCACCGCGCCGGTCGACATCATCAGCGCCGAAACCCTCAAGAACGGCGGCGTACCGGAAATTACCCAGGCGCTGTCGGTGGCACTGCCATCCCTGAACTTCCCACGCCCCGGCCTGGCCGACGGCACCGATACCATCCGCCCGGCCACGCTGCGCGGCCTGGCGCCGGACCAGACCCTGGTGCTGGTCAACTCCAAGCGCCGCCACACCTCCTCGCTGGTCAACCTGAACGGCACCATCGGCCGCGGTTCGGCGGCGGTGGACATGAACACCATCCCGACCGGCATCGTCAAGAGCATTGAAGTGCTGCGCGACGGCGCTTCCGCGCAATACGGTTCGGACGCGATCTCCGGCGTGGTCAACGTGCGCCTGCGCAGCGACCGCACCGGCGGCGAGGCGAGCATCAGCTACGGCCGCCGCGACACCGAGTACGAATTCAACCCGGTCACGCCACCGGCCGGCGCCACCTGGGGCACCGTCAACTCGCGCGAACGCACGGACGGCAACACCCTGACCATGAGCCTGTGGAAGGGCATGGAGCTGGGCGCAGACGGCTACCTGACCGTTGCGCTGGAACGCAAGCGCCAGGACCACACCGAGCGCTCGGGCTGGGACACGCGCCAGCAGTACCCGCTGGTGGGCGGCGCCTTCGACCCGCGCGAAGCGACCTTCGACCGCTTCAACGCCTGGTACGGCGAACCTGAAATCAAGCAGAACACCTTCTTCGCCAACGCCGGCTACAACCTGGCCGGCGGCGTCAAGCTGTATGGCTGGGCGAGCTACCAGGACCGCGACGCGCGTTCGGCCGGCTTCTTCCGCCGCGCCCTGCAGGACCAGAACGTGATCGCCATTTATCCGAACGGCTTCCTGCCGATCATCGCGCCGGAAGTGTCGGATGGCAGCTTCGCCTTCGGCGCCAACTGGGGTGCGGGCGGCTGGGATATGGATGCCTCGGTCACCTACGGCGAGAACAAGATGGATTACACCATCAAGAACACGCTGAACCGCTCGCTCGGCGCGGCCTCCAAGCGCGAGTTCGATGCCGGTGGCTTCAAGTACGACCAGACCACCTTCAACCTGTCCGGCGTGAAGCAGTTCGACGTCGGCCTCAATTCGCCGCTCAACGTGGCAATCGGCGCCGAAGCACGCCGCGAAGGCTACGCGCTGCACGCCGGCGAGCCGGACTCCTGGCGCAACGGCGGCGTGCTGCTGCCGAACGGTTCGCCAACCGCCTCCGGCGCGCAGGTGTTCCCAGGCTTCCGCCCAAGCGACGAATCCGATACCAGCCGCAAGGCCTACTCGGTCTACGCCGACTTTGAAGCCGACGTGGCGCAGAACCTGCTGGCGTCCTTCGCCGTACGCGGCGAGCACTATTCGGACTTCGGCAACAACTGGTCCGGCAAGCTGGCAGGCCGCTACAACTTCGCACCAGGCTTTGCGCTGCGTGGTTCGGTGCAGAACGGCTTCCGCGCACCCTCGCCGCAGCAGCAGAATTTCACCTCGACTGCGACCAACTTCATCAACGGCGTGCCGTTCGACATCACCACCTTCAAGCCGAACCACCCGGCGGCGGTGGCGATGGGCGCCAAGCCGCTGGACGCCGAGAAGTCGACCAACTTCTCGCTGGGTGCCGTGGCCAAGGTGGGCAAGGCTTCGTTCACGGTGGACGGCTTCCAGATCAAGATCCGCGACCGCATCGTGCTGTCGGAGAACCTGACCCAGACCAATGTGCGCAACTACCTGACCTCGCTGGGCTTCATCGGCGTGGGCGGCGGCCGCTTCTTCATCAACGGCGTGGATACCACCACGCGCGGTGTCGATGTGGTGGCAAGCTACCCATGGATGTCGCCGATGGCCGGCCGCTTCGACTTCACCCTGGCAGGCAATTACACCAAGACCGAAGTGACCAAGGTGCCGGTGACCGCACAGCTGGCCGCGCTGAACCCGGCACCGCCATTGTTCGACCGCATCAACGTGCTGACCTTTGAGCACGGCACCCCGCAGACCAAGTTCACCGCGAGCCTGAACCACTCGCTGGGCGCCTGGAGCGGCACCTTGCGCGCCACCCGCTACGGCAAGGTGCTGCAGCCTGGCACCACCGCTGCGCTGGACCATTGGATGACGCCGAAGACCCTGGTCGATATCGAAGGCCGCTACAAGATCACCGAACGCCTGACGGCAGCCGTGGGTGCCGAGAACCTGTTCGACCAGTATCCGGATGCCTATCCGGCTGCCCTGAACAGCACCGGCAACGCGCCGTTCTCGAACTACTCGCCGTTCGGACGTTCCGGCCGCTTCGTCTACGCGCGCTTGAACTACACGCTGTAAGACTGGAGGCCCCGCTACGGCGGGGCTTTTTACTTGAAAGTAACATTGCAAAATAAGTAATGATGTAACATTGCAATTCCGCAGACTTAACAAGGAATTGAAGTGCGCATTTCGACTTACCTGGCCAGTCTGTTGGCGGCCATCGCGCTCAGCGCTTGCGGCGGCGGTGGTAGCAGCAGTACTCCTGTCCCGCCGGCACCGGCGGCCATCACCAGCCAGCCCGCCGCGCAATCCGTGACGGCAGGGCAGAGCGTCACCTTCACCGTTGCCGCCAGTGGCAGCGGCCTCACTTACCAATGGCAGCGCAACGGCGCCGACGTCGCCGGCGCCACTGCCGCCAGCTACACCTTCACGCCGCAGCTGGCCGACAACGGCAGCAGCTGGACCGTGATCGTCAAGAGCGGCATCAGCACGCTGGCCAGCACCCCGGCTATCCTGACCGTCAAGGCCGCGCCGGGCATTACGCTGTTCGCCGGCGCGCTGGGCGGGCAGGGCAACCTGGACGGCAAGCCGGGCCGCCTGTTCTTCGCGCGCGCGGTCGCGGTTGCACCGAACGGCGTGGTCTACCTGCCGGACAATGGCCGCATGCGCACCGCGACCATGGGCACCGATGGCACAGCCACGCTGGCCACCGCGCCGGGTTTGGTGATTGACGGGCGCACGCTGGCAATCGACGCCGACGGCAACCGTTACGACCTGTTCGGCCGTTCGGTGCGCAAGACCACGCCAGCTGGTGTGGAGAGCTTTGTGGCCGGCGTCGCCGACCAGTTGGGCAACGCGGACGGCATGGGTACTGCGGCGCGCTTCGGCGATCCGGGTGCGCTGGCCTTCGACAAGGTCGGCAACCTGTATGTCACCGACCTGTACTACCGCAGCGTGCGCAAGATCGCGCCATCGGGCGCAACCACAACCTTGGCGACCGGGGTCGATGTGGATCGCTATATCAGCGTTGATGGTGCTGGCAACGTACTGGTGGCGACGGCCACTGTGCTGCGCCGCATTGCACCGAACGGCACGGTGAGCGTGCTGGCGGGCGTCGAACAGCCGGCCGGCGCCTTGGCCACGCCTGTGGACGGTAGCGGTAGCGCGGCCCGCTTCGGCTCAATCAGTGGCGTGGCGGCAGACGCGGATGGCACTGTGTACGTGTCTGACAGTGGCTTGATCCGCAAGGTGACTGCGGCTGGCGTCGTGACTACGCTGGCGGGCAAGACCGGGCCATGCAAAGCGGCGGACGGCAAAGGCAACCAGGCCTGTCTCGATGGCCTGGCGGGCCTGGCGCTCGACAAAGCCGGCAACCTGTTCGCTGCCTGCAGCGAGGTGCTGCGCAAGATCACGCCAGATGGCACGGTGAGCACAGTCTCAGGCAAAGCCGCCGAGTACGATGTGGTGAATGGTTCGCTGGTGTCCCCGCCATTGAATTTTGTGCGTGGGCTCGCGATCGACAGCAAGGGCGAGGTACTGGCGCTCGGCGACGTAGTGTACAAAGTCGGCAAGGACGGATCGGTCAAGCCGGCC
Source organism: Pseudoduganella sp. OTU4001 (assembly GCF_038440195.1). Taxonomy (NCBI): domain Bacteria; kingdom Pseudomonadati; phylum Pseudomonadota; class Betaproteobacteria; order Burkholderiales; family Oxalobacteraceae; genus Pseudoduganella; species Pseudoduganella sp. OTU4001. The sequence goes on along the minus strand of NZ_JASATG010000002.1, from coordinate 158,720 downwards.
GGCCTGGCGACGGTAACGCCCGCTGGCAGCCCAATCCGATACTTCCTGGCTGGGGCAAACTTCGGCGGCAGCATGGTGGCGTTTTCCGGTGGCGCCATCAGCCGGGTGAACGCGGATGGTTCGCTGACCTGGCTGGCGGGCAAGGAGGGCGATATGCGCGTGGCTGACGGCAGTGCTGCCGAGGCGCGCTTCAATTCCGTAGCCCACGCGCAGTTCGATACCGCCGGCAATCTGTATCTGTACGATGCGGTGCGGCTGCCCAATGCCAGCCATATGCAATCGGTGCTCCGCAAGCTGACGCCAGCCGGTGTGGTGAGCACGGTGCAGCAGACCAGCTACCTGCTCGACTCGGTCGATGCGCGCGGCAACAGCCATGTGCTTGAAGCGAACACGGCAAAGTTCGGGCAGGATCTTGTCCGCCTGGCGCCGGATGGCACGCGTACGGTACTGCTGTTCTACGGCTATGGGGGAATCGATGCGGTGCCCGTCGCGATCGCGGTGGACAGGGATGGCAATGTGTATGTGGCGGAGGGCAGCGGCGGTACCTCGGTCGTGGTGCGCAAGGTCAAGCCGGACGGCAGCTCGAGCATCATCCTCGGCAAGGCAGGCTCATATGGTGTTGAGCTGGGACCGCTGCCGGGCAGCCTGGCGCAAATCCAGGCCATGGCAGTCGACAAGGACGGCGTGCTCTATATCGCCAGCGAGCAAGCCATCCTGCGCATCACGCAATAAGGATCAGGCGCCGGCCCATGGCAGGCCGGCCTTGCACCAGCCGCTGACGGTCTTGCGATGGCCGTCGGCGTCCTTATCTCCCTCAAAGCCTTCCAGGATATCGAAGCACTGGGTGTAGCCGGCTTCGGTGGCGGCCTTGGCGGCGTGGCGCGAGCGTACGCCGGAGCGGCACAGGAACACGATCACGGTGTCCTTGCCCGGTACGGCAGCGGCCAGCTGGCCCTGGAAGTCCGGGTTCGGCGTGCCGCCCGGGTAGAGATTCCACTGCACCGCCGCCTGCTGCTCGGCCGGCAAAGACACCCGTCCTACCCAGTCGCGTTCGGCATTCGTGCGCACGTCCACCAGGCGCACATGCGGGTCACTTTTCAGCAGTTCATAGGCTTCTTGCGGGGTCACCGCACCGGCATAGGGCAGGGAAGTGTCGCGTTTGCGTGCACGGTCGAGAATCTCACTGGAACTCATGGTTTTTCCTTTATGATGACTGCACCACAACGATGCATTTGCATTAATCGGTGCGACTATGCACCAGATTGGTGCGATAATCGGAAAACGCACTCGCATGGTGCGCATTTTCTGCACTGCTTGCCGGGAATTTGCTGGCATGAATCCTGCTTAATGTACCACCAGCGTTGGCCGCGCCCAAGAGGTAGCGGCGCTTTTTTCACTTAGGAGATATGCAATGGCAATGACCGCCGCAGACGTTCTGAAGATGGTAGCAGATCACGAAGTCAAGTTCGTGGACTTCCGTTTCGCCGATACCCGTGGTAAGGAACAGCACGTAACCGTGCCAGTTTCCGCTTTCGATATGGACAAGTTCGAATCGGGCCACGCCTTCGACGGTTCCTCGATTGCCGGCTGGAAAGGCATCGAAGCTTCGGACATGATCCTGCTGCCAGACCCAGCGACTGCCAACATCGACCCGTTCATGGAAGAGACCACCCTCTTCATGCAGTGCGACGTGATCGAACCGTCGGACGGCAAGGGCTACGACCGCGACCCACGCTCCATCGCCAAGCGCGCTGAAGCCTACCTGAAGTCCTCCGGCCTGGGCGATACCGCCTACTTCGGCCCAGAGCCAGAATTCTTCATCTTCGACTCCGTCAAGTGGCGCATCGACATGTCCGGCTGCATGGTCAAGATCGACTCCGACGAAGCTTCCTGGTCGACCGACAAGGACATCGAAGGCGGCAACTCCGGCCACCGTCCAACCGTGAAAGGCGGCTACTTCCCAGTGCCTCCAGTCGATTCCTTCCAGGACATGCGTTCCGAAATGTGCCTGATCCTGGAACAGATGGGCATCCCGGTCGAAGTGCACCACCACGAGGTGGCTGGCGCTGGCCAGAACGAAATCGGCACCAAGTTCTCGACCCTGGTTGAGCGCGCCGACTGGACCCAGAACCTGAAATACATCGTCTGGAACGTGGCTCACTCCTACGGCAAGACCGCTACCTTCATGCCTAAGCCAGTGGTGGGCGACAACGGCTCCGGCATGCACGTGCACCAGTCGATCTGGAAAGACGGCAAAAACCTGTTCGCAGGCGACGGCTATGCCGGCCTGTCCGACTTCGCGCTGTACTACATCGGCGGCATCATCAAGCACGCCAAAGCGCTGAACGCGATCACCAACCCAGGCACCAACTCGTACAAGCGCCTGGTGCCAGGCTACGAAGCTCCAGTGAAGCTGGCTTACTCGGCCCGTAACCGTTCCGCTTCGATCCGTATCCCGCACGTGGCCAATCCAAAAGGCCGCCGCGTGGAAGCGCGCTTCCCGGATCCACTGGCCAACCCATACCTGTGCTTCGCTGCACTGATGATGGCCGGCCTGGACGGCGTGCAGAACAAGATCCACCCAGGCGAAGCAGCGTCCAAAGACCTGTACCACCTGCCACCGGAAGAAGATGCACTGATCCCAACCGTGTGCGCATCGCTGGAAGAAGCCCTGGACGCACTGAACAAAGACCGTGAGTTCCTGACCCGCGGCGGCGTGTTCACCGATTCGATGATCGATGCCTACATCGAACTGAAGATGACCGAAGTCACCCGCATGCGCCAGACCACCCACCCGGTTGAGTTCGACATGTACTACTCCCTGTAATCGGCAACTTTGCTGAACAAGCAAAACGCGAGGTAAGCCCAGCTTCCCTCGCGTTTTTTTTCGGATGTTGTATAGTCGGGGCATGAACACTCGCACTCTCGTATCTGGGCTGGCGTTGCTGGCCGTGAGTGGCGCAGCGCAGGCGCAGCAAATTTACCTCTGCGTGAATGCCGAAGGCCGCAAGGAGTTGACCGATACCCGCAAGGGATCGCACTGCAAGCCGCTGGACCTGCCAGGCGCCTCGATTCCCGCGCCGGCCGGCGCCGCGCGCCGCAGCGCCGCACCGTCCGCCGCACCGGCGGTGGCGCCGTCCAATTTCCCGCGCGTCGACAGCGCCGAGCAAAAGGCGCGCGACGCCGACCGCCGCGCCATCCTGACCGACGAACTCAACACCGAAAACCGTAAGCTGGCGGATTTGCGCAAGGAGTTCAACAACGGCGAGCCTGAACGCCGTGCCGACGAGCGCAACGCCGCCAAATACCAGGAGCGCGTGGCTGGCCTGAAGGACAGCATTGCGCGTGCAGAACAGAACGTGGAAGCGCTGAAGCGCGAGCTTAGCAATATCAAATGACCCCAGACAGCACTGCCAGCTTCCGGCCCGCTGACCTGGCAGGGCTGGACCTGCTGGCATCGGCCGTGGTCGTCGTGGACCGCGGCGGGCATATCGTATACATCAATGCAGCCGGCGAGAACCTGCTGGAATCGTCGCTGAAAGCACTGGCGCGCCAGCAGCTGGGCGGCCTGTTCGCGCAGCCGCTGGAACTGGAGCACATCGTCACGCAGGCGCGCGACCACAAATTCTCCGACGTGCGCCAGGAGCTGGTGCTGGAGCGCGCCGGGCGCGAAGCGCTGCATGTGCACATCATCGCCAGCGCGCTCGACCAGCCGGATGGCGCGGTGCTGATCGAGCTGCGCGAGATCGTGCAGCAAATGAAGCAGGACCGCGAGGAGCGCCTGCTGGACCAAAGCCAGGTCAACAAGGAGCTGATCCGCAACCTGGCGCATGAAATCAAGAATCCGCTGGGCGGCATCCGTGGCGCGGCGCAGCTGCTGGAAATGGAACTGCCGCCGCTGCACCTGACCCAATTGCGCGAATACACCCAGGTCATCATCAAGGAAGCGGACCGCCTGCAAACCCTGGTGGACCGCCTGCTGGCGCCGCACCGCCGGCCGCACATCGTGGGCGACGTCAACATCCACGAAGTGCTGGAGCGGGTGCGCAGCCTGATCCTGGCCGAGTTCCCGGTCGGCCTCACCATCCGCCGCGATTACGATGCCTCGCTGCCGGAATTCCGCGGCGACAAGGAGCAGCTGATCCAGGCCGTGCTGAACATCGCCCACAACGCCGCGCATGCGCTGGCGGCGCGCATCGAATACGGCGATGCCGAGATCATTTTCCGCACCCGCGTGGCGCGCCAGATGACCCTGGCCAAGGTGCGCTATCAGCTGGCATTAGATTTGCATATCATCGATAACGGACCGGGCATCCCGCCCCAGATCCGCGACCGTATCTTCTACCCGCTGGTGTCGGGCAGGGATGGCGGCAGCGGCCTGGGACTCACCCTGGCGCAAACCTTCGTGCAACAGCACATGGGCGTCATCGAGTGCGAGAGCCGGCCCGGATTGACCGACTTCCGGATCTTATTGCCTTTGCCTTGATAACGAATACATGAAACCAATCTGGATTGTTGACGACGACGAATCGATCCGCTGGGTCCTGGAAAAAGCCCTGGCGCGTGAAAACCTGGCCACGCGCAGTTTTGCCAACGCACGCGATGCGGTGGCCGCGCTGGAACACGAGACGCCGCAAGTGCTGGTGTCCGACATCCGCATGCCGGGCGATTCCGGCCTCGACCTGCTGCAGCTGGTCAAGCAGCGCCATCCCGGCCTGCCGGTCATTATCATTACCGCCTTCTCCGACCTGGACTCCGCCGTGGCGGCGTTCCAGGGCGGAGCGTTCGAATACCTGGCCAAGCCTTTCGATATCGACAAGGCGGTCGAGCTGATCCGCCGCGCGCTGGAGGAAAGCCTGCGCGAATCGAGCATCGAATCGGGCCCGGCCGACACGCCGGAAATCCTGGGCCAGGCGCCTGCCATGCAGGAAGTGTTCCGCGCCATCGGCCGCCTGTCGCAGTCGAATGTGACGGTGCTGATCACCGGCGAATCCGGTACCGGCAAGGAGCTGGTGGCGCGCGCCCTGCACAAGCACAGTCCGCGCGCCGAGCAGCCGTTCATCGCGATCAACACGGCGGCGATTCCGAAAGACTTGCTGGAATCCGAACTGTTCGGCCATGAACGCGGCGCCTTCACCGGCGCCCAGACCACGCGCCGCGGCCGCTTCGAGCAGGCCGAGGGCGGCACCCTGTTCATGGACGAGATCGGCGACATGCCGTTCGATCTGCAGACGCGCCTGCTGCGCGTCTTGTCGGACGGCCACTTCTACCGGGTCGGCGGCCACTCGCCGCTGAAAGCCAATGTGCGCGTGATTACCGCCACACACCAAAACCTGGAGCAGCGCGTACGCGACGGCCTGTTCCGCGAAGACTTGTACCATCGCCTGAACGTGATCCGCCTGCGCCTGCCCAGTTTGAGGGAGCGCCGCGAGGATATCCCCATTCTGGTGCGCCACTTCCTGGTGCAGAGCGCACGCCAGCTGGGCGTGGAAGCCAAGCGTATGAGTGATGCAACCTTGGCATTCCTGCAAGGGCTGGAATTGCCGGGGAATGTGCGCCAGCTGGAAAACCTGTGTAACTGGATCACCGTCATGGCCCCGGGCCAGACGGTCGAGATCAAGGACTTGCCGCTCGAGCTGACGCAGGGCCAGGGGCAGGGCGCCGCGCCTGCCAGCCCGGCCGTAACCGCCGAAAGCGCCATGCCGCAGCATCACGGCAACGTGCAGCCGCTGGCCCCGCCGCCGCTGGCAGCCTCGCCGGAAGGCTGGCTCAGCCTGCTCGAACTGCAGGCGGCCGGCATGCTCAGCAGTGGCCAGCAGGACGTGATGGACGTGCTCGGACGCCAGTTCGAATCGGCCCTGATCCGTACCGCCCTGAAGTACACCCACGGCCGCAAGAACGATGCCGCGATCCGCCTCGGCATCGGCCGCAATACCATCACGCGCAAAATCGCCGAACTCGGGATCGACGGGGCAGCCGATGATTAAAAAATTAATAATATCAACTAGTTAAATAATTCTCACCATTTGTCACTGCCACGCAACAACATTAAGGAAAGTTAAAGCCTGCCGTCTGGAAACGATGCCATTCCGTTTATTGCCATAGTAAGTTACGCACTGTTACGCAGTTGTTACAGCTGTTAGTAACTTTCATATGAGGGAGATAAAAAAGAATGGCTCAAGAGAAAACGTTGTCACGTGCCGTGCGTTTGATTGTAGCTGGCGGCATGCTGGCAAGTGTTGGCGTACCGGCGATGGCACAGGAAAAGATCGAGACTGTGCAAATCACCGGTACCCGCATCACCACCCCAGGTACCACATCGAATAACCCGATTTCTTCGATTTCCGCAGAAGAAATCAAGACCGCCCAGCCGGTTGCTGTCGAAGAATTCTTCAAGGGCCTGCCAGCCGCTGTGCCAGCGATCGGCCCAGGCACCAACAACGGTACTGGCGGTGGCGCCACCATCGACCTGCGCGGCCTCGGCCCGAACCGTTCCCTGGTGCTGGTCAACGGTCGCCGCCTGGTGCCGTTCAACCTGAACGGTACTGTCGACACCAACTCCATCCCGATCGCACTGCTGAACCGTGTTGACCTGATCACCGGCGGCGCGTCCGTGGTGTACGGCGCCGACGCAGTGGCCGGCGTGGCCAACTTTGTGCTGAAGCGCAACTTCACCGGCCTCGACCTGAGCACCTCCTACGGCATGACCACCGGCGACCACGACGGCAAGCGCAAGCGCACCGACCTGACCATGGGCGCCCAGCTGGACGACGGCAAGGGCAATGTGGTGCTGTCGATCGGCAAGACTGTCGCCGATCCAGTGCAGCAGGGTGCCCGCCCATACGGCGTGAGCAACCTGAACTCGGTCACCGGCCTGCCAACCGGCTCCGGCACCACCGTGCCAGCCGCCTTCTCGACCACCCAGGGCACCGGCGGTACCACCGCCCTGGCTGGCGCATGGCAGATCGACCCGGCCACCGGCAAGCTGGTGCAGCCAGTCAAGCTGTACAACACCAACCCGCTGAACTACTACCAGACCGGCCTGGACCGCACCCAGGTCACCACCCTGGCCAACTACCGCATCAACGACCGCGTTGAAGTCTACACCGACGTATTCTTCACCAAGTCCAACGTGTCCTCCACCCTGGCGGAATCGGGCACCTTCAACGGCACCTACCAGGTACCTATCGGCAACCCATGGATGCCGGACGCGATGCGTACCCAGCTGTGCGAACGCCGCGGCATTCCAGCAGCATCCTGCGTGGTGGGTAACACCACCCTGGTGCCGCTGACCGTGGACCGCCGCTTTGTTGAACTGGGCCCGCGCCTGAACGTGTTCGACAATAAGACCCTGCAGTACACCTTCGGCATGAAGGGCGACCTGCCGTACGACTGGAACTACGATATTTCCTGGTCGCGCGGCGAAGCCGAGCAGATGCAGACCCGCGGCAACTGGGGCTCCAACAGCAAGGTGGCCCAGGCCCTGAACGCTGTGTCGAAGACCGCTTGCGTGAACCCAGCCAACGGTTGCGTACCGCTGAACGTGTTCGGCGAAGCCGGTTCGATCACCCCAGCCATGCTGGGCTTCATCAACCTGTCCGCGATCCTGAACCAGAAGGTGGAGCAGGACGTGGCGCTGGCCACCGTGTCGGGTGACTTCGGCGACAAGTTCAAGTCCCCATGGGCCAACGCGCCGATCGGCAGCTCGCTGTCCCTGGAACAGCGCAAAGTCAGCGCTTACACCCAGTCCGACGGCGCATCGCAGACCCAGTCCGAAGTGCTGGGTACCGGTTCGCCAACCCCGGACCGCAAGGGTCAGTTCACCCTGAAGGAAGCAGCGGTTGAATTCGCTGTACCTGTGCTGGCCAACCTGCCGTTCGCCAAGGCCGTGAACGCGGAACTGGGCTACCGCCACACCGAACTGGAAACCCAGACCGGCACCCAATCCTACGGCAGCTGGAAGGTCGGCGGCGAGTGGGCGCCGATCAATATGGTGCGTATGCGCGGTATGGTGCAGATGGCTACCCGTGCCCCTAACGTGAACGAACTGTTCGCACCGCTGGTCACCGGCCTGTCGAACGCGGCAGTCGATCCTTGCCAGGGCGCGAACATCAACCAGGCGCAGGCGAACACCCCGGGCACCCTGTCCAACCTGTGCCGCCTGACCGGCGTGCCACAGTCGGTGATCGGCAGCGTTTCGGCGCCATCGTCCGGCCAGATCAACAACCTGACCGGCGGTAACCCGAACCTGGGCCCTGAAGAAGCCAAGACCAAGACCCTGGGCTTCGTGATCGAGCCGCTGCCGAAGATGGCGATCTCGGTGGACTACTACTCCATCGAAATCAACAAGGCGGTGTCGGCTGCATCGACCACTGACGTGCTGGATGATTGCTACCGCAATAATCCAACCTTCACCATGAACGCAGCCTGCGAAGCGATCGGCCGCAACACCTTCAACGGTACCCTGAATGGTCCTGACTCGAAGGGCGTGCTGACCCCTCGCTCCAACCTGGGCAAGAACAACACTTCCGGCTGGGACTTCAACGTTGGCTACCGCTTCGGCGCGCCAATGCTGGGCCTGGACTCCAAGTGGGGTAACTTCGACGTGTCGCTGACCTACAACCTGGTCAAGGAATTCTCGTTCAAGGCGACCCCGGTCTCGGCGACCCGCGACTGCCTGGGCTACTACTCGGTGGCTTGCTCCAACATCGTCAACGCCCCAGTGGCCAAGCGCAAGTTCAACCAGCGTTCCACCTGGAATATGGGTAACCTGAGCGTGGGCTACAACTGGCGCTACATCGGCGCGGTTGACGAGGAACCAGGCGGCACCGTGTTCCTGCCAGCGTTCTCGCACATCGATGCACACAACTACATCGACCTGAGCGCGAACTACAAGTGGAAGAACATGCGCTTCAACGTGTCGGTGAACAACGCCGCCAACAAGAAGCCGCCTATCGTCGGTGGCAACATCGGTGGTACCGCTCCTAACAGCGGCAACACCTTCCCGCAGACCTATGACGCACTGGGCCGCTACATCACTTTCGGTGCCTCTGTGAAGTTCTAAGTCACACATCAGTAAGAAATACGGTTAAGCTCCGGGGGATTTCCCCCGGAGCTTTTTTTATTTATGGAGCAGGAATGTTGATCAATTGTGTGGCCTACCAGGATGGCCGCAAGCTGGCGGATATCCCGGTGGCCGATATCAGCGACTACGTGGCGCGCGACGACGCCTTCGTCTGGGTCGCACTGCGCGACGCTACGGCCGCCGAGCTGGCGGTGATGCAGGAGGAATTCGGCCTGCACGAGCTGGCGGTGGAGGATGCCGGGCGCGGCCAGCAGCGTCCCAAGATCGAGGAATATGGCGATTCGCTGTTCGTGGTGGTCAAGATGCTGGAACTGCGCGAAGGCGAGCTGCAGGTGGGCGAAGTCGACATCTTCGTCGGCCCCAACTACGTGCTGTCGAACCGCTCCAATTCGACCCAGGATTTCCTCGGCGTGCGGGCGCGCGCCGAACGCGAACCGCACCTGCTGCAGCAAGGCGCCGGCTTCGTGCTGTATGCCCTGATGGACGCCGTGGTGGACCGCTATTTCCCCATCATCGACGCGCTGGAAATGGAGCTGGAAAAGATCGAGGAACGCATCTTCATCCGCGGCTCGCAGCAGGACAATATCGAACGGCTGTACGAACTCAAACGCAAGGTAATGACGGTGCGCCATACGGTGGCGCCGCTGCTGGACGCGATCGGCAAGCTGCACGGCGGGCGCGTGCCGTCGGTCTGCCTGAACACCCAGGAATACTTCCGCGACGTCCACGACCACTTGCTGCGCATCAGCGCCGCCCTCGATACCATGCGCGAGACCATCGGCACCGCGATCCAGGTCAACCTGTCGATGGTGGCGCTGGAAGAGGGCGAGGTCAACAAGCGCCTGGCGGCCTGGGCCGCGATCTTCGCCGTGCTGACCGCCTTTGCCGGCATCTGGGGCATGAATTTCAAGCACATGCCTGAGCTGGACTGGCGCTTCGGCTACCCCGCCGCGCTGACCCTGATGGCTGTTGTTTGCGGCTCGCTGTATCGACGCTTTAAGAAGGCAGGGTGGTTATAGAGGTATATAATTTTTTATAACCAACCTTTAATGGGGCCGGGCATGGTGGATGACGAAATGTTATTCGACGATGACGAGTCGCCGGCCCCGGCTGCCTCGCTCCCGCCCTGGGAAATCCTCATTGTTGACGACGAGCAAGCCGTACACCAGGTCACCGAGCTGGTGATGTCGGATTTCGAGTTCGACGGCCGGCATGTGCATTTTTCCCATTGCTATTCGGGCGCCGAGGCGCGCGCCGCGCTCACCGAGCCGGGCAAGTACGCCCTGATCCTGCTCGACGTGGTGATGGAGTCCGAACATGCCGGCCTGGAGCTGGTGCGCTATATCCGCGAAGAGCTGCGCGACCCCAATGTGCGCATCGTGCTGCGCACCGGCCAGCCGGGCCAGGCGCCGCAGGCGCTGGTGCTGAAAACCTACGATATCAACGATTACCGCGAAAAGACCGAACTGACGCACGCCAAGCTCAGCACGGTGTTCTATTCCGGCCTGCGCGCCTACCGCGACCTGATGCGTCTGGAGCGCGCGCGCCACGGCCTGCGCCGCTCGATCGATGCGATCACCCACGTCTGCGATTCGGACAACCTGCGCCATTTCTGTTCAGCCGTGCTGGAGCAGGCCTCGGCCCTGCTCGGGCATGCCGCCGAGGGCGTGTGCGCCAGCCGCCTGAACGCCTATGCCGCGGCGCGCCAGCCCGGCCGCCTGCAGGTGCTGGCTGTCACGCCCGCTTACGCTGGCTTGCAGCCGGAGGAAACCCTGGAGCATTTGCCGCCGCCCGTGCGTGAAGCGTTCGTGCGCTGCATGGCCGAGCAGGCCGACCATGACGGCCCGCTGTACTACGCCTGCTACTACCGCACGCGCGATGGCAATGAGAGCCTGCTCTATATGGCTTTCAACGAGCCGGTGCAGGCCGAAGCGCGCGAGCTGCTGGGCCTGTTCGCCGCCAATGTCGCCATCACCTTCGAAAAACTGTTGGCGCGCGAAGAGGCGGAAGCGACCCAGGCCGCCATCATCCACATCCTGGGCGAAGCGCTGGAGAGCCGTTCGGCCGCATCCGGCGGCCATGTCGAGCGCGTCGGCGAGATCGCTGCCATGCTGGCCCAGGCGGTCGATATGCCGGCCGGCGCCGTGCGCCAACTGCGGCAGGCCGCGCCGCTGCACGATATCGGCCATGCCGGCATTCCGGACGCCATCCTCAACGTGCCGGGACCGCTTGACCCCGCCCAGCGCGAGCGCATGCAGGGCCACAGCGACATCGGCTGGCAGATGCTGTCTCAGTCGCAGCAGCCGGTGCTGAAGCTGGCCGCGCGCATCGCGCACGAACACCACGAGCGCTGGGACGGCGCCGGCTACCCGCAAGGCTTGCGCGGCGCCGACATCAGCCTGGCCGCGCGCATCACCGCGCTGGCCGACTTTGTCGACGCCATGGTCAGCCCGCGCTGCTACCGGCCGCCGCATACGCTGCAGCACGCGCTGGACGAGGTGCGCCAGGGCAGCGGCAGCCGCTTCGATCCGGCGCTGGCCAGCGTGCTGCTGCAAAATACCGATTACCTGCAAGAGCTGTACCGGCGCCACCCCACCCATTAGGAGCCCGCCATGCAATTATTCGATGCCAATGACGCACGCATCCTGGCCGAGGCGGCGCTGCGCTCCATCACCGATTCCACCGCGCGGGCGCGGGGCGACGAATTTTTCCGGGTGCTGGTGCGCGACCTGGCGGCGGCGCTGGACGTGACCTATGTGATCGCCGGCCGCGTGATCCGCATGCCCGACGGTCACGAGGGCATCCGCACCCTGTCGGTGTGGGGCGGCGAAGACTTCCTGCCGAATATGGACTACAGCCTGGAGCACACGCCCTGCCAGGACGTGACCTGCCAGACCATGTGCTTCCACGGCAGCGGCATCCAGCAGGATTACCCGCTCGACACGCTGCTGGTGGACATGAAGGCGGAGAGCTATGTCGGCATGCCGATGGTCGATACCGAAGGTAAGACGCTGGGCATCCTGTCGGCCATCGACACCAAGCCGATCGATGAGAACAAGCGCCTGCTGGCGCTGTCGCTGCTGTCGATTTTCACGGCGCGCGCGGCGGCCGAGCTGCAGCACCAGGACCGCGAACACTTGCTGGAAGAAAAGGTCGAGCGCCGCACCGAAGCCCTGCGCGCCGCCCAGGCCAGCCTGGTCGAGCAGGAAAAGATGGCAGCGCTGGGCGCGCTGGTGGCCGGCGTGGCGCACGAGGTCAATACGCCGGTGGGCGTGGCGCTGACCGCCGCTTCGGCCATGAGCAGCTATACCGCGCAGCTGGTGCAGGCGCTGGAGGCGCCCAAGGTCAGCCGCGCCGAGCTGGTCGGCCTGGCGACCCGCCTCAACGATGCTGCTGCGTTGATCGAGCAAAACCTGCACCGTGCGGCTGAGCTGATCGGCAACTTCAAGCAGCTGGCGGTGGACCAGGGCACCGAACATGTCAGCACGCTGGCACTGGCCGACTATGTGCAGGGCGTGGTGTCGGCGCACAGCCCGGAATTGCGCAAGGCGGGTATCAGGGTCGAGCTCGATATCGATCCCCTGCTGCGGCCCCGCTTGCCGCCCGGGAAGTTTTCGCAAGTGCTGTCGAACCTGCTGATGAATGCCGCGCGCCATGCCTACCCGAACGGGCAGGGCGGTCCGGTGGCGGTCAGTGCCAGCGAGTCCGATGGCTGGCTGGACATGTATTTCACCGACCAGGGCGTCGGCCTGGCGCCCGGCGTGCGCGAACGGATTTACGAGCCCTTCTTCACCACCAAGCGCGGCCAGGGCGGCTCGGGGCTGGGCATGCACATCGTCTATACCATCATGCAACAGATGGGCGGTTCGGTGGACGTAGAGAGCAAGCCCGGCGAAGGCTGCCGCTTCCACCTGCGCATGCCGCTTGAGTTGCGCATTTCTCCCCCGGCCTGATCGGCAGCGCCAAACGTTGCTATTTCACCACGCCGCCGGCGCCGGCGCGCCGGGCGCGAACTACTGCGCCTGGCTTCCCTGTGCCTTCCGCCGCCCAGCTGTGCATGAGGCCGCTTTATTTATAAAGCATCGTCTTGCAGAGAATTTAATTCAGGATTGTGCTGATTAAAGCAGTTAAATTCCTGAATGATGCACAGAATAAACTTGCTCCAAAATGCAGCAAATTGCCGCCATTACATGCTATCTGTAGCTTACATGTTGATATCAACATATTCATTCCAATTGACCAATTAGTAATATGCATGTTTACATAAGCGCTGCCGGAATTAATTATTTGTAAATTGGTCGGCCGTTTATTGTGTTCAATGCAATCTAAATTGGGAAATAATATGCTGAGGAAAACAGTCATCGCACGTGCCCTGACCCTGGCCTTCGCGACCGGTGTCCTGAACGTTGCACTGGTGGAGCCCGCGCTGGCCCAGTCCAGTGCTGTCGGTAGCGTCTACGGTAATGTGGAAGCACCAGCCGGCGCCTCGATTACCCTGACCAACCTGGAGACCGGCCTGAAGCGCACGGTCGACGTGGCTGACAATGGCCGCTACCAGGTCACCGCCCTGCCACCGGGCCGCTACAAGGTGGATCTGGTCCGTAACAACGCCATTGCCAACAGCAGCGAAGTAGAAGTGCTGGCCGGGCAGGGCGCCAACGCCTCCTTCGGCGCGATTGCCGCCGTGCAAGTGACCGGCCGCCGCTCGCGCATCGACGTGTCGAACACCAACAACGGCGCCGTGTTCAGCGCCCGCGAACTGTCCAAGCTGCCGGTGCAGCCGAACCTGAACTCGATCGTGCTGCTGGCGCCCAACACCACCAAGGCGGACGCGGCCTACGGCGGCGCTTCGTTCGGCGGCGGCGGCGCGTCGGAAAACGCGTTCTACCTGAACGGCTTTGCCATCACCAACCCGCTGACCCAGCTGGGTTCGATGGAGCTGCCATTTGGCGCGATCCAGCAGGCCTCGGTGATGACCGGCGGCTTCGGCGCGGAATTCGGCCGCTCGATCGGCGGCGTGATGAACGTGACCACCAAGTCCGGCACCAACAACTGGGAAGCCGGCGCCATGTACAGCATGGAGCCGAACCGCCTGCGCTCCAAGCGCAAGAACATTTACTACGAGAAGACCGGCTACGTCGATAACGCCAACACCGATGGCAAGCTGCACTTCCGCCGCGACCTGGACGAGGTCAACACCACGCAGTACGGCGCCTACATGGGCGGTCCGATCATCAAGGACAAGCTGTTCATGTTCTTCGCCATGGACCAGACCATCAACAAGCAGAACAACCTGCAGCTCGGTTCCGATTCCACCACCATCGGCCGCGACGGCTGGCGCGCGCGCCGCAGCCTGGAAAGCCGCTGGGTGGGCAAGCTGGACTTCCAGGTCACCGATGACCACCGCCTCGAGTTCACCTCGGCCGGCGACGACTGGCGCGAACGCGTCCGGCGCTACGGCTTCGACCTGAACGGCCCGCTTGCCGACCTGAACGGCAAGCCGAACGACAAGCTGTACACGCAGCTGATGACCCGCAACCCGGGCTCGCTGGGCATCAATCCGGGCATCCCGGGCGCCAAGGTCAATATGCTGAAATACATCGGCAACCTGACCGACGACCTGACCCTGACCGCCCTGTACGGCCAGCTCAAATCCGAGCGCGGCGTGCAGTATGAGTTCCCGTCCACCAGCGGCGGCGTTCCGCCATCGGTCACCGTGCCTGCCGTGGCCAACCGCGTCCCTGCGCTCGATGCACAGGGCCTGTACAAGTCCTACAACCCCTTCCCTGGCAACCTGAGCCGTCCGGGCGAAGACGAAGTGAAGTCCTTCCGTCTCGACTTGGAATACAAGCTGGGCGACCACACCATCCGCGGCGGCCTGGACTCCAACAAGATGGACATCACCAGCGCCGGCCTGGCTTCCTCGGGCGGTTCGCTGTGGACCTACCGCAAGGTGCCGGCAGGACGTGAGTGCTCGCCGGTTAACTTGTCGGGTGCGCGTCCGGCCGTGGTGTGTGACTTCGGCGGCTTCGGCACCCAGGGCTATTACGCCCGCCAGCGCGTGTTCTCCTCGATCACCGATGCGAAAGCCGACCAGACCGCGCAGTACCTGGAAGACCGCTGGCAGTTCAACAAGAACCTGCTGCTTACCTTCGGCATCCGTAACGAGGCTTACAGCAACACCACCGGCGACGGCGACAAGTTCATCGACATGAAGAACCAGTGGGCGCCGCGCCTGTCGGCCTCGTGGGACGTGAATGGCGACGCCACGATGAAAGTGTTCGGTAGCGCCGGCCGCTACTACTTGCAGCTGCCAGGCCAGGTGGCCGCGCGTGCCGCATCGCGTTCGACCCTGACCGACCAGGACTTCACCTATACCGGTATCGACCCGAACACCGGCGTCCCAACCGGCCTGCGCGCGATCAACACCGCGCAATCGCCGGACGGCGAAACCGGCGCCCGCAAGGATCCGCGCTCGGTGGTGACGCGCGACCTGAAACCGAACTACCAGGACGAACTGACCCTGGGCTTCGAGAAGGCTTTCAACCCGGAGTACAACTTCGGCGTGAAAGGTACCTTCCGCAAGCTGGGCGCCGGTATCGACGACAGCTGCGATACCCGGCCGCTGTACGACTTCGCCCTCAAGCATGGCATTCCTGTGGTCTCCAAGGACTTCATGAACTGCTACATCTTCAACCCGGGCAAGGATGTCGAAGTATGGGTCGACGGCCACGACGCTGCCGGCAATCCGGTCGCCAGCGGCAAGGGCCAGTATGCACGCTTCAGCGCGGCGGAGATCGGCCAGCCCAAGGCCGAGCGCAAGTACGCGGCACTGGACTTCTTTGCCGAACATCCACTGCGCAACGGCTGGTACGGCCGCATCAACTACACGCTGTCGCGCAGCAAGGGCAATATGGAAGGCCAGACCCGCTCCGATACGCAGCAGGCCGACGTCGGCACTTCCGCCGGCTGGGACTTCCCTGAGTTCGCAGCGTACTCCAACGGCATCTTGCCGAACGACCGCAAGCACCAACTGAAGCTGTTCGGCTACTACCAGGTGACGTCGGAGATCTCGGTGGGCGGCAACGCCCTGGTCCAGTCCGGCCGTCCGAAGGTCTGCCTGGGCACCAACGAGGCGGCTGAGAACGGCGAGCTGTTCCCACCGTACTCCACCGAGTACGGCGGCCCTGGCTATGGCGCCGAGTACTTCTGGTGCGGCGGCAAGCCAGCCCCGCGCGGTTCGCTGGGCCGCCTGCCGGCCGAGAAGCGCCTGGACCTGAACCTGACCTATGCGCCGAACTATGTGAAAGGCCTGGCGTTCAAGCTGGACGTGTTCAACGTGTTTAATGCGCAGGCCGTGACCGGCCGCCGCGAACTGTACGATGACGGCACCGGCCTCGGCATCCTGCCGAACTACGGCGAAGCACGTACCTTCCAGGACGCGCGTTCCGCCAAGTTCACCGTGGAATACAACCACAAGTTCTGAGCGTACCGGCACGAAAGACCGCGGCTTCGGCCGCGGTTTTTCTTTATGCGAAAGGAGACAAGATGAAAGTAAAAGTCACTGCACTGTGCCTGGCCATGCTGCTGGCGCTGCCGGCTGTGGCCGACGATCTGGCCGACGCCAACAAGCTGTTGGAGAACAAGTCCTACCCGCAAGCACTGGCGCTGTTCTCGAAGCTGGCGCAGGCGGGCAATGCGGAGGCGCAGTTCCGCCTGGGTGAAATGCACTGGTATGGCGAAGCAGGGCGCATCGACCTGGCGCAGGCGCGCCACTGGTTCGGCAAGGCCGCCGCGGCCGGCCACCGCGAAGCGGCGGGAGCGCTGGACACCATGGCGCAGCGCGAAACGCGGCGCAAGGACATCGATTACTGGGTCAGCGGCTACCAGGGCCGCGCCTACGGTTGCCGGCGGCCGGAGATTCCCGCCATGTCCAAAGTCAATGGCGACATTGCAGGGGTCGAGAAAGCGCACGCCGAATGGCAGAAGTGTTATGACGCCTACGTCCAGGCGCTGAGCGAGGAACTGCCGGCCGGCAAGCGCATCCCGTCCGATATCGCGGGCCTGATGAACCAGATCGAATACGACCAGGCCATCGCCCGCCTGGACCAGCTGTACCGCGCCCAGGCCAAGGCGGCCGGCGAGACGGCGGCGCAGCTGACGGCTGCGTACCAGGCGTGGCGCAAGGCGACTGAGGATTACGTCGCCAAGCGCAATGAGGAAACCAGGCTGGAGAGCGAGCTGGCGGCCGACCAGATCAAGCGCGCCAACCTGAGCACGGTGAAGAACGCGCCGCTCGGGCGCGGCAGCAGATAGCTTAAGCGCGGTCGGCGGCCTGCATCGACAGCGCCACCGCTTCCGCCACCTTGATGCCGTCGACACCGGCCGACAGGATGCCGCCGGCGTAGCCCGCGCCTTCGCCGGCCGGGAACAGGCCGCGCGTGTTCAGGCTTTGCAGGTCGTCGTTGTTGCGCTTGATGCGGATCGGCGAGGAGGTGCGGGTTTCCAGGCCGGTCAGCACGGCGTCGTGCTTGAAGTAGCCCTTGACCTGCTTGTCGAAGGCCGGGAAGGCTTCGCGCAGCGCCGTCACCGCGTACTCCGGCAGGATGGTGGCCAGGTCGGTCCAGGTGATGCCGGGCTTGAACGACGGCAGCACCGCGCCCACGTCGGAGGACGGCACGCCGGCCACGAAATCGCCCATCAGCTGGCCCGGCGCATTGTAGTTTTCGCCCCCCAGCTTGTAGGCTTTCTCTTCCAGCTCGCGCTGCAGGGCAATGCCCGCCAGCGGGTGGCCCGGATAATCGACTTCCGGGCTGATCGACACCACGATGGCGCTGTTGGCGTTGCGCTCGGCGCGCGAATACTGCGACATGCCGTTGGTCACCACGCGGCCCGGCTCGGAGGCCGCCGCCACCACGGTGCCGCCCGGGCACATGCAGAAGCTGTACACCGCGCGGCCGTTGCTGGCGTGGTGCACCAGCTTGTAGTCGGCGGCGCCCAGGATAGGGTGGCCGGCGTTCGGGCCGAAGCGGCACTGGTCGATCAGCGATTGCGGGTGTTCGACGCGGAAGCCGATCGAGAACGGCTTGGCTTCCACATACACGCCGCGTTCGTACAGCTTTTCAAAGGTGTCGCGCGAGCTGTGGCCGATGGCCAGCACCACATGCGTCGCCTCCAGGTACTCGCCGCTGGCCAGGTGCAGGCCGCGCATCTGGCGCACCCCGTTTTCTTCCTGGATGTCGAAGTCGGTGACGCGCTGCTCGAAGCGGATTTCGCCGCCCAGGGCGAAGATTTCCTCGCGCATGTTTTCGACCATCTTCACCAGGCGGAAAGTACCGATGTGCGGCTTGCTGACGTAGATGATTTCTTCCGGCGCGCCCGATTTGACGAACTCGGTCAGCACCTTGCGGCCATAGTGTTTCGGATCGCTGATCTGGCTATACAGCTTGCCGTCGGAGAAGGTGCCGGCGCCGCCTTCGCCGAACTGCACGTTCGATTCCGGATTCAGCACGCGCTTGCGCCAGAAACCAAAGGTGTCCTTGGTGCGCTCGCGCACTGTCTTGCCGCGCTCGAGGATGATGGGTTTCAGGCCCATCTGCGCCAGGATCAGGCCGGCGAACAGGCCGCACGGGCCCATGCCGATGACCACCGGGCGCGGCTGTTTGCCGTCGGGGTTCACATTGTGGGCCACGAATTTATACGCCATGTCCGGCGAGGGCATCAGGTGCTTGTCGTCGCTGCGGCGCGCCAGGATGCCGGCGTCGTCGGTGGTTTCCACGTCCACCGAATAGATCAGGAAGATGTTGGCTTTCTTGCGCGCATCGTAGCTGCGCTTGTAGACCGTGAAGCCCAGCATTTGCTCCGGTGAAATCTTGAGGCGGGCCAGGATGGCCTTGGGCAGTTCCGCTTCCTCATGGTTGAGCGGGAGCTTGATTTCGTTCAGTCGCAACATGGTGATCTTTCTCGGCAGGATGGGGCGCGCAACGGGCCCAAAGGCGACATTTTACCCGCTTTCGCCGGGCTGGTCAGTGCTGCGGCGGGGCTTGGCTGGCGGCAACGAGGTTGTATGAATGCAACGACTCTTGGTCAATTTTGAAATTTTCAATACTGCAATATTTGGCAGTTGCAATTTCTGCCATTTTTTGCCTTTCCAGCAATAGCGCTGTGCATTGAGCAAGTTCCTGGCGCTGCACTTGGCCCAAATCGCGCCAATTGACGCGAAATCGGCATAATTTGCCGCGCATTAGAGAACTTTTCTTGCTTGTGAGAAAGCGTGACTATCGAACCAAATGTTTCCCCTATGACTATTAGTTCACAAGTATTTTATGGTCGAATGGAAACATTTTGCTTGTTGACGATGCAACTTTGCCTATGTTTCCATGACCGAGTTGCGCTGTTTACAAGCAGCCAATGTGTTAGCCGTAGCGCAAAAATTTTGATGCTGTCGGTCAAAGGTGCTTTCGTAACAACAATACTTAGGGACTCACATAATGTTGCATAACGAGAAACAACAATCGCGTGCCGCGCTGCTGCGCCGGACCGCAATTTCCGTCGCGGTAGGCATGTGCTTCATGGGCGCTGCCTGGGCCGCCGAAACCGGTGGTCTGCGTATTTCCATCTCTGCAGCGGGCAAGCCAGTCGCCGGCGCGACGGTGAAAATCAGCTCGCCAAGCAGCCTGGTCAGCAAAACCGTTGTGACCGAAGCTGACGGCACCGTCCGTGTTGCCGGCCTTGACCCGGCGACCGACTACAAGATCGAAGTGCTGGCTGCCGGCTACTCCAACTTCGCGGCGCAAGGCGTGGCCGTGGTGTCGGGCCAGAACCCGGCGGTGAACTACTCGCTGGAATCCGGTACCGCACAAGTGGTGGTGACCGGTTCCCGTCTGGCGCAGGTGGACTCCACCTCCGCCACCGTCGGCACCATCCTGAACCTGGGTGTGGTGGAATCGCTGCCAACCGGCCGTAATTACCAGAGCTACCTGCAGCTGGTGCCAGGCGTGAAGCCATCGACCGGCGGCAACCCATCGTCCAAATCCGGCGTGAACTACGCCGATATCGGCGGCACCACCGGTACTTCGTCCGACAACGTGTACATCCTGGACGGCGTCGACGTGACCGACCCGGATACCGGCACCTTCGGTTCCAACATCAACTCCGAAATCATCCAGGAACAGCAAGTGCTGACCGGCGGTATCCCGGCCGAATACGCCGGCGGTTCGGGCCTGGTGTCCAAGGTCATTACCAAGTCCGGTAGCAACGAGTACCACGGCTCGGTCAACTACTACTTCCAGAACGACAGCCTGGTCGCCAAGTACAAGAACATCCCAGGCAACGGCTTCTCGACCTATGATGCGGCGGTCACCCTGGGCGGCCCGATCATCCAGGACAAGCTGTGGTTCTTCGGCTCGTTCCAGAAGAAAAACCGTGAAACCGACGTCGGCAATGCGACCACGGGCGAACTGATGCGCACGGTCAAGCGTGACGACAAGCTGGGCTTCTTCAAGGTGACCTGGCAGCCAACCGACAATGACCGTCTGACGGCGTTGTTCTTCAATGATCCGGTCAAGATCAGCGGCTCCACCACCTCCACCACCCTGAACAACCGCGACACCCGCCGCGAGCAGGGCGGCGACAACTACAAGATCGACTACCGCCGCGAGATGGGCGACCTGACCGTGGAAGCCTACGCCTTCCGCCACAAGGGTGAAAGCTCGAGCTATGCCGCCGACGCGTCGAACCAGAATAACGTGGCCTACCCGACGGTGCTGAATCCTACCCTGGCGCAGTTGCAGCTGGGCGGCGCCGGCGCCAATCTGCGTACCTCGGCCGACCGCGACGAAGCGGGCCTGACAGCCCAGTATTTCCTGGATACGGAAAAATACGGCAGCCACACCATCAAGTCGGGCTTCTCGAAGTCGACCAATACCTATTTCGAAGACTCGCGCGTGACCGGCCCGGACAACGCGACCTACCAGTCGATTGCGGCGTCCAAGGCTGGCCTCACTTTCGGTGAATGGATCGGCGCCGGCTGGACTGGTTCGAAAAATATCGGTTCCACCGACATCACCCGTATCCTGAGCGCCATCAACAACGCATCGAACAAGGCCTATTTCCTGGGCCTGCTCGACAGCAACAAAGATGGCAAGGTCACCGATCCGGAACTGCGTGCCTACCGCATCAGCAGCACCGCCGGCAACCCGCACGCCCAACTGAACCTGTACCGCCGCAAGGAAGCCCAGGCTGCACCGTACTCGGTTGAAGCCAGCGGCAAGACTTTCTATATCCAGGACACCTGGACCATGGACAAGCTGACCGTCAATGCCGGCGTGCGTACCGAGGAATGGATCCACCGCGATTCGAAAGGCGAGCAGTCGGCCAAGTTCAAGTGGGAACTGGCGCCGCGCCTGAGCGCCGTGTATGACCTGAAGGGCGATGGCCGCAGCAAAGTGTGGGCGTTCGCCGGTCGCTACTATGACCCGATCCGCACCAACATGGCTGACTTCGCCGGTAACCTGACCGGCCCTGTGCTGGAAGAGCAGATGTACATTGGCGACCAGTGGCTGACCTTCCGTACCCGTGGCGGTCCGAAGCAGCCGGACGGCATTTTTGCGCCTTCGACCAAGACTCCTCACACCGATGAGTTCATGCTGGGCTATGCCACCAACATCGGCAAGGACTACACGGTGTCGGTCAGCTACACCAAGCGCAAGACGCGCGACCTGCTGGAAGACTATGACCTGAGCGTCTATTCGGATCCAACCATCGATCCGGCCCACGCGCCGGACGATACCGCGGCGCCGGGCTCGAAGTACTACCTGCCGTACTCTTACTTCGGCTATTCCTCGGCACCGAACGCCAACTACGTGATCGGTACCCTGGCTGGCGGCAAGCGTGATTACCAGGGCCTGGAAGTGAGCGTCACCAAGGCCAAGCGCGACAACTGGCAAGGCGGTGCGTCCTACACCTTCAACAAGGCGGAAGGCAACACCAACTCCGACAGTAACGCCGACTACCAGGGCGACTGGATCTTCCTGGACCCACGCGCACCGAACGCCTACGGCCCACAGCCGGGCAATATCAAGCACCAGTTCAAGGGCTACGGTTCGTACTTCTTCAACAATGGCCTGGAGCTGAGCGGCGTGTTCAACTGGAACAGCGGCCTGCTGTATAGCCGTACCTTCCTGGAGCAGGGCCGTAACCTGCCGGTCCATGTGGATACCCCATATGCGGACGGCGGCGTGGTCTCCACCTGGCTGCAGCCAGGCGCGATCGGCAGCCAGAAGGCGCCGGCCTACTACACCTTCGACGTGCGCCTGAAGTACACCTACAAGCTGGCTGGCGCGCAGAAGCTGGAGTTCTTCCTCGACCTGTTCAACGTGTTCGACAAGCAGTCGACCATCACCGAACAGTCGCTGGTGGCCGGCAACGGCGCCTACAAGTTTGGCCAGGGCACCAGCTGGGTTGAGCCACGCCGTCTGTACGTAGGCGGCCGCTACTCCTTCTAAAATCCCCCGTCCCTAAACGGCAAAGGGCCGGTTCCTGCTGCAGGAACCGGCCCTTTTTTTGTCTGAAATTCGGCGAACTTTCAGAAAGATAGTCACAATTTCCGCCATTTTCCAGCCAAGTGTAACCGCGGATTTTTGCATTGCAATGTAAAAGTTTCCTGTGGGTATCAGTGCCTTTCAAAAGTGTTGTGAGTGCGCATCAAACCGGGCCTTATTGTTGACGTCGCAACTTTGCATATGGTTCCATGCCCAAGTTGCGCTGTTTACAAGCAGCGAAACGAGGGCGCTTCGGCCCCTCATTAATGAGCAGTAGCACCTCGGCAAAATGTACGTACAACGGTACCGGAGCTGGGAAACCTTGAGCCAGTTGGTGGGTCAAGCGTGCTTCCGTAACAACAACATTTAGGGACACACATATGTTGCAAAACGAGAAACAAAAATCGCGTGCCGCGCTCCTGCGCCGCTCCGCAATCTCCGTAGCAGTTGGCATGTGCTTCATGGGCGCTGCCTGGGCAGCCGAAACCGGCGGCCTGCGTATCGCCATTTCCTCCGGTGGCAAGCCAGTTGCTGGCGCTACCGTGAAGATCAGCTCGCCAAGCTCCCTGGTATCGAAGACCGTTGTGACGGAAGCCGACGGTACCGTCCGCGTCAGCGGCCTGGACCCAGCAACCGACTACAAGGTGGAAGTGGTAGCGCCAGGCTATTCCAACTTCGCCGCCCAGGGCGTGGCCGTGGTTTCCGGCCAGAACCCAGCGCTGAGCTACGCCCTGGAAACCGGTACCGCCCAAGTGGTGGTGACCGGTTCCCGCCTGGCGCAGGTGGACACCACCTCCGCTACCGTGGGTACCATCCTGAACCTGGGCGTGGTGGAGTCCCTGCCAACCGGCCGTAGCTACCAGAGCTACCTGCAGCTGGTGCCAGGCGTGAAGCCTTCCGCCGGCGGCAACCCTTCCTCGAAGTCCGGCGTGAACTACTCCGACATCGACGGCGCGACCGGTACTTCGTCCGACAACGTGTACATCCTGGACGGCGTCGACGTGACCGACCCGGACACCGGCACTTTTGGTTCGGCCATCAACTCCGAGATCATCCAGGAACAGCAAGTGCTGACCGGCGGTATCCCTGCCGAGTACGCCGGCGGTTCGGGCCTGGTGTCGAAAGTGGTCACCAAGTCCGGTGGTAACGAGTATCACGGCTCGGTCAACTACTACTTCCAGAACGACAGCCTGGTCGCCAAGGACAAGCATATTCCTGCCTCCGGCTTCTCGACCTATGATGCAGCGGTGACCCTGGGTGGCCCGATCATCCAGGACAAGCTGTGGTTCTTCGGCTCCTTCCAGAAGAAGTCGCGTGAAGACGACGTCGGCGATGCCACCACCGGCGCGTTCATGCGTTCCGTGAAGCGCGACGAAAAACTGGGCTTCTTCAAGATGACCTGGCAGCCGACCGAAAACGATCGCCTGACCGCCGTCTTCTTCAACGACCCGACCACCATCAGCGGTTCGACCGCTTCCGGCACCCCGAACAACCGCGACCGCCGTCGCGAGCAGGGTGGCGACAACTACAAGGTCGAATACCGCCGCGAAATGGGCGACCTGACCGTGGAAGCTTATGCCTTCCGCCACAAAGGTGAAGTGTCCGACTTCGCAGCCGACCTGTCGAGCAGCAACACCGTCATTTTCCGTAACGCCAACCCGCAGCCGACCACCGCCCAGACCCTGCTGGGTGGTTTCGGCACCAACCTGGTGACCTCGCGCGACCGCGACGAAGCAGGCCTGAGCGCCCAGTACTTCCTGGAGACCGAGAAGTGGGGTAGCCACACCTTCAAGAGCGGCTTCTCGAAGTCCACCAACACCTACTTCGAAGACTCGCAGGTGACCGGCCCGGACAAGGCGCGCTACAGCTCGATCGCAGCGGCCAATGCCGGCGTCTCGTTCACCGAATTCTTTGGCAGCGGCTGGTCTGGCGCCAAGTCCATCGTCGCGGCCGACGTGCCACGTATTATTACCGGCATCAACAACAGCCCGAACAAGGCTTACTTCGTCAGCCTGCTGGATACCGACCACAACGGTGTCGTATCGGACGCCGAGGTACGTGCTTACCGCTTCACCAGCACCGCCGGCAACCCGAACGGCCAGGTGAACAACTACCGCATCAAGGAAGCCCAGGCTGCGCCATACTCGGTTGAAGCCACCGGCAAGACCTTCTACGTCCAGGATACCTGGACCATGGATCGTTGGACCGTGAATGGCGGTGTGCGCACCGAAGAGTGGGTGCACCGCGATTCGAAGGGTGACCAGTCCGCCAAGTTCAAGTGGAAGCTGGCGCCGCGCCTGAGCACCGTGTATGACCTGAGCGGCGACGGCCGCAGCAAGGTATGGGGCTTCGTTGGCCGCTACTACGACCCGATCCGTACCAACATGGCTGACTTCGCCGGTAACCTGACCGGTCCGGTGTTGGATGAGCAGGTCTACCTGGGCAACCAATGGCTGACCTTCCGTACCCGTGGCGGTCCAAAGACCCCGGATGCGCTGTTCTCGCCATCGACCAAGACCCCGTACACCGATGAGTTCATGCTGGGTTATGCAACCAACCTGGGCCGTGACTACACCGTGTCGATCGCTTACACCAAGCGCAAGACCCGCGACATCCTGGAAGACTACGACCTGACCCTGTACTCGGACGATACCCTGACCGTGGCGACCGCACCGGAAGGTTATGCAGCGCCAGGTTCGGCTTACTACCTGCCATACTCGTACTTCGGCTACTCCACCAAGCCGAACTCGAACTATGTGATCGGTACCCTGGCTGGCGGCAAGCGTGATTACCAAGGTCTGGAAGTGAGCGTGACCAAGGCCAAGCGCGACAACTGGCAAGGCGGTGCTTCCTACACCTTCAACAAGGCTGAAGGCAACACCAACTCCGACTCCAACGCCGACTTCCAGGGCGACTGGCTGGCACTGGACCCACGTGCTCCGAACGCCTATGGCAAACAGCCTGGCAACATCAAGCACCAGGCCAAGGCTTACGGTTCGTACTTCTTCAACAACGGCCTGGAGCTGAGCGGTGTGTTCAACTGGAACAGCGGTCTGATCTACAGCCGTACCTTCCTGGCTAGCCGCCGCCACCTGCCAGAAATGGTCGATGCACCATACGCGAACGGCGGTGTAGTGGATACCTGGATCAAACCAGGTTCGGTTGGCAGCGAGACCGCTCCAGCGTACTACACCCTGGATATGCGTCTGAAGTATGTGTACAAGCTGGCTGGCGCCCAGAAGGTTGAGTTCTTCCTGGACCTGTTCAACGTGCTGGACAAGCAGTCCGCAACCGGCGAGCAGGACCTGGTGAATGCGACCGGCGCCTACAAGTTTGGCCAGGCTAACGCCTGGGTTCAGCCACGCCGCCTGTACGTCGGCGCGCGCTACACCTTCTAATTTCAGAAGATTCAGCGCCTGAAACCGGCCCCGTGAGGGGCCGGTTTTTTTACGTCCTGCCGGTTCATGTGTTGTGCTGGCGCTACAGTCCGCCGGCTGCCGCAAAGCCGCTTCGGGCGCGCAGGGGGGCGGCCGGGGTAGCTCAGCAGTTCGAGGTTACTTGCAATGACTTAGTGGCAATTTAGTAGCTTTTACCGCAAGTTGTTTCGCAGGAAATGCCGGAGGATGTGGTTATGATGACATCTTTTCGTGTGTCATAAAGTTGCAAGTATTCAAGTGTGAAACGTTTTTATACATTTTTTATTTGATCATTTACCTTTCGGCATGATCCCATTAGGCCTTCGATTTGGGTTGGCACTAGTTAACCGAGGTTGAGCGGGCTTTCGCTGCGGTGGGAGCTACTTTGTTGGGACAAGCCGGAAGAGCGGCGCTTAGACCGCTCCGGATATTTTTATCCATGCTGTATTTCTTGATGGAATTGCAATGAAAAAAACTGTACTCGCGCATGCGCTGACTGTTGCATTTAGCGCTTCGTTGGTGATCGGTGGCAACGTTTACGCTGCCTCGAACTCCGCTGGTTCGGTTGGTGGCCGTGCTGCTGTTGGCACCGTCATCACCCTGGAAAACAAGGAAATCGGCCTGAGCCGCACCGTTACCGTGGACAAGGCTGGCACCTATTCCGTGCCACAACTGCCACCAGGCAACTACACCCTGAAGGTCAAGCTGCCAAACGGCCAGATCGAAGAGCGTGCTGTTGTGGTGCAAGCTGGTGAAGGTTCCATCGCCCACTTCGAAGAAGCTGCGCGCGTGGTGGTTACCGGCCGCGTAACCCGCATCGACACCAAGTCGCCAGAGTCCAGCACCGTGCTGAACAAGGCAGCGATCGACCGCCTGCCAATCACCCGTGACGTGACCGCCGTGGCCCTGCTGGCCCCAGGCGCAACCAAGGGTGACACCCGTATCGGCCAGACCGCACTGCGCGGCGGCAACGTGCCTTCCCTGGGTGGTGCATCCCCAGCGGAGAACGTGTACTACATCAACGGCTTCAACGTCACCAACTCGGTGAACGGCGTGACCTTCAACCAGGTGCCTTTCGAAGGTATCGCCCAGCAGCAGGTTAAGACCGGCGGCTACGGCCCGGAATACGGCCGTTCCCTGGGTGGCGTGCTGGCTGTGACCACCAAGCGTGGTACCAATGAATGGAAAGGTGGCGCCAACGTCATCTGGTCGCCAGAAGATCTGGAAGCGTCCAACGTCTACGCTGAAAAGAGCGCTGTGACCGGCAAGTGGCACCTGCACAACCGTCCAGGCGGCACCGACGACCTGCAAGCCAACGTATGGGCTGGCGGTCCTCTGATCGAAGACAAGCTGTTCTTCTTCGGCCTGATCCAGGGCGCCAACATCGAGCGTTCGACCTACGGTAACACCGTACAGGACGTCACCAAGTCGACCACCCCACGCTTCCTGACCAAGTTCGACTGGAACATCACCGACAAGAACCTGCTGGAATTCACCGCGTTCAGCGACAAGGTGAAAGACAAGGTCTACAACTGGAAGTCCCCAGTACCTTACGGCACCACCAAGGGCGCTGACCAGGGTGTTGACGAGTACACCACCGGTGGTGAAAACCTGATCGCCAAGTACACCACCTGGGTGACTGACGACCTGACCGTGTCCGCCCTGTACGGCGTTGGCAAGTACAACCGTAAGTCCGACGTGGCTTCGGCAGCTTGCCCAGTGGTACGCGACAACCGCGTATCCCCATTCATCGCTTACGGCTGCTCCACCGCGACCTCGATCTCCGATCCGAACGCGAACGACAAGCGTACCGCATGGCGTCTGGACGCCGAGTGGAACCTGGGCGCGCACGGCCTGCGCTTCGGTATGGACAACGAGAAGTATGAAGTTCTCGACGGTACCGTGTACCCAGGCACCACCCGCTACATCATCCGTAACCTGGCAAACGGCGGCAAGCTGTCCAACGGCTACGTGAACACCAGCGGCGCAACCCAGTCGTACATCGAAGCACGTACCTTCGCCAACGGCGGCCAGTTCACCACCAAGAACTCCGCGTTCTACGTGGAAGACAACTGGCAAGTGCATCCGAACGTGATGGCTTCCATCGGCGTTCGTAGCGAATCGTTCGAAAACTTCAATGCTGAAGGCAAGACCTTCATCAAGGTTGACAACACCATCGCTCCTCGTCTGGGCGTAGCGTGGGACGTGGGCGGCAAGGCGCAGACCAAGGCCTTCGCCAATGCTGGCCGTTACTACATCCCTGTGATGTCGAACACCAACGTGCGTCTGTCCGGCGCCGAACTGGACTACCGTGAGTTCTACGCTTACAACGGCTCCCTGAGCGCCGACAAGTTCCAGATCCCAGGCAAGGGCGCAATGCTGGGCACCCGTCTGACCTCGTCCGACGGCACCGCTGGCGACCCACGTTCCGTGGTTGATCCAAACATCAAGCCAATGTACCAGGATGAATTCATCATCGGCCTGGAACAAGCTCTGGCTGATCGCTGGAAAGTTGGCGTGAAGCTGACCCACCGCAAGCTGAAGAAAGTTATGGACGACGTCTGTAACGACGAAGGCGCGTACAACTGGGCCAAGGCACAGGGCTACTCCGACGCTAAAGCCGACACCCTGGCTTCCGCAATCGGCCACTGCTTCCTGTACAACCCAGGTGGCGATCTGACCGCGAACATCGACTTCGGCGATGGCAAAGGTCTGACCCCAGTGACCATCCCAGCATCGGCAATGGGCTTCCCAGAAAAGCCAAAGCGCACCTTCAACGCTCTGGAGCTGAGCTTTGACCGCTCCTGGGACGGCAAGTGGTCCCTGGCTGGTTCCTACGTGCTGTCCTTCAACAAGGGCAACACCGAAGGCTACGTCAAGTCCGACATCGGCCAGGACGACGCTGGTATCTCCCAAGACTGGGACTACCCAGGCCTGATGGAAGGTGCTAACGGCTACCTGCCTAACGACCGTCGCCACACCTTCAAGGCCTTCGGTGCCTACCAGGTTGCTGACGAATGGCGTGTTGGCGCGAACCTGCTGCTGCAGTCCGGCCGTCCAATGAACTGCCTGGGCTACTACGCTGGTAACCTGGATGGCGTGTCGATTGGCTACCAGTCGGCATCCTTCTGGTGCGGCGCTAAGCTGAACCCACGTGGCACCCTGGGCCGTCTGAACTGGACCAAGGAACTGTCCGCACAGGTTCACTACGCACCGAAGTGGATGAAGGCTCTGTCGTTCCAGATGGACGTGCAGAACATCTTCAACGAGCGTACCGTTCAGGTGATCGAAGAAGCTGGCGAAACCGGCGTGAACTCCCCATCGCCGTCCTACCAGCAGCCAATCGGCCTGCAGGGCGCACGTAAGTTCCGCTTCACCGCGAAATACGAGTTCTAAGCTTTACGTTTAGTGCTTGATACGAAGCCTGCCAGCGAAAGCTGGCAGGCTTTTTTACTTTCGTTCGTCGTATGCGCGCAATAAGCGCTGGGCGAATCCCTTGCAGCATTCCAGTGACTCCGGCACAGTCGCCGAATAGCCATTGTTCCTTGTTGAATCGACATGCTCTGATGATTGGGCCGCAACCGCGGCGCTAAAAATCAGAGAGACGATTAGAGGAAACAATGATGAGAGAAACCATCCTGTCGCGTTCCGTGCGGCTGATGTGTATGGCAGGTCTGGGCCTGGCCGCGCAACCGCTGCTGGCGCAAGACAATATCCAGCGCGTAGAGATCACCGGTTCCGCCATCAAGCGCGTCGCCATTGAAGGCGCGCTGCCGGTACAGGCTTTATCCAAAGCGCAGATCGAGCAGACCGGCGCCACCACCGTGGCCGACCTGGTCGCCACGCTGCCTTCGATGCAGGGCTTTGTGACGTCGGCCGCCTCGATCAATGGCGGTGGCGGCGGCGTGCAGACCGCCTCGGTGCACGCGATCGGCACCGGCTATACGCTGGTGTTGCTGAATGGCCGACGCATCGCGCCTTACAGCTCGGGCTCGGCGGTCAACCTGGCCTCGATCCCGCTGTCGGCGGTGGAGCGCGTCGAAATCCTGACCGACGGCGCTTCGGCGCTGTACGGCTCCGATGCGATTGCCGGCGTGGTCAACTTCATCCTGAAGAAAAACCAGACCGATGCCAACATCGAGTTGACCTACAACCGCCCAAGCAAGGGCAGCGCCGGCGCCACTTCCAACGTCGCCGTGTCGAAAGGCTTTGGCGATCTCGATAGCGACGGCTATAACGTTCTGCTGGCCTTCAGCCACGATACGCAGAAAGAGCTGAACGCCAGCGACCGCCGCTTCTCCGCGCCGGGCGGCGTGCATCCGTTCGAAGAGGCCGGCAAGAAGTACTCGCTGTACCAGACCTCGAGCAACTCGATCCCGGGCAATGTCACCGTGCGCAACCCGAACCCGCAGGCGATGTTCAATCCCAGCTTGCTGGCCACCGGTACCTGCGGTGCGCCCAATACCTTCAAGGTCGACAACAAATGCGTCTACAACTACGGCGCCGTGGTCGAACTGTTGCCGGAGCTGAAACGCGATGGCCTGTTCGCCTCCACCAATATCAGGCTGGGCGCCGACTGGACCTTCTTTGCCGAAGGCCTGTATTCGAAATTCACCAGCACCGCGCGCTATGCGTCGCCAGCGCAGCCGCTGTCGTTGAACATCAACTCCGCGCTGTACAAGGCGCACGTGGTGCCGGGCCTGGTCAAGCTGGGCATCGATCCGGCCTCGGTCAAGTCGGCCACGATGAGCCTGCGACTGGTCGATGCGGGCGGCCGCACCGACGACTGGAAGACCGATGCCAAGCACCTGGCCTTTGGTGTGCAGGGCACGCAATGGGGCTGGGACCTGAATGCGGCCTACACCCATTCGGAAAGCACGGCAGCCGACCACGCCGTGGCGGGCTACGTCAGCAGCGACAAGCTCGATGCGCTGATGGCGGCCGGCACCTACAACCCCTTCATCGTGCCGACCGCCGAAACGCGCGCCGCGCTGGCGGGCGCCGTGCTGCACCAGCAGCTGGATGAAACCCGCTCGAAGATCGATGTGCTGAACCTGCGCGGCTCGCGTGAGGTGTTCGGCGCGCCGGGCGGCGCCGCCATGCTGGCACTGGGCGGCGACTTCCTGCGCCAGAAATACGTGTACGACCCGAGCGCCATCACCATGGGCGCCAACAGCCTGCAGCCGAACTTCACCGACAGCCCGATCGGCGGCGTGCAGGGCGGCTTGCCGACCGATGCCTCGCGCAAGAACTGGGGCGCGTTTGCCGAGCTGGTAGTGCCGGTGATGAAAGGCCTGGAGTTGACCGGCGATGTGCGCTACGACAGCTACGATGCAGTGCGTGACCGCATGAACTTCGATTCCGCCGGTAACCTGGTGGCGCCTGCCGTCAAAGGCAATGAGGCCAGCAAGACCACCTACAAGCTGGCGGCGGCTTGGCGCCCATCGGACAGCCTGCTGGTGCGCGCATCCTACGGCACCGGCTTCAAGGCACCGGTGATGACCGACATCACCAATGCGCTGCAGGGCGGCGGCAATGCCAGCGCGCACCCGTGCCCGATCACGTCCGGTCCGCTGCTGCCGCTGTGCGCGGGCAATACGGAGTACAACCTGCTGTCCGGCGGTAATCCGTTTTCCGGCGCGGCAGGCCTGAGGCCGGAAACCTCGAAGCAATCGTCGATGGGCTTGCGCTTTGAGCCGAGCCGGAACTTGTCGCTGGGCCTGGATTTCTGGAACGTGGAGATCAAGGACCAGATCGCCAAGCTGCCGGAGAATGAGGTGTTCGGCAATCCGGCGCGCTATATGGGCTTGTTCGTGTCGTTCTACGATCCGATCCAGAAGCAGAATGTGCTGGCCGCCTCGCTGACCCCGTTCAACCTGTCCAAGTCGCATTACCAGGGCATCGACTGGGACCATACCTACCGCAGCAATGGCCTGACCTTCAACTGGACCGGTACCTATATGAAGCGCGCCGACATCCAGACGCTGCCGACCGACCCGGTGGAAAGCAGTGTAGGGCGCTTCGATTCGTACAACGCGGTAACCTTCCGCTGGATCAGCAAGCTGATGACGACCTGGAAGCAGTCCGACCGCCTGTCGCATGCGCTGACCGGGGTCTATAAGTCCGGCTACCAGGATATGCATGTGACGGCCGCGAACTTCGCGATCCGCGATGAAGCGGGCAACTTCGTCACCCTGGACCGCAAGGTGAGCGACTACCTGGTGTGGGACTGGCAGACCCGCTTCAAGTTCAATGCGAACCTGACCCTGACCGGCGGCATCAAGAACCTGTTCGACCGCGAGCCGCCGTTCTCGCAACGGATTACCGGCGGCGGCAACCAGATGGGCTTTGATGCGCGCTATGCCGATCCGCTGGGCCGGCAACTGTATCTTGTAGCGGGTTATAAATTCTGATGCTATGCTGACAATGGAATAAAAATTAACCCGGAGCACCCCGCCGATGAAACCGGCGGGGTGTTTTGCCTTGAGGAGATAGTTCCATGCATATTAAAACCATCTGCGCTGCCTTGGCGTTGCTGGGCGCTGTCAGCAACGCGGCGGCGGATGAACTGGCGTACAGTAAGCAGGGCTGTGTTATCCCGACCTTTCCCAAGGTGAGTACGAGCGAGAAGGAATTCCAGGCGGTCAAGGCCAGTTTGGCGGAATGGAGTGCGTGCTTTAACGGTTTTGCCGAACGCCTGGCGGCAGCCATGCCGGCTGGCAAGGCGATGTCCGCCGATGTGGAGCAAGCCTATAGCCGCATCGTGAGCGACGCTGAACAAGTCAAGCAGGAGGTCTTCGCCGCGCACGATGCCTGGCTGCTGCGCAGCGAGGCGCATGCCCAGACAATTCATCAAAAACAGCGCGAAGAACTGATCAGCCTGAACCCTCCCATGACCCGGCTGCCGCGTGGCAAGCAGGAGTCGGTTCAGGTCTCTCTCGGTAGCAACCGGCGCTAATCTTTTCCTTAAGGAGGTAGTCTCATGCAAATTAAAGTCCTATGCGCCGCCTTGGCATTGCTGGGTGCTGCCAGCGTTGCTTCAGCTGACGACCTGGCCGATGGCATCAAAGCCTGGGAGACCCAGGATTACGCCCGCGCCCACCAGTTGCTGGGCAAGCTGGCGCAAGCCGGCAATTCCGACGCCCAGGTACTGGTGGGGGAAATGTATGCGTTTGGCGAAGGCGTGGCGGAAGATCCGGCGCAGGCAGAACAGTGGTTGAACAAGGCCAAAGCCGCCGGCAACAAGGATGCGCCCAAGTCCCTGCTGGTGCTGCAGCAGCGCCAGTCGCGCAAGGCGGAAATCGAGTTTTACCGCACCGCCTACACCGGCGATGAGCTGGCCTATGGCAAGCACGGCTGTGCTGCCCCCCAGTTCCCCGAAGTAGCGAAGGACCCGGAGGAAACCAAGGCGGTCCAGGCCAAAATGGCGGAATGGAGCGAGTGCTTCAAGCGTTTCGGACAAGGCCTGGCGGCGGCACTGCCGGCTGGCAAGCTGATCCCGGCGACCCTGGTTCCCCTGATGAACCAAGCCGAACTGAAGCAAGCGCGCGCCACGATGGACAAGGCCTACGCCAAGATGATTGGCGAGGGCGAGCAAACCAAACAGCAGGTGATTGCCGCGCACAATGCCTGGGTCGAGCGTACCGAAGCCTGGGCCAAGCTGGTGACGCAAAAAAGCCAGGAGGATGTGGCGAAGAATATGCGCGCGAACGAAAAAGCGGCTGAGCGTGTACGTTCGGCAGCACGCACGCCTACCGGCGGCTCCGGTCCAACCCGGCGCTGATTACGCGCCGGTCAGATGCCGCCCCAGGCGGCGGACAGGATTGAGACTGCCGCCAGGGCGGCGGTCTCGGTGCGCAGCACGCGCGGGCCGATGGAAAGGGGCAGGGCGCCATGCTTCAGGGCCTCCGCCTCTTCCTCGTCCGAGAAGCCGCCTTCCGGGCCGACCATGATGGTCAGCGCCTGGGCCGGCTGGTGGCGTGCCCAATCCGCCAGCGACTCCGAGGCGCGCGGGGTCAGGATCACGCGCTTATGCAGGTCCTGCTGGCCGATCCACTCCTTGAACTCCTGCGGCGGCGCCACGGCAGCCAGCCGGTTGCGGCCGCACTGCTCGGAAGCCGACACCACGATGCCGCTCCAGTGCTCGAGCTTCTTTTCGGCGCGTTCGGCCGACAGCCGCACCACGCAGCGCCGCGCAGCCAGCGGCTGGATTGCCGCCACGCCCAGTTCCACCGCCTTTTCGATGATCCAGTCCATTTTCGAGCCCTCCGGCAGGGCCTGGGCCAGGGTCACGGCAAACGGCAGTTCGACATCGCGCGAGGCGAACAGTTTCAGCTCCGCCCAAGCCTTTTTCTTTTGCACATCTGTCAACACTGCCGTATACTCACCGCCATCGCCGTTGAACAGGGTCAGCGTGTCGCCCGGTTCCATGCGCACCACGTTGATATGGTGCGCCACATCGCCCGGCAGCTCCAGCTGCTGGCCGGTGGCAAGGGGTTGAGGCACGTAAAAACGGGGCATAAAACGCTCAGGAAAGGTTGAAATGCACCAATTTTAAGCGTTGGTGTCACGCTCTGGTAAAATATCGGGTTCCAAAAGCGGCGCCTGCCGCAGTGCACCAAATACTCAACCTTCCTCGATACACGATGAAAACTTCGCTCCCCTTCACCAAAATGGCCAACGCAATCCGTGCGCTGGCAATGGACGCTGTACAGAAGGCCAATTCCGGCCACCCAGGCATGCCAATGGGCATGGCTGAGATCGCTGTAGCACTGTGGAGCGGTCATCACCGCCACAACCCGACCAACCCAGCCTGGGTCAACCGCGACCGCTTCCTGCTGTCCAACGGCCACGGCTCGATGCTGCACTACGCGCTGCTGCACCTGTCGGGTTACGACGTATCGATGGACGACCTGAAGGCCTTCCGCCAGCTGCACTCCAAGACCCCGGGCCACCCGGAAGTGGGCTACACCCCAGGCGTGGAAACCACCACCGGCCCGCTGGGCCAGGGTATCGCCAACGCGGTCGGCATGGCGCTGGCTGAATGGCTGCTGGCTTCCGAATTCAACAAGCCTGGCTTCGACGTGGTCGACCACTACACCTACGCCTTCCTGGGCGACGGCTGCCTGATGGAAGGCATCTCGCACGAAGTGTGCTCGCTGGCCGGTACCCTGGGCCTGAAGAAGCTGATCGCCCTGTACGACGACAACGGCATCTCCATCGACGGCAAGGTCGAAGGCTGGTTCACCGACGACACCCCTAAGCGTTTCGAATCCTACGGCTGGAACGTGATCAAGAACGTGGACGGCCACGATGTTGCCGCCGTTTCCGCAGCGATCGAAGCGGCCAAGAAATCCGACAAGCCAACCCTGGTGTGCTGCAAGACCATCATCGGCAAGGGCTCGCCGAACCTGCAGGGCGGCGACAAGGTGCACGGTGCACCGCTGGGCGAGAAAGAGATCGCCGCAGTGCGCGAGTACATCTCCTGGGGCGCCGAGCCGTTCGACGTGCCGCACGACGTGGTTGAAGCCTGGAACTTCAAGGCCGAAGGCGAGAAGTTCGAAGGCCAGTGGAACGCCATGTTCGCGGAATACACCGCCAAGTACCCGGCCGAAGCTGCTGAACTGACCCGCCGCATGAAGGGCGAACTGCCAGGCAACTTCCAGGCAACCCTGGACGCCGCCATCGCCGCCTGCGTCGAAAAGAAAGAAACCATCGCCACCCGCAAGGCATCGCAGAACGCGATCCAGGCCCTGGCGCCAGTGCTGCCGGAATTCCTGGGCGGCTCGGCCGACCTGACCGGCTCCAACCTGACCAACTGGAAGGAATGCGTCGCTGTGCGTTCCGGCGTGCCAGGCAACCACATCAACTACGGCGTGCGTGAATTCGGCATGGCCGCGATCATGAACGGCGTTGCCCTGCACGGCGGCTACATCCCGTTCGGCGCCACCTTCCTGACCTTCGCCGACTACAGCCGCAACGCACTGCGCATGGCTGCGCTGATGAAGCAGCGTTCCCTGTTCGTGTTCACCCACGACTCGATCGGCCTGGG
This sequence comes from Pseudoduganella sp. OTU4001, assembly GCF_038440195.1. Lineage (NCBI taxonomy): Bacteria > Pseudomonadati > Pseudomonadota > Betaproteobacteria > Burkholderiales > Oxalobacteraceae > Pseudoduganella > Pseudoduganella sp. OTU4001. The sequence goes on along the minus strand of NZ_JASATG010000002.1, from coordinate 122,627 downwards.
CGAAGACGGCCCGACCCACCAGTCGGTGGAGCACGTGTCCTCGCTGCGCCTGATCCCTAACCTGGACAACTGGCGTCCAGCCGACACCGTCGAATCCATGGTTGCATGGGGCGAATCGGTGAAGCGCGCCGACGGTCCTTCGACCCTGATCTTCTCGCGCCAGAACCTGCCGTTCATCGAGCGTTCTGCGGAAGCCATCGCCAACGTCGCCAAGGGCGGCTACGTGCTGTCCGACGAGCCAGGCGCCAAGGCCATCCTGATCGCCACCGGTTCCGAAGTGGAACTGGCCATGAAAGCCGCCGCCGAACTGAAGGCCGCCGGCACCCCGGTGCGCGTGGTGTCCATGCCATCGACCGACGTGTTCGACCGCCAGGACGCTGCCTACAAGGCATCCGTGCTGACCAAGGGCCTGCCGCGCGTGGCGATTGAAGCAGGCGTTACCGCTTTCTGGTACAAGTATGTTGGCCTGGAAGGCGCAGTGGTTGGTATCGACACCTTCGGCGAATCCGCACCGGCCGGCGTGCTGTTCAAGCACTTCGGCTTCACGGTCGAGAATGTCGTGGCGAAGGTCAAAGCAGTCATCTAATTTCTATCATCAGGAGTAAAGAGCATGACGATCAAAGTAGCAATCAACGGTTATGGCCGCATCGGCCGCAATGTGCTGCGCGCTTTCTACGAAGGCGGCAAAAAGCAGGACATCCAGATCGTGGCGATCAACGACCTGGGCAATGCTGAGTCCAACGCGCACCTGACCCGCTACGACACCGCCCACGGCAAGTTCCCTGGCACCGTCACGGTGGAAGGCGACAACATGATTGTGAACGGCGACAAGATCCGCGTATTCGCACAGCGCAACCCGGCAGAGATCCCATGGGGCGAGCTGGGCGTGGACGTGGTGCTGGAGTGCACCGGCTTCTTCACCACCAAGGAAAAAGCTTCGGCCCACCTGAAAGGCGGCGCCAAGAAGGTGATCATCTCCGCACCGGGCGGCAAGGACGTTGACGCGACCGTCGTGTACGGCGTGAACCACGGCGTGCTGAAGGCTTCGGACACCGTGATCTCGAACGCCTCCTGCACCACCAACTGCCTGGCCCCGCTGGTCAAGCCACTGCACGACGCCATCGGCCTGGAAACCGGCCTGATGACCACCGTGCACGCTTACACCAACGACCAGGTGCTGACCGACGTGATGCACGAAGACCTGCGCCGCGCCCGTTCCGCCACCCAGTCCATGATCCCGACCAAGACCGGCGCCGCTGCCGCGGTTGGCCTGGTGCTGCCAGAACTGAACGGCAAGCTGGACGGCTTCGCGATCCGCGTGCCGACCATCAACGTGTCGATCGTTGACCTGTCCTTCATCGCCAAGCGCGACACCACCGTGGACGAAGTTAACGCCCTGATGAAGGCCGCTGCTGAAGGCCCACTGAAAGGCGTGCTGACCTACAACACCGAGCCACTGGTGTCCGTGGACTTCAACCACAACCCGGCATCGTCGAACTTCGACGCCACCCTGACCAAAGTGTCGGGCCGCCTGGTGAAGGTTTCGTCCTGGTACGACAACGAGTGGGGCTTCAGCAACCGCATGCTGGACACCACCGTGGCGCTGATGAACGCCAAGTAATCCTGGCTTTATCGCCATCGAAAGCGCCCTGCGGGGCGCTTTTTTTTGGGTTAAATTCGGCGCCAGGTCTGAATTTTGCTCAAGCTGTAATGCAATCAGCCGGCAAGTCGGGCCAGGCGCTGTGCTTCCGCGCGCACGGCGTCGCGCAATTCTTCCGGGCCTTCGATGGTGAAGTCGAAGTTGAACGAGGCCAGCAGGCGGGCGAACCAGCTGTAGCTGGTGGTGGTGGTTTGCAGCCGCACGCCGCCGTCCGCTTCCTGCAGCGGGCCGATATAGCGGCCCACTTCGCGCGCGGCGCTGGCCAGGTCGGTGTGCAGCAGCACGCGTACCGGCAGCGGGCGCGGCAAGGTGGCCATGGCGTGCTGCAACTGGGCGGCGGCGTCGAAGCTGTCGGGTTTGTCGAATACATCGCCGGTTTCGGCCACCTCGGCGATGCGGTCCAGGCGGAACGAGCGGATCGCCAGCCGCAACCGGCACATGCCCACCACATACCAGCGCGTGTGGCTGAATACCAGGCCGTAGGGGTCGAACTCGCGCCGCATCGACTCGCCGTCCTGCGGAGTGTAGCGGAAGGTGACGCGGTGCTGGGTCTGGGCGGCCAGGGCCAGCGAGGTCAGTTCGCCGGTCAGGGCAGGGCGGGCGGCGCCGCTGTAGCTCCAGCGCTGCTCGGGCGTATCGAGTACGGCGGTTTCGCGCAGCGCCTGCACGCTGCCCTGCAGGGCGGGCGGCATCACGCGCTCCAGCTTGGCCTGGGCGCTGGCCACGGCCGGCGCGGTGTCGGCCAGGCGCAGCGAGCGCACCGCCATCAGGCCCAGCGCCACGGCCGAGGCTTCATCGTTGGTGAACATCAGCGGCGGCAGCTTGAAGCCTGGGACCAGCATATAGCCGCCATAGCGCCCGCGCTCGGCGGTGATCGGGATACCCAACTCTTCCAGCATGGCGATATAGCGCCGCAGGGTGCGGCGGTCGATGCCGAGGCGGTCCGACATTTCCGCCCCCGAAATCTGGCGCTGGCTTTGCAGCAGTTCGAGGATGGACAGGGCTTTGATGGCTGGTTTCGACATGATGCTGCTATTTTTGCACGGAAACAGGGCGGATATTGTCCTATATTGATCAGACAATGCCTCATCCCCAACAAGAAAAAGAGAGAGGCATATGGAAACCATCCTGTATCACGGCCCATCGAATGGCTGCGCGTTCGGCGTGATCGTCGCCCTGGAGTGGCTGTGCCGGCCGTATCGGCTGGTGCAGGTCGATTTGCCGGGTCTGCCGGTGCCGGTGCTGCAAAACGGCGGCAAGCTGCTGCGCGACTGCCGCGCCATCCTGCAGCATATCGGCCAGCAGCGCCGTTGCTTGCTAGGCTACCGCGACGGCACGGCGGAGGCGCGCAAGCTGGCGTCGCTGCTGGATTATTTGCACGAAGGGTTCGATGCGGGCACGGAACGCATGGCCATGACATGCGCTGCATTGGATGAGGCATTGAGCGGGCAGGAATGGCTGGATGGGTGCAAGCGTACCGTTGCCGATGCTTGCCTGGTGGCGGTGGTGCGCTGGGCGCAGCGCGAGTCGGGCCTGAACCTGGATGCCTACCCGGCATTGCAGCGGCACGTCAGCGAATTGCACGCCGATCCTGCCGTGTTCTTTGCCGACGCCATCGAAACCCGGCGCCCGGCCGTCAGCAGTGGCCGCTATCTCGGCAGCGCAAGCGTCGAGCAACTCCCCCTTGCCGCTTGAGCTCGTGTCCCACTTGGGGTGTGACCCCATGGTGGGACACGGGCTGGACAGTGCGGCTTATTCGGCTTATTGGAAGCGGTACTCGGCCGTGAGGCGGATGCGGCGGCCGGCGACGTCGTCCAGGTTTTGCGGGATGATGCCGCCGCCGTCGCGGTTGAAGGCTTTCAGGTCAAGCGGCGGGCGCTGGTCGAACAGGTTGCGGATGTTGAGCGCCAAGGTCAGGTTCTTGATGCCGGTGTAGCTGAGGTTGTAGTCCCAGCGTACTTCCGAGCCGACGCGGCACACGCCCGGTCCCCATTCGTTGGCTTCGCAGCCTTCCTTGGTGTACTCCTCGTCGAAGTAGTCGCCTTGCAGCTTTTGCGGGCTGAAATACACCAGGCGCAGGCTGTTGTTGAAGGCGCCGGTGGTCAGCGCCGCCATCAGGTTGGCGGTGAACTTGGAGTAGCCGTAGCGGCCGGCCAGGTTGTCGCCCCAGCTGCCGCCGTTGCGCGTCGGTGCGAAGTTGCGCAGGTCGAGCAGGTAGGTGGCGTTGCCGTTGATGTCGAGCCGTCCCACCGGTACGTTGAAGCGCGAGCCGAGGCCGACGTCGACACCGCTGGTGCGGGTCTTCGATACGTTCTCGAACATGCCGGAGGTGGACGACAGCGGTCCCACCGTCACGCCATACAGCGCGCGCTCGGCGGCGCTGAAGGTCTTGTCCTGCGCGAGCGGCAGGCGGTTGACGATGCCCGGTTGCAGCGAGTCTTCGGCCGACAGCAGTTCGGATGTGTTCTTCAGGCCGATTTCGTTCTTGCGCTCGATGTGGAAGTAGTCCATCGCAATCGAGGTGCCTTTGACCGGCTCCAGCACAAAGCCGATGGTGCCGCTGCGCGAAGTTTCCGGCTTCAGGTTGGGGTTGTTGCGCACGATGGAGGCGATGCCGCCGGCGCACTCATTGCCTTCCACGATATCGGCGCGCGCCAGCAGCACGGCTGCGTTCGGGTCGGTGGGTGGCAGGGCGTCGGCCTGGTTGCGCAAGTCGTTGGCCAGCGCCTGCGCCTGGTCGCAGCGTTTGGGGTCGGTCACGCCATTGTCGAAGGCGAATTTGCTGGACGGTGCGCTCTCGGTCAGGTTGGGGGCGCGGAAGCCGGACTCCAGCGTGGCGCGCAGCAGGAACGATTCGGCGGCCTGCCAGCGCGCGGCGACCTTGGGCGAGAACCTGCCGCTAAAGCCGGGGAACTTGTCGTAGCGCGCGGCGCCGACCAGTTCCAGCTTCTCCAGCGCGGGGACATTGACCTCGGCGAAGATCGACTCATTGGTGCGGCTGGCATTGGCGGCGGAGGCGCCGTTGCTGACGATATCGCCAGCCAGCAGGTTGGCCGTCGGCGAGATGCGGATCTTCTCGTGCCGCACGTCGCCGCCGATCGCCATCATCACCGGCCGCCCGGCCACGCTGGCCACCTGGCCGCTGGCCTTGAGGTCGATGAAGGTCTGGGTGATCTTGCCGTCGTAGCCGTTTTCCGGGAACAGCTTGTCGATCACGGCGGCACTGTTCATCTGCCCCAGCTTGTACTCGCGGTTGAAGAACAGCGGGTCGTCGATGTTGTAGTCGCCGATCACCTGCTTGAAGCCGCTGTCGCTGAAGAAGCCGCCGCGGCTGCGGTCCTTGGTCTTGCCGCCCATCACGCCGAGGGCCGCTTCCCATTCCCATTTATTGGCCAGCGTGCCTTTCAGGCCGGTCAGCGCGCGGTACTGGTCGCTGGTGGATTTGCGGTAGGACGGGTCGTCGGCAAAGCGGTAGCGCAGTTCCAGTTCTTCGCCGCTCTGGTTTAGCGGGTGGGTGGCCGGCAGGTAGCGGTAGACGAAAGTGCGCGACTGGCCGGTACTGGGGTCGCCCCACACCGCGTCGAAGCTGGTGGAGCCATAGGTGGCGAAGGCGCCGCCGTAGTCGGTGGTGGTGTGCGAATACAGCAGCTCGGCAAAGGCTTCCGTCGTGTCGCTGACCTTGAAGCGGCCCGAGATCAGGCTGTTGACGCGCTCGGCGCCCGGCGTGGCCTGGAAGCGGCTGAAGCGGTCGTACACGCACAGGCCGCCGGCATTCCGGGTGGTGCAGCCGGGCAGCGGGCCCTGGCCGAGCAGGTTGCCGGGAAAGCTGAAGGTGGAGGGCAGGCCGCGGTTGCCGAACATCAGGCCGCTGCCCGGCGCCACCGCGCCGAAGTATTCGCCGTAGGTGGGGTTGATGTCGTCCACCACTTCACGCCAGAACACGCCGTTGCGCTTGTAGTACTCGACGTTGGCCAGGATGTTGTAGCGGTCGGTATCCAGGTCGCCCATGCCGCCGGTCACGCTGACGGTGCCGTTGCGTATCATCTGCTGTTCGAGCGAGCGGGTGAAGCTGCCGCTGGCGGTCAGGCCGCGGTAGTCGGAGCGGGTGATCACGTTGATCACGCCGGCCACCGCGTCGGAGCCGTAGATCGAGGAGCCGCCATTGCGCAGGATTTCGACCCGCTCGACGGCGTCAAGCGGCAAGGTGTCGAGGTTGGTGAAGACTTCGTTATAGTCGGCCAGCGGGTAGGGCGCCACGCGCCGCGAGTTCAGCAGCACCAGCGTGGATTGCTTGCCGAGCGCGCGCAGCGACACCGAGGACGCGCCGCCGGCGAAGGAATTGCTGCCGCCCACGTCGGACAGGGCCGAGCGGTCGGACGAGGTCAGGGTGTCCATCAACTCCTTGACCGAGGTCACGCCCAGGCGCTTGATGTCCTGCTGCCGGATGATCTGCACCGGCGTGGAAGTTTCCGTATCGATTCGTGCAATATTGGACCCCGTGACGATCACTTTGGGGACCGGTTTGTCGGCCGCTTCCTGCGCCAGCAGGAGGGAAGAGACTGGCAGGGTCAACGCTACTGCGATGACGCTGCGTTTCGGCAGGATTCGCTTCACTATTGTTCTCCCATAGGTTTGACACGCATGGGACCGTGCGTCGGTGCACGGTCCTAGCTATCAATCTACGTGAGGACGTTTCAAGTTCAATAAGTTTGCGCGAAAAACAGCGTAATACTGTGTCACGGCGTCGCGTGGAATATACGTTCCCACAAGGCACTGACGTTTTTGGCGTGCTGTGCCGCTTTCTCCGGCGCCACCCGCGACTGGTCCTGGCCCTGCAGGCGCAACTGGTGCTGCCAGCGCCGCATGTCGCGGTAAGCGTCGGCAACCGCGCCTGCCAGGACGGCATCCACCAGGCCCAGCTGGCCGGCCAGGTGCAGCAGGGCGATATTGCCGATGTTGCCGGTCAGCTCGGGGTACTGTGCCGAATGCTGCAAGACCAGGTATTGCACGATGAACTCGATGTCGATCATGCCGCCCTCATCCTGCTTGAGGTCGAACAGCTCGCTGCGGTTGGGGCGCGCGTCGCGCATTTTCTGGCGCATGGCCAGCACTTCCTGTTTCAGCGCGGCGGCGTCGGGACGTTCCTTGCGCAGCACCTGGCAGCGGATCTGTTCGAAGCGCTCGCCGATCGCGGCGTCGCCGGCGCAGAAGCGGGCGCGCGTCAGGGCCTGGTGCTCCCACAGCCAGGCCGAGGCGTGCTGGTATTTCTCGAACGAGCCGACGCTGGACACCAGCATGCCGCTGGCGCCATCGGGCCGCAGCGCGGTGTCGATGTCGAACAGGATGCCGGCCGAGGTGTGCGAGGTCATCCAGGTAATGAAGCGCTGCGCCAGCTTGGCGTACAGGCCGGGCGCGTCCTGGTCTTCGTCGTCGAACAGGAAGATGACGTCGAGGTCGGACACATAGCCCAGTTCCTTGCCGCCCAGCTTGCCATAGGCGATGACGGCGAACTTCGGCACTTCCAGGTGGCGCTTGGCGATGGTCTGCCAGGCGGCCTTGATCACGGCGGCGACGATCACGTCGGCCAGGGCGCTCAGGTGGTCGGCCAGTTTTTCCACCGTCAGCGAGCCGGCCAGGTCTTGCGCCAGCAGGTGGAACAGCTGGGCGTGGTGCACTTCGCGCAGGATGTCGAGCTGGCGCTCGGTGTCGCCGGGCGCGGTGGCCAGCTGGCGCTCCAGTTCGGCGGCGGCGGCGGCCGGGTCGAAGGTGGCGCTCAGGATGCGGTCGTCCAGCAATTCGTCCAGCAGGATCGGGTGCTGGGTCAGGAATTTGGCGGCCCAGCCGCTGGCGTGCATCATGGTGATCACGCGTTCCAGCGTGTGCGGGTACTCGGTCAGCAGCGACAGGTAGGATGAGCGGCGCGAAATCGCTTCCAGGAAGTCGAGCAGGCGGCCCAGTGTGCCGAGCTTGGTGCCGGCGCTATTGCGTTCGGCGGCGCGCGCAATCTGGGGCAGGGCGGCGTTGACCAGCGCGACCAGGCGCTGGCGGCTGGCGTCGGGCAGGCTGGCCAGCTTGGGCGCCTGCCAGGTGGCGATCAGGCGCTGCGCGGCGGCGGCCGGGTCGTCGTAGCCCAGGCTGGCAAAGCGCGCTTCGATGGCTTCGCGGTTGTCGGGGTCGGCGCATTCATTGCTGGTGGCGGGATCGACGTCGTCGTTGCCGTTGCCATTCTTGTCGGCGAAGATGGCGTCGAACTGCTCCGCCACGTATTGGCGGTGGGCGTCCATGTCGGCCATCAGGGTCGCCACGTCGGGCAGGCCCATCATCTGCGCCACGGCCAGGCGGTCGGTGTCGTTGGGCGGCAAGGTGTGGGTCTGGGCGTCGTCGATGTATTGCAGGCGGTGCTCGAGGTTGCGCAGGAAGGTGTAGGCGTCCATCAGGCGCGCCACCACCTCGGGCGACAGCAGGGCTTTTTCCGGCAGCAGGCGCAGGGTGCCGCGCGTGGAGCGGCCGCGCAGCTGCGGGTCGCGGCCGCCGCGGATCAACTGGAACACCTGGGCCAGGAATTCGATTTCGCGGATGCCGCCGCGGCCCAGCTTGACGTTGTGGCTGCGCTCGGGATGCAGCCGCTCCTGGCGCGCCACTTCGGCGCGGATCTGGGCGTGCATCGAGCGGATGGCGTCGATCACGCCGAAGTCGAGGTAGCGGCGGAAGCAGAATGGACGCACGATGGCGTCCAGCGCGGCGATGTCTTCGGCGCGGCCGGTCACGGCGCGCGCCTTGACCCAGGCGTAGCGCTCCCATTCGCGGCCCTGCACGATCAGGTAGTTCTCCACCATGCCCAGGCTGGCGGCCAGCGGGCCGGAGGCGCCGTTCGGGCGCAGCGCCATGTCGACGCGGAAGGTGAAGCCGTCTTCGGTGATTTCGGAAATCGCGGCGATCAGCTGCTTGCCGAGGCGGACAAAGTATTCGTGGTTGGACAGCTGGCGCTGGCCGGGACCGGCCGCCGTCTCGCCGTCTTCCGGGTAGACGAAGATCAGGTCGATATCGGACGAGACGTTCAGCTCGCCGCCGCCGCCTTTGCCCATCGACAGCACCATCAACACTTGTTCCGTCCCTGTTTCGTGGCCGATCGGTACCCCGTGGTTGGCGCGCATGGCGGCGTCCAGTTCGGCCAGGTGGCGGGTGATGGCAAAGTCGGCCAGGCGCGTCATGGTGGTGACCACTTCGTCCAGGTCGGCCTTGCCCTCCAGGTCGCGCCGGATCAGGGCGGCCAGCACCAGGTTGCGCAGGCGGCGCATGCCGCGCTGCAGCGGCAGCTCCCCCTGTTCGCTTGCCAAAACATCAGCAAAATCCAGCGAGGCAAGCGATAATTGCGCTAGGGAATCAACTTTAGCCTGGCGGGATGGATCGGCAGCCAGCCAGCGCTGGTAGAAGCGGGACGCGGAAACGAGGGCGGAAGTGCTCATTGACAGGTGTTAGATAGTGTAAAAACGCTGCAAAACCATGCCTATTGGAACATAGATTGAAGAGACGGTGCGGTAAAATGCTGTATTGATAAGGGCCTGGCTTGAGTGTATTGAAGGACAACCTGGTAGAGCAGATCGAGGCAGTCGAGGCCCCGCTGAAAGAGCGCTGGCATCGCCTGCAGGCCGCCTATCGCTTTTGGAACCTGGCCACGCACCATGTGCTCGGTTTCACCGTCAAGCTGGTGCTGCTGCTGTACTTCGCCTTCACCATCCTGTTCTTGTCGCTGCGCTGGGTGGTCCTGCCGAATATCGACCACTACAAGCCCGATATCGAGCGCCTGGCCACCCAGGCGGTCGGCAAGCCGGTCACCATCGCCCGCATTTACGCTTCCTGGAAGGGCCTGCGCCCGCAACTGATCCTGGGCGATGTGGTCATGCGCGACGCGCGCGGCCAGCAGGCCCTGCTCCTGCCAAGCGTGTCGGCCACGCTGTCGTGGTGGAGCGTGCCGGCCGGCGGCCTGCGCTTTGAATCGCTGGAATTCCACCGGCCCGAGGTGGACGTGCGGCGCGACGTGGACGGCAAGCTGTACGCGGCCGGCATGTTCATCGATCTCGACCGCAAGGGCGATGGCCGCAGCGCCGACTGGCTGCTGGCGCAGCGCGAAGTGGCGGTGCGCGATGGCCGCATCACCTGGACCGACCTGCAGCGCGGCGCGCCGCCGCTGCAGCTGGACAACGTTACCGCCCTGATGCTGAACAAGTGGCGCCGCCACCAGTTCGCCTTCAAGGCCACGCCGCCGGCCGCCATGGCCGCGCCGCTCGATGTGCGGGCCGATTTCAGCCACCCGGCGTTTTCCCGTATTTCCGAAGTCAAATTGTGGAAGGGCGAGCTGTACGCCCAGCTGAGCCGCGCCGACCTGGCGGCCTGGAAGCCTTACCTGCCGGGCAAGCTGGACGTGCAGTCGGCGCGCGGCGGCGTACGCGCCTGGCTGGCGGTCGACCATGCGCGCCCGACCGCCATTACCGCCGATGTGGTGCTGGACGACGTGGTGGCCACGCTGGGCAAGGATTTGCCGCAGCTGGACGTGGCTTCGCTGCGCGGCCGCGTGTCCGCCAGCGAGGAACGCGCCGCCACCCTGGTGCCGACTTCCTCCGCGCCGGCGGCGGTGACGCGCAGCATGGAACTGAAGGACTTTTCGCTGCGCACCCGCGACGGTGTCGAGCTGGCGCCCACCAGCGCTTCGGCGCGCCATGTGATGGCGGCCAATGCGCCGACCTGGACCGAGGTGAAGGCGTCGGCGCTGGACTTGACCATCCTGTCCGAGCTGGCGACCCGCCTGCCGCTGCCGCAGGCGCAGCGCAAGCTGCTGGCCGATGCGGCGCCGCGCGGCCGCGTGCGCAACCTGGTGGCGGAGTGGCGCGGTCCGCTGTCCACCGCCAAGGACTACAAGCTGCGCGCCGACCTGGAAGCGCTGGGCATGGAAGCACTGGCCGCCCGTCCCGCCGTACCGCGCGGGCCCAAGGTGCTGCCGATCCCGGCGCTGCCGAACATTCCCGGCTTCGACAAGCTGAGCGGTCATGTGGAGGCCGGCCAGCAGGGCGGCAGCGTGGCGCTGGACGCGCCCGGCTTTACCTTGTCCATGCCGGCCTGGTTCGACGATGCGCCGATGGTGTTCGAACAGTTCAAACTGAACGGCAGCTGGTCGCTGGCCGACGCCAAACAGCTGGCCGTCAAACTGGAGCAGCTGGACCTGGTGCAGGACGGCATGAAGCTCAAGCTGGCCGGCAGCCACGTGCTGCCGCGCGGCCCGGGCGCGAAGGGCCCCGGCACGTCCGACTTCACCGGCAGCCTCGATAATTTCACCATCAACCGTATCGGCCACTACCTGCCGAAGCAGACGCCGGAGCATACCCGCCACTGGCTGGTCGGCGCGCTGGAAGACGGCATGCTGCGCGACACCACGCTGCGCCTGCGCGGCGACCTGTCCCACTTCCCGTTCCAGGAAGGCACGCCGGACAAGGCGCGCGGCGAATTCCGCATCGCCGGCCGCATCGTCGATGGCCGCCTGAATTACGAGCCGGGCCATTTCGCCAAGGACGGCAAGAGCCCGGTCTGGCCGATCCTGGAAAAGGTGCGCGGCAGCATCGCCTTCGACCGCAGCAGCATGGTGATCAAGGCCGACACCGCGCGCACGGCCGGCCTGGCCCTGAGCAATGTGAAGGCGGTGATCGCCGACCTGTACCACCACGACAGCCTGCTTGATATCGACGGCACCGCCGCCGGCCCGATGCAGGACTTCCTCAAGTACGTGGCGGCCAGCCCGGTGCTGGAGTGGATCGGCCACTTTACCGACGAAACCACGGCCAGCGCCAACGCCCGCCTGGGCCTGAAACTGCACCTGCCGCTGGCGCGCCTGGTCGAGTCGAAAGTGCAGGGCACGCTGCAATTGCAGGGCAACGATATCGTGTTGTGGCACGACATGCCGACTGTGGCCGGCGCCACCGGCAAGATCGAATTCAATGAAAAAGGCGTCAACCTGAACAACCTGGGCGGCAGTTTGCTGGGCGGCCCGCTGACGGTGACCGGCGGCAGCCAGAAGGATGGCAGCATCCAGGTGCGCATCGGCGGCACGGCGACGGTGGACGGCTTGCGCAAGCAGTATCCGTCGGCGGCCATGCAGCGCCTGGCCAACCACTTGGGCGGCAGCGCCAAATTCAGCGGCCTGATCACGGCGCGCGACCACAAGTACGAAGTGGTGGTGGACTCCACCATGCAGGGCGCCAGCCTGGACTTCCCGGCGCCGCTGAAAAAAACGGCGGCCGATGCCATGCCGGTGCATTTCCAGCTGAACGGCCTGGGCACCGACACGGCCGGCGTGGCGCGCGACGACATCCGCATCACGCTGGGCCAGGCTTACGCGGCGCGCTACCACCGCCAGCGCGTCAACAAGGGCCCGTGGAAGCTGGTGAACGGCGGTATCGGCGTGAATGTGCCGGCGCCGGAGCCGGACAGCGGCCTGATGATCAACGCCAGCCTGAAGTCGCTCAACGTCGACCACTGGATCGAACTGGCCAGCGAGATCGCCGGCGCGGCGCCCGCCACGCCGGCCGCGCCGGGCGCGCCCGAGAGCGCCGACGTCTCGCAATACGTGGTGCCGGAAACCATGGCGGCGCGCGCCACCGAGCTGATCGTCGGCGAACGCAAGCTGGATAACGTCGTGGTGGGCACCACGCACAGCAAGGGCGTGTGGCAGGCCAGCATCGATTCGCAGCAGGCGGTCGGCTACGTGACCTGGAACGAGTCGGCCACCGGCAAGGGCGTCGGCAAGGTCACCGCGCGCCTGTCGTCGCTGGTCATCCCCGAATCGCAGGCGGGCGAGGTGAAGGACCTGCTGGAAAGCTCGACCACCTCGCCGACCATCCCGGCGCTGGATATCGAAGTGGAGCGCCTGGAATGGTTCAACAAGCCGCTGGGCCAGCTTGAACTGCACGCCTATAACGCCCTGATCACGTCGGCGCGCGAGTGGCGCATCAGCAAGCTGTCGCTGGCCAATGCCGACGGCGAGCTGCACGGCACCGGGCGCTGGCAGACCAAGGATGGCCAGCACAATACCTCGCTGAACTTCAATATGGACATCCACAACGCCGGCAAGCTACTGGAGCGCTTCGGCTTTGCCGATACCCTGCGCAACGGCAAGGGCAAGCTGAGCGGCGATGTCAGCTGGAAGGGCTTGCCTTACCACATGGATTTGCCAAGCCTGTCGGGCTCGCTGGCGCTGAATGTGGAGAAGGGCCAGTTCCTGAAGCAGGACCCGGGCGCGGCCAAGCTGCTCGGCGTGCTGAGCCTGCAAGCCTTGCCGCGCCTGCTGAAACTGGACTTCAACGACGTGTTCTCGGAAGGCTTGCAGTTCGACGGCATTACCGCCAACGCCACCATCAACCGTGGCATCGCAAAAACCGAGAACCTGAAGATGCACGGGGTGCAGGCCACCGTGCTGATGGACGGCACCGCCGACATCGCCAATGAATCGACCAACTTGCATGTGGTGGTGATCCCGCAGGTCAACCTGGGTACCGCGCCGCTGGTGTATGCGCTGGCGGTAAACCCGGTGATCGGCCTGGGCAGCTATCTGGCGCAGCTGTTCCTGAGCGCGCCGGTGATGAAGGCGCTGACCTACCAGATGCAGGTGACCGGGCCGTGGAAGGCCCCTGTCATCACCAAACTAGAGAACCCGAAGGAGCCGACACCATGACCAAAGTAGCTGCAGTCCAGATGGTTTCCACCCCTGTCGTGGAAGAGAATATCGCCACCGCGCGCCGTCTGGTCGGCGAGGCCGCCGCCAAGGGCGCCAAGCTGGTGCTGCTGCCCGAATACTGGGCCATCATGGGCATGAGCGACAGCGACAAGGTGGCCAAGGCGGAACCGCTGGGCCAGGGCCCGATCCAGGACTTCATGACGGCCATGGCGCGCGAGCATGGCATCTGGCTGCTGGGCGGCACGCTGACGCTGGCGTCCGACGATCCTGAGCGTGTCATCAATACCACGCTGGTTTACGATCCGCAGGGCAAGCATGTTGGCCGTTACGACAAGATCCACCTGTTCGGCTTCACCAAGGGCTCCGAGTCCTACGACGAAGCGCGCACCATCGTGCCGGGCAAGACGGTTGGCACCGTGGAAACGGCGGTGGGCAAGGTCGGCATGTCGGTCTGCTACGACCTGCGCTTCCCAGAGCTGTACCGTGCCATGGGCCCGCTCGACCTGATCGTCGTGCCGGCCGCCTTTACCTACACGACTGGCAAGGCGCACTGGGAAATCCTGCTGCGCGCACGCGCCATCGAAAACCAGTGCTACGTGCTGGCGGCGGCGCAGGGCGGCACCCACGTCAACGGCCGCCGCACCTGGGGCCATTCGATGCTGATCGACCCATGGGGCGAAATCAAGGCCGTGCTGGCGGAAGGCGAGGGCGTGATAGCGGGCGAACTCGATCCGCAGTTTGTCCACGGCGTGCGCGAAAGCCTGCCTGCGCTGAAGCACCGAATCCTCTAAAATCCGGTTAAGAGCCAACTAAAAGAATTTTTCTAATATGAAACCATTCGACCCCAACCTGACTGCCATGGCGGCCGCCAAAGATATCCTGCTGACGCCATTTGGCCTGGACGAAGGCAAGCTGCTGAAAGCACTGGGCAGCATGTTCACGCATAAGGTCGACTACGCCGACCTGTACTTCCAGTTCACCAAGAACGAGGGCTGGAGCCTGGAAGAGGGCATCGTGAAAACCGGTTCGTTCTCGATCGACCAGGGTGTCGGTGTGCGCGCCGTGTCGGGCGACAAGACCGCCTTCTCCTACTCCGATGAGATTTCCGAATCCGCGCTGCTGGATGCGGCGGCTGCCACGCGCACTATCGCGCGCGCCGGCGCCGGCAAGATCAAGGTGGCCGGCAAGATGACGCCGGTGGGCGGCCGTTCGCTGTACATGCCGCATGACCCGCTGGTGTCGCTGGATGCGGCGTCCAAGGTCAAGCTGCTGGAGCGCGTGGAGAAGATGGCGCGCGCCAAGGACCCGCGCGTGGTGCAGGTGATGGCTGGCCTGGCCGGCGAATACGATGTGGTGCTGGTGGTGCGCAGCGACGGCGTGCTGGCGGCCGATATCCGTCCGCTGGTGCGCGTATCGGTGACCGTGATCGTGGAACAGGATGGCCGCCGCGAAGTCGGTTCCTCCGGCGGCGGCGGGCGCTATGACTATGGCTACTTCACCGATGCGCTGCTGGACCAGTACGCGACTGACGCGGTCAAGTCGGCGCTGGTGAACCTGGATTCGCGTCCGGCGCCGGCAGGCCCGATGACTGTGGTGCTGGGCCCTGGCTGGCCGGGCATCCTGCTGCACGAGGCGATCGGCCACGGCCTGGAGGGTGACTTCAACCGAAAGGGTTCTTCGACCTTCTCCGGCCGCATCGGCGACCGCGTGGCGGCCAAGGGCGTGACCGTGGTCGACGATGGCACGCTGGCGAACCGCCGCGGCTCGCTGAACATCGACGACGAGGGCAACCCGACCCAGTGCACCACGCTGATCGAGGACGGCATCCTGAAGGGCTATATCCAGGACACCATGAATGCGCGCCTGATGAAGATGAACGTGACCGGCAACGCGCGCCGCGAATCGTTCGCGCACCTGCCGATGCCGCGCATGACCAACACCTACATGCTGGGCGGCGACAAGGACCCGGGCGAGATCCTGGCTTCGGTGAAGAACGGCATCTACGCCGTGAATTTCGGCGGCGGCCAGGTCGATATCACCAACGGCAAGTTCGTGTTCTCGGCATCCGAGGCGTACATGATCGAGGACGGCAAGGTCACCTATCCTGTGAAGGGTGCGACCCTGATCGGCAATGGTCCGGACGTGATGAACCGCATCACCATGATCGGCAACGATATGAAACTGGATCCGGGCGTGGGTGTGTGCGGCAAGGAAGGCCAGAGCGTGCCGGTCGGCGTCGGCCAGCCGACCTTGCGCCTGGACGGCGTGACGGTGGGGGGCACCGCCTGAACCGGGTAAAATAGCGGGTTTTTTTGCCGGGATACGAAAATCACATGAGCTCTTCGAACAATAAACCCTTCGTGATTGGTGTCGCAGGCGGCAGTGGCAGTGGCAAGTCCACTGTCACGCGCGAGGTGCTGAAGTCTTTTGGTTCGGAGGTGGTGTCGGTCGTCCTGCAGGACGACTACTACCTCGACCAGACCCATATGGCTCCCGAAGACCGGCGCAAGGTCAACTACGACCATCCGGATGCGTTCGACTGGCCGCTGATGATCGAACACGTGCGGAAGCTGCGCGAGGGGCAGTCGATTGAGATGCCGGTGTATGACTTTTCGATCGATAACCGGACCACCCAGACCATCACGGTCAAGCCGGCGCCAGTGATCGTGATCGAGGGCTTGTTCGCGCTGTACGATGCGGACCTGCGCAAGCAGATGTCGCTGAAAATTTTCGTGGATACCGCGGCGGACGTGCGCTTTATCCGTCGCCTGCAGCGCGATATCGCCGAACGTGGCCGCAGCACGGAGAGCGTGATCAACCAGTACATGGAGACGGTGCGGCCGATGTACAAACAGTTCATCGAGCCGACCAAGCGCAATGCGCACGTGATCCTGCCGCATGGCGCCAATGGGCCGGCGGTGGATATCATCACCACCAAGGTTGCCAGCCTGATCCAGGGCCTCTAAAAACTGTAGGCGGCGCGCAGGTACAGCGCGCGCCCAATCGGATCGGCATAGCGCGCGTCATACCCCTTCTGGAACAAGGTGCCCTGGTTGGTGAACGGGGGATCCTTGTCGAACAGGTTCTTCACGCCGCCAGTCAGCGTCAGCCCCTTCCAGCCGGTATAGGTGGCTGACACATTCCACAGCTGGTAAGAGTCCACCTCATTGAAATACTGCGCCTCCACCAGGTTCTGGTCGGTGTAGCCGGTCTTATAGTTCTGCGACAAGGTGGCGCTCCAGCTGCCGCCGCGCCAGGTCAGCGCCGCGTTGTGGCGCCAGCGCAGGATCGGGCCGTTGTCGCCGTAGGTGGCGACGTTCTGGGTATAGGCGCCATCGCGCTCGTTCTGGTACTCATAGCTGTGCACCCAGGTGCCGTCGAGCGTCAAGGTGAAGGAGCCATACGCGGTGCGGCCCGTGCTCAAAGTCGCGCTGAGGTCCACGCCATCGGTCTTCACCCGCCCCAGGTTCTCGTTCAAATCCAGGATCGCATTCGGCGAACCATCCGGGAAGCGCAGGAAGCGGTCCTTGTACTTGGCGTAGTTGCCGTAAATGGTCTGCTCCGGCAGCGCGCCGATCTTGTCCTTCAGCTTGATGTTCCAGTAGTCCAGCGCGATGGTCGTGTTGCGCATCGCCTCGAACACTACGCCGGCCGCGAAGGTCTTCGATTTCTCCGGCGTCAGCGCTGGGTTGCCGCCCTGTAGCTTGAACTGCTGCAGGTCGCAATCGCGCAGCGGGTTGGCGCCTGGCTGCGGCACGCCGCCCGGGCACAGGATCGGATCGTCGTAGGAATTGCTGGTGTCGTTGCGCGACTGCGGCGCATTTTTCTCGAACAGCGTCGGCGCGCGGAAACCGGTGGAGGCCGAGCCGCGCAGCAGCAAGCGCTGGTGTGGCTGGTAGCGCACGCCCAGCTTTGGATTGGTGGTGCTGCCCGCATCGCTGTAATGGTCGTAACGCACGGCCGCCTGCACATCCAGGTCTTTGACCAGCGGCAGGCTGAGTTCACCGTACAAAGCCTTCACATTGCGCGAGCCGCTCTTGGACTGCGAGCCGGACAGGCCAGAGCTGGCGGCCTGGCCCGCGATGTCGCGGTTCACATTGAAGTCGGCGTCTTCCTTGCGCCACTCGGCACCCACCGCCATTGCCATGGCGCCGCCTGCCAGCTGCATCAGTTCGCGCGACGCTTTCGCATCCAGCGTGGTCGATGTGTTCTTCGCATCCTGCACCTTGCCGCGCAGCGCGACACTGGCCAGGTATGCGCGTCCGGCCGCGTTCTGCAAGCCGAAGGGATTCAGGATGCCGTGGCGCACCCCGGCCGCGAAGCCGCTGTCTTGCACATAGCCGCCAGTCAGGTTTTCCGCCGACTTGCTGATGGAGTGATTCAGGCCGGTCTTGTAATCCCAGCCGGCAGCAATGCCTTCCAGCGCGGCCACGAAGCGGTCGCCTTCGCCCTTCGAAAAGATCTGGCGCTGGCCCGCTTCGATGGGGCGCCAGTTGACCGACAGCGGCTCGCCGGACAGTCCGGGCTGGGCCGGTACGCCGCCGGCATTGCCAGGATAGTAGGGGCTGCTTTTCGGAAGCTCCAGGCCGGTCTGCGGCGGCGGCGCGGTGCGCGACGTCACGTCGTTTCGCGAATGCAGGTATTCCAGGCTGGCCGTGGTGACGGCATCCAGCTTGGCGGCGGCCTTGCCGAAGAAGACCACGCGGTCCTGCTTGGGCAGGTTATCGATCTGGCGCGTGTAGTCCTGGCGGCAGGTGCCGTTTGATACGCGCGGGATCGACAGCGGCGGCAGGCAGCCGGTGGCGAAACCGGGATTGCCGGTCGCTTCGCTGACCGGGTCGAAGTAGTTGCCGGGGAAGGTGGTGCCGGAAGTGCCATCGGCCACGCTCAGGCCGCGCTCCGGGATCACGCCGGTTTTCGAAAACTCGCGCTGCTGCGAAGTCAGCACGTCCTGCCGTTGCCAGTCCAGTACGCCCATCAGGTTCCAGCCATCGCGATCGAGCGAGCCCTGGCCCATGACGATGTTGGCGCGCCGCTCTGTGCCGCCGTCCTTGCGCGGCCGCAGGGTTTCGGCCGTGAGGGTGGTGCCGATGACCGAGCGGCGCGTGATGAAGTTGATCACGCCGCCAATCGCATCGGTACCGTAGATGGCGGAAGCACCGTCGCGCAGCACTTCCACCCGTTCCAGTGCGGCCACCGGAATCACGTTCAGGTCGACGCTGGCGCCGTCATACGGATGGTTGGCGATGCGGCGTCCGTTCAGCAGCACCAGGGTCTTGTCGCCGCCCAGGCCGCGCAGGTCGGCCACCGCCTGGCCGCCGGTCGGCAGGCCGCTCAGGTTGCCGCCCACGACATTGCCGGCGCCCATGCCGGACTGGTTGGCGGGAATGCGCTCCAGCACCTCCTGTGCCGTGGTCAGCCCTTGCTTCACGAATTCTTCGGCTTTGAAAACCGAAAGCGGCTGGGACGTTTCCGATACCAGCCGCTTGATGGAGGAACCCGTGACTTCGACGCGGATCATTTTTTCTTCAGGAACTTGCTCCTGTGCAATTGCTGGCAAGGAGGCGAGGGCACTGATTGCTACCAGGATGGAACGCGTCATCGATTTCTCCCAGGAAGTTGTCCTGATTTTGGGAGGTAACGCGGAGAAATGCAATCTGTTGCATTAACAGTGCTGCTTGCATTAGTACATAACTGTTGCTATAGTGGGTCGAAATTTACGGAACTCGACAATGCGTCTGCACTTCTTTACCGGCTTTTTTTACTTTAGCAATTCCAACCCAAAGGCGGTGGAGTAGCGGCCGGTTCACGTAGCAGCAAAAACGAGATCCCAGCAGATACCAAAACAAACCGCCAGAAATGGCGGTTTTTTTTTACTCAATTTTATTCAAGCCCCAGGAGAAACCATCATGCAACGCACCGACGACCTGCGCATTCGTGAAATGAAGGAGCTGACGCCTCCGTCGCACCTGATTCGCGAATTTCCCTGCACCGAAGCGGCTTCCCAGACCGCATCCGATGCGCGCATCGCCCTGCATCGCATCCTGCACGGCCAGGATGACCGGCTGATGGTGGTGATCGGCCCGTGCTCGATCCACGATCCGAAGGCTGCCATGGAGTATGCGCGCCGCCTGGCGCCGGTACGCGAGCGCCTGAAGGGCGACCTGGAAATCGTGATGCGCGTCTACTTCGAAAAGCCGCGCACCACCGTGGGCTGGAAGGGCATGATCAACGACCCTTATATGGACAACAGCTTCCGCATCAACGACGGCCTGCGCATGGCGCGCGAGCTGCTGCGCGATATCAACGAGCTGGGCCTGCCGGCCGGTACCGAATTCCTGGACGTGATCAGCCCGCAGTACATTGCGGACCTGATTTCCTGGGGCGCGATCGGCGCGCGCACCACCGAGTCGCAAGTGCACCGCGAGCTGGCGTCCGGCCTGTCGTGCCCGGTGGGCTTCAAGAACGGTACCGATGGCAATACCAAGATTGCGGTGGAGGCGATCAAGGCGGCTTCGCAGCCGCACCACTTCCTGTCGGTGACCAAGGGCGGCCACTCGGCCATCGTGTCGACCAACGGCAATGAGGATTGCCACATCATCCTGCGCGGCGGCAAGACGCCGAACTATGATGCGGCCAATGTGGAAGAGGCGTGCAAGGCGATTGCGGCGCAGGGATTGGCGGCGCGCCTGATGATTGATGCTTCGCACGCGAATTCCTCGAAGAAGCCTGAGAACCAGGTGCCGGTGTGCGCCGATATCGCTGGGCAGGTGGCGGGAGGCGATACCCGTATCGTCGGCGTGATGGTGGAGTCGCACCTGGTGGCGGGCCGCCAGGACCTGGTGCCGGGCAAGGAGCTGACCTACGGCCAGTCGATTACCGATGGCTGCATCGATTGGGAGACCAGCGTTGCGGTGCTGGAAAATCTCGCCGAGGCGGTGCGCTCGCGCCGCCTGAAAGGCGAATGATTCATGGTGTCTGACCCATAGGGTCAGACACCAGTAACATCAGAACTTGTAGCTGGCGCTCAGGTAGAACTGGCGGCCCAGTGCCGACGAGTACGATGGGTTGTAGCCCACCTGGTGCGAGCCGGTGTTCCGCAGGGTGAACGGCGGATTGCGGTCGAACATATTGATGATGCCGCCGGTGAGTTCCAGGTTCTTCTGCAGGCGGTAAGCCGTCTGCAGGTCAAACGTGGTGTAGCTCGGCACCTGCAGGGGGATGCCGTAGCATTCGCCTGGCTGGCCAGCCACGATCACGGCGCAGTCATCCGCAGTCTGTTCCTTGTCGGTGTAACCGTTGCGGTAGCTCGCGCTCAGGGTGTGGGTCCACTGTGCCTTCTCCCAGCTGGTCGAGGCACGCACCACGTGGCGGAACGATACCTTGTCGTTCGAGCCGTAGCGGTTCAGGCTGGTTTCCCACTGGTCGTCCGTACCCGGCGTGGTGTAGCGCGAACGCATCAGGTAAGTACCGGCCAGGCGGCTGGTCAGCTTGCCGTCGTACAGCTTGGTCTTGTGCGTGAAGTCGTAGTCGATGCCACGGTTTTCCACCTTGCCGATATTGATCGGCAGCAGCTTGATCGCCAGCACGTCCGCGCCGGTCGATCCGATATGCTTGGTGGTGAACAGGCTGGCGTACTTGGCTGGATCCTTGAAGATCAGGCCTTCGGAGACGGCGGTCACCTGGTCGCGGATTTCAACATTCCACAGGTCAAAGGCCATCGACAGCGAGTTGCTCGGCTCGAACACGGTGCCGATGCTCCACTGCTTGGACTTCTCCGGTTTCAGGTCTGGATTGCCGCCCTGGAAGGCTTCGAACTGCTGGCGTACCACGCCGTTGCAGTAGGAGGCCAGCGGGTGGCTGGTGCCGGTCAGCGGGCACTGGTAGTTGCCGCCAGTGACGCCCCAGTCTTCCAGCGGGCCGGCGATCTCCTGCATCGACGCGGCGCGGAAGCCGGTGCCGGCGGCAGCGCGGAACAGCAGGTTTTTGGCGGCGGTGTACTTGGCGCTCAGCTTCCAGGTCGCGGCGTTTTCCTTGTTACCGACTTCCTTGCCGGTCAGGTTGTTGTCGATCGCGCCGATCTGGTCGTAGCGGGCGGAGCCGGTGATTTCCAGCGCCTTGGTGACAGGCATGACCAGCTCAGCGTAGGCGCCGAAGTTGTCGCGCTCATAGCCGCTGTCCACTTGCGGGTTGTCGAACAGGATAGCGGCGTTCTTCGCCACGTCAGCCTGGTTGACCTTGTACGAGGTGTTGCGGAAGTCCGCGCCCACGCCGATCTGTGCGGTACCGCCCGGCAGCTTGAACGCTTCGCGCGAGGCGCGCGCATCGACGCCCTTCATTTCCACGGTCTGGGTGTTGTAGGTGCCGGAGAAGCCGGTACCCAACAGGGTGTCACGCATGGATTGCGGCATTTCACCGAGGCCGTAGGCGAACGGATCGATGGAGCCGGCGTCGATCGCAGCCTGGAACTTGTCGGCCAGCGGGAAGCCGCTGACGTATTTCTGGGTCTGCTTGTTCTTGGAGTAGGTCAGGGCCGAGTTCACGTCCCAGCCGGCGATGGCGCCGTCGACACCAGCCACCAGGTGGGTGGCCTTGGTGCCGTAGTCGAACACGCGGTTGCCCATTTCGTACAGGCGGTACTTGGCCACGATGGAGGTGGCGCCTTCGTCCTGCTCGGTGGTCAGGTTAGGCTTGATGTACTTGTTGTACAGGGCCGAGCCTTTGGCGATCGAGAAGTCCGCCGGGTACGGCGCGATGGAAGCGACGATCTTGGCTTCGGTGTAGGCCAGGTCGTAGAAACCGCGGAAGCCGCTGTCGCCCAGCTTCAGGCTACCGGAGGAGAACAGGGCGTTGCGTTCCGATTTCGGATTGATTTCGATGGTGGACGGGCTGTCGAAGTAGCAGTTGCCGTCGCCGTAGAAGTCGGCGTTGACCGAAGCGCACTTGCCGCCGTGGGCTAGGGCGTACGGGTTCAGGTTAACGGTCTTCTTGACCGGCTTGCCGGTCTTCGGATCGATCTCGTAGGAGTTGTAGCTGACGCCGGCATTGGCCGGCAGCGAACGCGAAGAACCGTTGATGAACTGCAGCTGCTTGCCGGTGGCTGGGTCGGTGAAGTTGACGATGCCGGTCTTGGCGAAGTCGCGCTGGGAAGCCTTCAGCTGCTTCTGTTCGTCGTGGCTGACGGAGAAGAAGACGCTGTAGCCGTCTTCGTCGATGTCGCCGAAGCCTTTGCTCAGCGACACCGCGTTGCTGGCGCCGCCGCTTGCTTCAGGGCGCGAGTACTTGGCGTTGAATTCCCAGTCGGTCGCGCCTTTTTTCAGGATGAAGTTGACCACGCCGGCAATCGCGTCGGCGCCGTACAGGGCGGAGGCGCCGTCGGTCAGCACTTCCACGCGCTCGATGGCGGACAGTGGAATGGAGTTCAGGTCGATGGTGGTGCCGGAGTTGGCCGGCGCGATACGGCGGCCGTTCAGCAGCACCAGGGTGTAGGCCGCGCCGATGTCGTGGATCGATGCGGTGGTCACGCCGCCGCCACCGCCGCCGACCGAGTCGGCCGCCACGGAGAAGCCCTGCATGGCTGGCAGTTGCTGGATGAAGTCGGTTACGGTGGAGACGCCGGACTTCTTGATATCTTTCTGGCTAAACGATTGCACAGGCAGCGAGGATTCGGCGGCAATACGCTTGATGCTCGAACCGGTGATTTCCACGCGCTGCATGGGTGCTTCCTGGGCCGCTTCCTGGGCGAAGGCGGCGATGCTGCTGATTGCCAGGCCGCCTGCGAACATGACGCGCAGGGAGCGGGACAGGGCTTTCTCAATCATCATTGCTAAACATCTCATTAATAAACTATCGGGGCCGGTATCAAACCACCGATGAGATTGCTTAGCAATGATCGCTTGCTAACTCGATACAAATCGTAACAATTAAAAGCAAAAACGGCACCGAAGTGCCGTTTTTGCAAGAACTTAAGGTTATACCCTTAGAACTTGTACTGCGCGCCCAGCTTGAAGTAGCGGCCGATAGCGCCGGAGGCGTCCATCGGGTTGTAGCTCATGCCGCCGTAGGTCAGTGGGTCCAGCGGAGCGATCTTGTCGAGCACGTTGTTGATGGAAGCGAACAGGGTCAGCTGTTTGTTCCAGTTGTAACGGGCGGACATGTCCAGGGTGGTGAAGGATGCGATCTTGCAATCCTTGGTGCCTGGCTGGCCGTTGGCCAGTTTCGATGCGCACAGGTCGCCGGCGAACAGGACGTTGTCCATGCTGTCGCGGTAGTTGACGATACCGGCCACGTTCCAGTCGTTGTAGTCCCAAGATGCGTTCAGGTTCATCTTGTTCTTAGGCGTACCGGCGCAGTTCGAGGTGTCGCAGTTGCCGTGGGTGCCGTTGAACTGGTACACGGTGGTAGCGGACTCGTGACGCTTCCACGACGCGGTGTGGGTCCAGACGAAGCCCACGGTCGCGCGGCCGTAGTCGCCCAGGCGGAGGCGCTGCTTGATGTCCAGGTCCACGCCCGAAACTTCAGTGAAGCTCGAGTTGCGGTATGGCGCCTGGGTCAGCACCAGGGTACCGGTGTTCGGGATGGCCACGCCGTTGACGATCAGGTTGTTGTCGTTGCGGATCGCGGTCGGCAGGGCAGCTGCTTCGTTGTATGGCAGCGGGTTGATCTCGTCGCTACGCTTGATCTTCCACGCATCCAGCGCCAGGCTGGTGCCGTTGAACGGATCCCACACGATACCCAGGGTCGAGCCCTTGGAGGTTTCCGGACGCAGGGCTGCGCTACCAACTTTGACTGCCGCGACCGGGATCGCGCAATCGGTGGAGGTGGCGCCGCCGGCTGCCGGGGTGCCGCCTGGGCAACGGATCGGGTCGCGCACGGTCGAAGTACCGGTCGATTGCGACAGTGGGCTGCCTTCAGCTGCGCCTGGCGCACGGAAGCCTTCGGTGTAAGTACCGCGCAGGGCGAAGGACTTAACCGGGGTCCACTTGAAGCCGGCTTTCGGGGTGGTCGAGTTGAAGTTGTCGTACTTGTCGTAACGGACAGCAGCGCTCAGCTCCACGTTTTGCACGACCGGCGCCACCAGTTCGGCGAACACTGCCGAAACCTTGCTGTCGCCGAAGGCCGCCACGTAGGACGAGTTGATCGAACCGTCGATGGAGCCGGACAGGGATGGGTTGGACAGTTTTTCGCGACGGTGTTCGCCGCCGACTGCCAGACCCAGCTTGCCGCCTGGCAGGGCCATCAGTTCACGCGAAGCGTGGAAGTCGATCACGTCCAGCTTGGTGGTCGAGTCCGAGGTCGCGTTGGTGACCATGGCTGCGTACAGCGAGGCTGGGTTCTTGTGGGCTTCCGCGCCGATGTAGTACGGGAAGTATTGCGATTTTGGATCACCCAGCGCAGCCGCCACGACCTTCATGTTCAGCATATTGCTGTAGTCCAGGTGCAGCTTGGACTTGGAGTGGGTGAAGCCAGCGTCGTAATCCCAGCCAGCGAAGGCGCCTTTTACGCCGACCACGAAGCGGTTGAACTCGTTGTTGGCCGAGCGGGTGCTTGGGCCGACGTCAAACGCCGAGTAACGGATGCGGGTGGCCGCGCCGTATGGGTTCTGCGGGTGGGTGGCAGCCATCAGCGGCAGGTTGCCGTAGTTGATGAAGCCCAGCGGGTTGGCAGCGTTTGGCGGGAAGGCCACGGTTGGGGTGACCGACGGCGGAACCAGGGTGAAGGCGGTGTCACGCTTGGAGTAGCCGGCTTCGGCATACACTTGCGTGTCGTCGTTCACTTGCCAGGTGCCGCGGGTGTACAGGTTGATCGATTCGATCTCCGGCTGCATGTCGCGGAACTGGTCCTGGTGCCACAGGCAGCCGCCGTTGGCGCCGGTCTGGTCCTTGGTTTCGCTCAAGTTTGCGCAGCCTGGCAGGCTGGTGTAAGCGGTGGTGGCTGGATTGCGGATCGAGCCGGCTGGGTTCGGCTGAGCACTGTTCAGGCCGGCGATGTAGCCGCTGGCAAACTGGGTGCCGACCGGGAAGCCGTAAGCGCGCAGGTCGCCCTTGCCGATATGGCCGCGGTCTGCACGGTCTTTGTTTTTCAGGCGGTCGGAATCGGAGAACTCGGCGTTGATGACCCAGTTGTACTTGTTCTCTTCCAGGTTGCCCTGGCCGTAGGTGATGGATGCCTTGTTCTGTTTGCCGTCGCTGTAGCGCGACATACCGGTGTCGCCTTTCAGCTGCAGGCCTTCGAAGTCCTTGCGCAGGATGATGTTGACCACGCCGGCGATCGCGTCCGCACCGTAGGTGGAGGAGGCGCCGTCTTTCAGGATCTCGATGCGTTCAACGATTTGCATCGGCACGGTGGACAGGTCGGTGAAGCTCTTCTGGCCGTCGTCGGCACGCGCGAATGGCGCCATGCGGCGGCCGTTCAGCAGCACCAGGGTCGAGGTGGCGCCCAGGCCGCGCAGGGAAATCGCGGTGGAGCCGGCGGCAAAGCCGTTGCCGAAGCCGGTCGGCAGGGAGCCGGCACCGTCAACGGTCAGGGTTTGCAGGTATTCCGCGACGGTGGATTTGCCGGACTTCATCAGGTCTTCTTTGCTGATGACCTGGATTGGCGATGCGGTTTCCTGGGTGGCGCGCTTGATGCTGGAACCGGTAACTTCAACGCGTTGCATCGGGGCGGTGTCCTGCGCGAATGCAGGCACGGCGAGGCTGGCTACCATGCCGCCGGCAACTGCCAGGCGTACGGAACGAGCCATGATTTTTTCCATCATGTTTTATTCTCCAAATTTTGTTCTCAAAACGAGCTACAGCTTTTATCAACTGCTTTGAGCGCTCCCATTGGAAAAACTATTTCCCTATAGTTTCTTCCGGGAAGCATGAGATCATTTCGGCTAACATTGCGTCAATTGAAAAATGTCGCACGATACAATTTTGTGACGATTCGTCTCTTTTCCGAAACGTCTATAAGTGAAGCACTTACTGTAATTACTTAAAAATGTTTGCTTATTTGATAAGGCGTGTGTGGCAAATGCTGCCGACCATGCTGGGTGTCGTGCTGCTGGTGTTCGTTTTGTTCAACTGGGTGGGCGGCGATCCGGCCTATATTCTGGCGGGCAAGATGTCGGATGCGGCCAGCATCGAAAATATCCGCCGCCAGCTGGGCGTGGACCAGCCATGGCATGTGCAGCTGTGGATTTTCTTGAAGCAGGTGGCGAGCTTTGATTTTGGCCAGAGCTGGGCCACGGGCGAGGCGGTGTCGGACATCATCGGCAGCCGGCTGGGGCCTTCGCTGACGGTGCTGGTGCCGCTGACCGTCCTGGAAACCGTGCTGGGGATCGCGCTGGCGCTGGCGGTGGCTTTCGTGCGCGGCTCGCTGACCGACCGCGCGGTGATGGTGGCGTGCACGGTGGGCATGTCGATTTCGATCCTGGTTTATATCATCGTGTTCCAGTACTGGCTGGCCTATAAGGCGGGCTGGTTCCCGGTGCAGGGCTGGGGCGAGGGGCTGCTGGATAACCTGCGCTTTGCGGCGCTGCCGATCCTGATCGGGCTGGCGGTGTCGCTGGCGCCGACCTTGCGCTTGTACCGCAGCTTTGTGCTGGATGAGGCGGGGCAGGATTATGTGCGCACCGCGCGCGCCAAGGGATTGCCGGAGCGGCGCGTGATGTGGGTGCATGTGCTGCGCAATGCGGCGATCCCGATCATTACGCATGTGATGGCGAGCTTGCCGGCGATGCTGATTGGTGCGTTCCTGTTGGAGCGTTTCTTTGGCATACCGGGCATCGGGCGCGAAGTGATCCTGGCGGTGGAACGGTCCGATTTTCCTGTGATTAAGGCCATTACCGTGTATGTCGCGGTGGCGACCATGGTGTTCAATTTGCTGACCGATGTGCTGTACCAGGCTGTCGATCCGCGTGTCCAGCTTAAGTAAGGATTGACGCATGCACGCTATTCATGATTCCGCCGGTTTGTGGACGCTGGCCTGGCGCCGTTTGCGGGCTGACCGGCTGGCGATGGGGGCTTTGGCGGTTGTCGCTGCGTTCCTGCTGCTGCTTGCGGCCTCGGCATCCGGCATTGTTGCCGCGGACTGGGAGGAGGAGGTTGCCGTCAACTACGCGCCGCCCACCTTCGTCGCCCCGCCGCGGGCAGGCCAGGGTGCTGCGGCAGCGCATGGCGCGGGCGGCGCCGAGGGTCCTGCTGGTGTGCCGCCGGCCAACGAGTTTGATCCGCTGGCGCAGGACATCCGCGAGCTGCGCGCGACGCTCGGCAAGGCGGTGGCGGAACCGGCGGCGGTGCGCGCGGCGAGCCTGCCGTTCGGCGCCGACAAATGGGGCCACAACATCATCCTGAAGACCATCAAGGGCGGCGAAACCTCGATCGTGGTCGGCCTGGCCGCCGCCACGCTGGCGGTGGGCCTCGGCACCTTGTTCGGCGCCATCTCCGGCTACCACGGCGGCCTGGTGGACGACTTCTTCAACTGGTTCTACAACGTCTTCACCTCGATCCCCTCGATCCTGATGATCCTGACCGTGGCCGCCGTGCTGCAACAGAAGGGCGTGCTGACCATCGTGCTGATATTGGGCCTGACCGGCTGGACCGGCCCTTATCGCCTGATCCGCGCCGAATACATCAAGCACAAGGCCCGCGAATACGTGATGGCCGCCGACGCCATCGGCGCCAGCGCCTGGCAGAAAATGTTCACCCACATTTTCCCCAACGTCAGCCACGTGGCGCTGGTGCAGGTCTCGATCCTGGTGGTGGGCTTCATCAAGGCCGAAGTGATCCTGTCCTTCCTCGGCTTCGGCGTGCCGGTAGGCGTGGTGAGCTGGGGCTCGATGCTGAACGAAGCCCAGAATGAACTGATCCTTGGCAAATGGTGGCAGCTGACCGCCGCCGCCAGCGCGATGGCCTTGCTGGTCACCGCTTTCTCCCTGTTTGCCGACGCACTGCGCGACGCGCTCGATCCCAAGGTGAAATGACATGCTGCTCCAGGTCCGCAATCTGCGCATCCGCTTCCGCACCGACAAAAAGAACACGGTCGAAGCCGTGAAAGGCATTTCCTTCGACATCCCGCACAACCGCACCGTGGCGCTGGTGGGCGAATCGGGCAGCGGCAAGTCGGTCAGCTCGCTGGCCGTCATGGGCCTGCTGCCCCCGCACACCACCCTGATCGACGGGCAAAGCAGCGTGCTGTTCGAAGGCCGCGAAGTGCTGCACCAGTCCCAAGCCGCGCGCCGCGCCATGTGCGGCAAGGACATCGCCATGATCTTCCAGGAGCCGATGTCCTCGCTCAACCCGGTATTCACGGTTGGCTTCCAGATCGGCGAAGTGCTGCGCCAGCACATGGGCATGGACAAGCGCGCCGCCCGCGCCCGCACGCTGGAATTGCTGGAGGAAGTCGGCATCCCCGACCCGG
Source organism: Pseudoduganella sp. OTU4001 (assembly GCF_038440195.1). Classification (NCBI taxonomy): domain Bacteria; kingdom Pseudomonadati; phylum Pseudomonadota; class Betaproteobacteria; order Burkholderiales; family Oxalobacteraceae; genus Pseudoduganella; species Pseudoduganella sp. OTU4001. The sequence continues at coordinate 93,843 of NZ_JASATG010000002.1, read as the reverse complement.
CCAGCAAGTTCGACGCCTACCCGAGCCAGATGTCGGGCGGCCAGCAGCAGCGCGTGATGATCGCCATGGCCATCGCCTGCAAGCCCAAGCTGCTGATCGCCGACGAACCAACCACCGCGCTCGACGTCACGATCCAGAAGCAGATCATGGAGCTGATCGCCGGCCTGCAGAAGAAGCACCGGATGGCGGTGCTGTTTATCACCCACGACCTGGGCCTGGTGGCGGAAATCGCCGACGAAGTGATCGTCATGCGCCACGGCGAGGTGCGCGAGACCGGCGCCGCGCGCGCCGTCTTCGCCGACCCGCAAGACCGGTACACCCGCGCGCTGCTGCATTGCCGGCCATCGCTGGACACGCGCCCGCGCCGCCTGCCGGTCATCGCCGACTATATGGAGGGCGGCGCGCTGCCGCAGCAGCCCGAACGTGTCCGCGGCAGCGCGCCCGGCGACGACATCGTGCTCGACGTGCAAGGCCTGAAAAAGAGCTTCTGGCTGCGCGAAGGCCTGTTCGGCAAACGCGAATTCCAGGCAGTGAAGGGCGTTTCCTTCAAACTCGCGCGCGGCAAGACGCTGGGCATGGTGGGGGAGTCGGGCAGCGGCAAGTCCACCGTCGGCCTGACCCTGCTGCGCCTGCACCAGGCCAGCGGCGGCAGCGCCATGTTCGAAGGGCGCGACCTGCTGGCAATGGATGCGCGCGAATACCAGCCCTTCAAGCGCCGCATCCAGATCATCTTCCAGAACCCGTACGCCTCGCTCAACCCGCGCTTCACGGTCGGCCAGATCCTGCTGGAGCCGATGCGCCTGCACGGCATCGGCGCCAACGACGCCGAGCGCACGCAGATGGCGCTGGCGCTGCTGGAGCGCGTCGGCCTGCCGCAGCAGGCTTACCAGCGCTATCCGCATGAATTCTCCGGCGGCCAGCGGCAGCGCATCGCCATCGCGCGCTGCCTGACCATGAAGCCGGAAATCCTGGTGTGCGACGAATCGGTATCGGCGCTGGACGTGTCGGTCCAGGCCCAGGTCCTGAACCTGCTGCAGGACCTGCAGGATGAATTCGGCCTGTCCTACATCTTCATTTCGCACGACCTGTCGGTGGTCAGGTACATCTCCGACCAGGTGATGGTGATGCACAAGGGGGAGGTGGTGGAAATGGCCGATGCTGATGAGCTGTACCGCAACCCGCAGCATCCTTATACGCGCTCGCTGCTGGCGGCCATTCCCAAGGCCGCCTGATCGTGGCAAACTGATCATCGTTGCGCCGCACGAGGCGGCGCCCGGACTGGAGCAGGTCTTTGCGTTCGAATAAGGTTGCCTCCATCGCATTGTTAGCCAGCGTGGCGCTGACGGCCATCGTCACCGCCGTGTTGCTGGTGTTCGCCGCCTATTCGCACAACTCCGAGCGCGATAAGCGCTGGCGGGAGCTTGAGCGCGTGCTCAATATGAGCGCCGACCAGCTGGCGATCGGGGTCGCGCTGCCGGCCTGGAATTTCGACGACAACCAGGTGCAGTCCATCATGCGCGCCAGCATGAACCAGCGCGACCTGCATGCCATTGTCATTTACGGCACCGGCGCCAAGCGCGAATACGTGGTGCAGCGTGGCAGCGGCGACAAGCTCGAAGTGGGCACGCCGCTGCGCACCACGCCGGACATGCTGGTAGCCCAGCGCCCGATCATGGCCGAGGGCGCCAATATCGGCACCATCAAGGTCTTTGCCACGCCCACCCATGTGCAGCAGGAACTGCGCGACCAGCGCCGCGCCAATATGTTCGCGATCCTGGTGCTGGCAGCGATGCTGGTGGCCAGCGTGTACGGATTGCTGTGGTTCCTGATCCTGCGCCCGCTGAGCGCTATCGGCCAGTACGTGGCGGGCGATACGCCGCAAAAGGCGTGGTTCTTTGGCGAACTGCATGCGCTGAACGAATCGATCAAGAAAATGTGGGCGCTGCTCGATAGCCGCTACCGCGCCATGCGTGAAAGCGAAGAGCGCCTGACGGTGGCGACGCGCGCCGCGCGCATCGGCATCTGGGACTGGGACGTGCCGAACGATGAACTGGTGCAGGACGATGAGATCCTGCGCCAGTACGGCATGGCGACCCGGCATGGCAGCGGCAATTACAAGGCCTGGCTGGACCGCGTGGTGCCGGAAGACCGCGATCTAGCACGCGCCGAAGTGGCGGCTGCGCTGAAAGGCGAGCACGAATTCTTCCTGCAGCACCGGGTACGCCGCGACGACGGCGCGATCCGGCACCTGCGATCGATGGCGCGCTCCTTCCGCGACGAGCAGGGCAAGGTGGTGCGCCTGGTGGGCGTCAGCATCGACGTCACCGACGCCACCGAGAGCGAGCAGGAGCTGCGGCGTCACCGCAGCCACTTGGAGGAGCTGGTGGCCGAGCGCACGGCGGCGCTGTCGGTGGCCGTGACCGAGGCGCAGGCGGCCAACCGCGCCAAGAGCGTGTTCCTGTCCACCATGAGCCATGAGCTGCGCACCCCGCTGAATTCCGTGATCGGCTTCTCGCGGCTGATGGCGCATTCGGCCAGCATGTCGGCTGACGAGAAGCGCAATATGGCCATCATCCACCGCTCCGGCCAGCATTTGCTGACGCTGATCAACGATATCCTGGAGCTGTCCAAGATCGAGGCGGGCGGCGTCAGCCTGCACCGCGAGGCCAACGACGTCGCCCAGTTGATGCGCGATGTGTGCGATATGGTCAGCGCCCGTGCGGAGCAGGGCGGCATCGCGCTCAAGTCCGAATGCGATGCGTTGCCGCGCGCCTTGCTGCTGGATGGCGCCAAGCTGCGCCAGGTGCTGCTCAATCTCGCCTCCAACGCGCTCAAGTTCGTGCGCAGCGGCAGCGTTACCCTGTCGCTGCGCGCCACGCTCTTGCCGGGCGGGCGCTATGGCCTGGCGTTTGCCGTGCGCGATACCGGCATCGGCATCGCACCCGAGGAGCAGCAGCGCATCTTCGAGCCGTTTGTGCAGGCGCGCAATGACGGCGTGAGCGAAGGCACCGGCCTGGGCCTGGCCATCTCGCGCCAGTACGTGCGCATCATGGGCGGCGAGCTGGAGGTGCAGTCCGAGCCCGGCGTGGGTTCGACTTTCCGCTTCACGATCGAAGCGGAGGAAGTCGATGCGGCGCAGGACGTGGCGCCGCTGGCGCGCCTGCCGCACCTGGCGCCAGCGCACCAGGCGCGGCGCATCCTGGTGGTGGACGATGGCGTCGATGGCCGCCACCTGCTGCGCAGCCTGCTGGTGCCGGCCGGCTTCGACGTTTATGAAGCCTCCGACGGTGTTGAAGCGCTGGATGCGATTGCGCGCGAGCAGCCGGAATTGGTGCTGATGGACTGGCGCATGCCGGTGCTGGACGGCCTGGAAGCGACGCGCCGCCTGCGCGCCGACCGCAGCTTGCCGCAGCCGCGGGTGGTGATGCTGACCGCCTCCGCCTTCGAAGAAGAGCGCCAGCAGGCCCTGGCCGCCGGCGCCGACGACTTCTTGCGCAAGCCGGTGGAGCAGGACAAGCTGTTCCGCGTGCTGGCGCAACAGCTCGATGTGGAATATGCCGATACAGTGCTGGCCGCGCCGGCGCCGGCTGCCGACGCCGAGGCGGCGTCCGCCGCATTGACGCCGGCCGCCCTGGCCACCTTGCCTTCCGCCCTGCGCAGCGAGTTGCATGGCGCGCTGCGCGAACTGAATCCGGCCCATATCGAACAGGTGCTGGCCGCCTGCCGCAGCAGCGCGCCGGAGCTGGCCAAGCAGATCCAGCGCATGGTGGTGCGGCATGAATACCGGCAGCTGTGCCGCATGCTGGAGGAGGCGGAGGGCGCCCTGCCGTAAGCGCCGATTTGCGCTACCATAGTCGGACTATGGCTAACCTTATTACCTTGTTGCAGCAGTATGGAGTCCTGATCGTCTTTGCCGTGGTGCTGGTCGAACAGATGGGGTTACCCATCCCCGCGTACCCGATCCTGATTGTTGCCGGTGCGCTGGCGGTCGACGGCGGCACGCCGTTCCCGCTGGTGCTGGCTGTCGCCATGGCGGCCTGCCTGCTTAGCGACGTCTTCTGGTTCCGCGCCGGGCGCCGCTTCGGCAAGCGCATTCTCAAACTGCTGTGCAAGATCTCCCTGTCGCCCGACTACTGCGTCAGCCAGACCGAAGACAATTTCCGCAAATGGGGGCCGAAGTCGATGGTGGTGGCCAAGTTCATCCCCGGCTTCAACACCATCGCCCCGCCGATGGCGGGCGCGCTGGGCACTGGGGTGCCGACCTTCCTCGCCTTCAGCCTGCTGGGCGGGCTGCTGTGGAGCGCCACCGGCCTGGCGATCGGCGCCTACTTCCACGCCGACGTCGACAAGGTACTGGAAGTGCTGTCGACCATGGGCTCGACAGCGCTGACGGTGCTGGCCATCCTGCTGGGCCTGTTCGTGCTGGCCAAGTACATCGAACGCCGCCGTTTCCAGAAAGCGATGCAGACCGAGCGCATCAGCGTCGACGAGCTGAAGGAGCTGCTGGACAGCGGGCACGACCCGGTCATGGTCGACGCCCGCAGCGCCACCGCCCAGATGCTGGAGCCGCCGGTGCCGGGCGCCTTGCTGGTTGGTTCCAGCGATCCGCTGTCGATCATCAAATCCCTGCCGAAAGACCGCCACATCATCGTCTACTGCAGCTGCCCCAACGACGTCACCGCCGCCAAGGTCGCCAAGCAGATGCACGCCAGCGGCTACAAGCGCGCCAAGCCCCTGCACGGCGGCCTCGACGCCTGGAACAACGCCTTCCGCAACGAATAAAGGTCGGGGTCATGTCTGACATTCGGACACGGGCCCAGCCGTTGGCGTCGCCAACGGCTGGGCCCGTGTCCGAATGTCAGACATGACCCCGACTTTTTCGTAGTCATACTACCGAGAATATATTCCGCGATGTAGCATTTATACCTGCTGATGACGATTCTTGTACTCAAACTACAAAGAAATCCTTGCGTCTCGGCTAACATATCCCTTAGGATTAGGGCTCCACTTAACCGTTTGCGCCCATGACCGTCCAGACTCACTCCGCATCGCCTACCGCCGTCCATAGCCCGCGCCTGCTGGCCGATGTGGGTGGTACTAATGCGCGCTTTGCGCTGGAACTGGCTGATGGTGCAATTGGCAACATCCATGTGCTGGCCTGCGCGGCCTATCCCACCCTGGCCGAAGCCTTGAAGGCTTATCTGGCGCTGCCGGACGTGGCGGCGGCTGCGGGGCAGGGGATCCGCCATGGGGCGATTGCGATTGCCAATCCGGTCAATGGCGATTTCGTAAAAATGACCAACCATCATTGGGAATTCTCGATCGAGGCCTTGCGTGTGGCGGTCGGTTTCGAGGTGCTGGTGGTGGCCAATGACTTTACGGCGCTGGCGCGTTCGCTGCCGCTGCTGGCGGAGGGCCAGAAACGCCAGGTGGGCGGCGGCGCGGCGCAAGCCGGTGCGCCGCTGGGCCTGATCGGCGCCGGCACCGGCCTGGGCGTGTCGGGCCTGATCCCGTCGGCGGCGGGCTGGACGGCGCTGCTGAGCGAGGGCGGCCACGTGAGCTTCCCGCCGATGAATCCGGAGGAAGTAGCAATCCTCCAGTATGCCTGGACTGAATTCCCGCACGTTTCCGCCGAGCGCCTGCTGTCGGGCGTGGGCATTGAACTGATCTATCGCGCCCTGGCGGCCCAGCGTGGCGCGGATGAGCGTACCCTGGCGGCGCCCGAAATTGCGCGCCGTGCGCTGGAGGGCGAGTGCAAGCTGTGCGACGATGTGATTGAGCACTTCTGCACCATGCTGGGCACCATTGCCGGCAACCTGGGCGTGACCCTGGGGGCGACGGGCGGTATTTATATTGGCGGCGGCATCGTGCCGCGCCTGGGGGAGCGCTTCGACCGTTCCGGTTTCCGCGCCCGGTTCGAGGAGAAGGGCCGCTTCCACGGCTACCTGGCGGCGATCCCGACCTATGTGATCACCGCCGAGTATCCGGCCTTTGTTGGCGTTTCGGCAATTCTGGCCGAAAAGCTGGCAGCCTGAGCGAAGCTACAGGCTTTTACACTTCTCCGCAGTTTTATCAGGTACAATTGCCCAAGTTGGATGAAGCGGCGCCTGTCGCCCGCCTTGTTTTCGCCCCGAAAACGCTCTCCACCTGAGACTCTCGCCCCGGCGCGCAGCGGTCCGGCGCATCTTCTTGCATAGTTATTACCAACTTGTAGAGTATGGATACTGTAGAGGCTAAGAAAGTCCTCGAAACTGCGCTGCTATGCGCTCGTGAACCCTTATCGATCCACAGCCTGAAAAAGCTGTACGTCGAGACCGACGACCTGGGCAATCCGCTCGGCGTGGGTGTCGGTGCCGATACGATCAAGGAATTGCTGGAAGAATTGCGCCAGGAGTGGCAGGGGCGCGGCATTGAGGTGGTCAGCCTGTCGAGCGGCTGGCGCTTCCAGAGCCGGCCTGAAATGAAGCTCTACCTGGACCGGCTGAACCCGGAAAAGCCGCAGAAGTATTCGCGGGCGACGCTGGAAACGCTGGCCATCATCGCTTACCGCCAGCCGGTCACCCGGGGCGACATCGAAGAGATCCGCGGTGTGGCGGTGAACTCGCAGACGATCAAGATGCTGGAAGACCGCGGCTGGGTCGATACGGTGGGCTACCGCGATGTGCTGGGCCGGCCCGCACTATTGGGCACCACCAAGCAGTTCCTGGATGACCTGGGGCTGGAATCGTTGTCGCAACTGCCGCCGTTGCAGGAAATTAGCGATACGCAGAATGAAAATCCGCTGGAAGTACTGGAGGCCCGCTTGACGGAGAACTTCGAGAAGGCGGCGCACGTAGCACAGGCAGCACAAGAACAAGAGAATGAGGCGACGCCGGACGAGGCGCCGTCGGTAACAGACGACCCGGCGCCCGATAACGTCGAGCCCTTAGCAGAAACGAATAATGAACAACCCTGATAACACCCCAGAGACTGGCGCTCCGGCATCCGCCGAAGCCGCACCTGCCAAGCCTAAGCGCCGCACCAAGGCGCAAATCGAAGCCGATAACGCTGCTGCTTTGGCCGCCGGCGTGGAGCCGAAGCCCAAGCGCACCACCAAAGCCAAGGCTGCGGCCGAAGATGTAGCGGGCGAGCAGCCTGCCGCCAGCGCCGAGGCGGCGCCTGCGAAGAAAACGCGCGCCAAAAAGGCGGCTGCGGTGGCGGAAGTGCTGGCAGCGGAAGCTGCGCCAGCGGCTCCAGCGCCGGCTGCGGCCCCTGCGGGCGCGGCCGATGTTGGTGAAGCGGCCGACGGCCAGGGCAAGGACCGTGGCCGTGCGCCGCGCGGCCCGCGTCAGATGCGCGAACAGCGCGCGCTGCGCCAGGCTGAGAAGGCTGCTGCGGTTGCGGTGTCGCAGGGTGCGGATGCTGCGCCGGCGGGCGAGGCCGCTGCCGAAGGCGGCAGCCCATGGCCAGCCGCTGTCCCGGCGGAAAAGCGCCACGACAAGCACGACAAGCACGGTAAGCACAAGGGAAAGAAGGGCAAGCACGGCAAGCCGGCGCATGGCGAAGGCCAGGGCGCGCCAGCCGGCGAGGGTGGCCAGCAGCAGAAACGCGTGCACGGCGCCTTCGGCAACAAGATGCGGGCCAAGGACAAGTCGTCCGAAGCCGATGCCGTGTTCTCCTTCGTGACCTCGGACGCGTTTGACCGCGACGAGGGCGGTTCGGGCAAGCCTGCCAAGGTGCGCCGCGACCTGACGGCGGAAGACGATGCGCCGAAGCTGCACAAGGTGCTGGCGGAGGCGGGCATGGGCTCGCGCCGCGACATGGAAGAACTGATCATCGCCGGCCGCGTGTCGGTGAACGGCGAGCCGGCCCACATCGGCCAGCGCATCCTGCCGACCGATGCGGTGCGCATCAACGGCAAGCTGGTGCAGCGCAAGGTGTCCAAGAAGCCGCCGCGCGTGCTGGTCTACCACAAGCCGGCCGGCGAAATCGTGTCGCACGACGACCCGGATGGCCGTCCATCGGTATTCGACCGCCTGCCGACCATGAAGACCGGCAAGTGGCTGGCCGTTGGCCGCCTGGACTTCAATACCGAAGGCCTGCTGCTGTTCACCACTTCCGGTGACCTGGCGAACCGCCTGATGCACCCGCGCTACAACATCGACCGTGAGTACGCGGTGCGTACCCTGGGCGAGCTGGAAGAGGGCATGCGCCAGAAGCTGCTGGCCGGCGTTGAGCTGGAGGACGGCATGGCGCAGTTCACCAAGATCGCCGATGGCGGCGGTGAAGGCGTCAACAAGTGGTACCGCGTGGTGATCGGCGAAGGCCGTAACCGCGAAGTGCGCCGTATGTTCGAGGCAATCGGCCTGACCGTGTCGCGCCTGATCCGTACCCGTTACGGTGCGCTGACCCTGCCGAGCAACCTGAAGCGCGGCCGCTGGGAAGAGATGGAAGAGAACACCGTGCGCGACCTGCTGACGGCGGTGGGCTTCAAGAAGGAAGGCGGCAGCCCGAACGCCGGCGAAGGCAAGAAGCCGCAGGGCGGCCAGCGCGAGCGCGAGCGCGAGCCGAATGGCAACCGCATGGATGTGAGCAACAAGAACGCCGATCCGTTCCCGCAGGCGCCGCGTGGCGGCCGTGGCCAGGGGCAAGGCGCGTTCTATGGTGCGCCGCGTCATGGCGGTGGCGGTTTCGGTGGCTTTGGCGACCAGCAGCCGGGTGGCCGCGGCGGCGCCGGCGGTGGCGGCAAGGGTAAAGGCAAGGGCAAGGGGCAGGGCGGCCCGCGCCAGCCGGATCCGCTGATGACCACTTTCGGCTTCGCAGGCCATGGCCACGGCCAGGGTCAGCAGCGCCGCGGCGGCCACCAGCCGCGCGGCGGGGCTTCCGACCACGGCATGCCACGCCGCCGCAAGGGCTAATGCGTAGTGGGCGAGGTGTTGGATTTTAGGCACCTTGCTATTGTTACACCCGCGTACGATGTGGTATGTGGCATTGCAGCGAAATCAATATCACGCTATAATGAGCAGCCTAGTTAAAGTTCATCGCAACTTTCACCTGGCTGCAGTAACGAAAGATGGGCAGTTGCCCATTTTTTTTTGGTTGAATCGTTTTAAGTATCTGGAGATTTTCTTTGCAACTGCCTGAATTGATTGAAAAAACCGTCGCTGGCCTTGGCTACGACCTGGTCGACTTCGAGCGGGCCGAACGTGGTCTGCTGCGCGTCTATATCGATTTCACGGCGGAAGATGCGGAAGAAAAGGGCCCGATCACGGTTGAAGACTGCGCCACGGTGAGCCACCAGCTGTCGCACGTGCTGACGGTCGAGAACGTTCCTTACGAGCGCCTCGAAATTTCGTCGCCCGGCCTGGACCGTCCGCTGCGCAAGTTCAGCGACTTCGTCCGCTTTGCCGGCTGCGAAGCCATCGTCAAGCTGCGCATGGCCATTCCTGGCACGGCGAACCGCAAGTCCTACCAGGGACTGCTGACGGAGCCGGAAGGCGATCAACTGGGTATTGAATTTGAAGGTAAAGAAGGTCCGGCGGTGCTGAATTTCACGCTCGCGGACATTGATAAGGCACGCTTGGTGCCGCAGGTGAATTTTGGGAGCCGCAAAGCATGAGTCGCGAAGTATTGTTATTGGTTGATGCGCTGGCGCGCGAAAAGAACGTCGACAAGGAAGTCGTGTTCGGCGCGCTTGAATTCGCACTGGCGCAAGCCACGAAGAAGCGCTATGAAGGCGAAGTCGATATTCGCGTTTCGATCGACCGTGAAAGCGGCGAGTTCGAGTCCTTCCGCCGCTGGCACGTAGTGCCGGACGAAGCCGGCCTGCAGCTGCCTGACCAGGAAGTGCTGCTGTTCGAAGCGAAAGAACAGATCCCTGATATCGAAGTCGATGAATACATCGAAGAGCCGATCGAATCCGTTGAATTCGGCCGCCGCTTCGCGCAGGACACCAAGCAGGTCGTGCTGCAGCGCGTGCGCGATGCGGAACGCGAGCAGATCCTGCAAGACTTCCTGGAGCGCGGCGACGCGCTGGTGACCGGCACCATCAAGCGTATGGAACGCGGCGATGCGATCGTCGAATCCGGCAAGATCGAAGCCCGCCTGCCGCGCGACCAGATGATCCCGAAAGAGAATCTGCGTATCGGCGACCGCGTACGCGCCTTCATCCTGCGCGTTGACCGCAATATGCGCGGCCCGCAGGTGATCCTGTCGCGCACCGCGCCGGAATTCATCATGAAGCTGTTCGAACTGGAAGTGCCAGAGATCGAGCAGGGCATGCTGGAGATCAAATCCGCTGCACGCGACGCCGGCGTCCGCGCCAAGATTGCCGTGCACACCAACGACAAGCGCATCGACCCGATCGGTACCTGCGTCGGCATGCGCGGTTCGCGCGTGCAGGCCGTGACCGGTGAACTGGGCGGCGAGCGCGTGGACATCGTGCTGTGGTCGGAAGATCCTGCGCAATTCGTGATTGGCGCGCTGGCTCCTGCCAACGTGTCCTCGATCATGGTTGACGAAGACAAGCACGCCATGGACGTGGTGGTGGACGAGGAAAACCTGGCAATCGCGATCGGCCGCTCCGGCCAGAACGTGCGCCTGGCTTCCGAGCTGACCGGCTGGAAGATTAACATCATGACCGCGGAAGAATCGGCCGACAAGCTGGCCGCTGAAACCGCAGCAGTGCGCGCACTGTTCATGGAAAAACTGGATGTGGACCAGGAAGTGGCCGACATCCTGGTGGAAGAAGGCTTCAGCAGCCTGGAAGAAATCGCTTACGTGCCGATCTCCGAGATGCTGGACATCGAAGCGTTCGACGAAGACACCGTCAACGAGCTGCGTACCCGCGCCCGCGACGCCCTGGTGACCGAGGCGATCGCTTCGGAAGAGGGCCTGGAAGGCATGGAAGAACAGCTGGTTGGCCTGGAAGGCATGGACCGCATCACCGCGGGCAAGCTGGGCCTCGCAGGCATCAAGACCCTGGCGCAATTCGCCGGTCTGGCCTACGACGAGTTCGGCGCCATCCTGGCCCTGTCGACCGACCGCGCACGTGAACTGATTTCGAATGAGTTTGAGAATGTGACCGACGATGAAATGAAGCTGGTCGACGGTAAGTACGATGATCGTGCCAAGGCGTTGCAAGCCAAGGCGTGGGCGTCGTCCGAAGCCGCCAAGGCCTAAAAGTAGTAGCAGCTTTATTTATCATCGAGACACATAGAAAAGAGGACTGAATGGCGAGTAACAACGTAGCCCAATTTGCCACCGAACTGAAGATGCCTGCAGATTTGCTGCTGTCGCAGCTGCGTTCTGCTGGCGTCGAAAAGAGTTCGGCGTCAGATCCATTGTCAAAAGATGATAAGGACAAGCTGCTGGAGCACCTGCGCCGTACCCACGGTGCAGGCTCCGAGCCGGGCGAGAAGAAAAAGATCACCCTGACTCGTAAAGAGACCACGGAGATCAAGCAGGCCGACGCCTCCGGCAAGGCCCGCACTATCCAGGTCGAAGTGCGCAAGAAGCGCACCTTCGTCCAGCGCGACGACGTGGTGACCACCACCGCCGCCAAGCCGGCCGCCCCGGTGGTCGACGCTGCCGAACAGGCGCGCCGCGATGAAGAAGCACGCCGCCAGGCCGAGCTGATCGCTCGCCAGGAAGCGGAGCTGAAAGAGAAACAGGAACGCCTGGCCAAGCTGGACGAGGAAAAGGCTGCACAAGCCAAAGCCGCGGAAGAGGAAGCCAAGCGCGTAGCGGAAGAGCAGTCCAAGAAAGCCGCCGCCGACAAGGCCGCCGCTGAAAAGGCCGCTGCCGCCGCAGCCGCCGGCGCCGCGCAGAAGGCCGCCGCCGACGAAGAAGAAAAGAAACGCCTGGCAGACGCCGAAGAATCCAAGCGCAAGCACGAAATCGCCGCCAAGGAAGCCGCCGAGCGCGCCGAAGCGACCGAGCGCGCCCGCAAGGCCGTGGCCGATGAAGTGGCCCAGATCAAGCTGATGATGTCCCAGCCGCGCCGCGTAATGAAGGCTCCTGAGCCGGCACCTGCTGCCGCCAAGCCGAAAGTCGCGGAAGGCACCCTGCACAAGCCAGCCGACAAGAAGCCGGCTGCCGGTGCAGCTGCTCCTGGCGCAGACAAGAAAGACGACAAGAAGCCGGGCGACAAGAAGTCCATCAAGTCGGCCAACGTGGCATCGACCTGGAACGACGACGCCAAGCGCCGTGGCGCTCCTGGCGGCGGCGCGGGCAAAGGCCGTGGCGGTGCGGGCGCGAATGCCGGCGGCCGTGACGGCTGGCGCGCAGGCGGCAAAGGTGGCCGCCGCGGTGGCCATCACGAAGACCGTGAAACCAACTTCCAGCAGCCGACCGAAGCGATCATCCATGACGTGCACGTGCCGGAAACCATCACCGTGGCCGAACTGGCGCACAAGATGGCAGTCAAGGCATCCGAGGTCATTAAGCAGCTGATGAAGCTGGGCCAGATGTGCACCATCAACCAGGTGCTGGACCAGGAAACCGCGATGATCGTGGTGGAAGAGATGGGCCACAAAGCCTTCGCTGCCGCTGTTGACGATCCGGAAGCGATCCTGGCCGACCAGGGCGAGCACGCCGAGTACGAAGCAACCCCGCGCGCACCGGTGGTGACCGTGATGGGTCACGTCGACCACGGTAAGACCTCGCTGCTGGACTACATCCGCCGCGCCAAAGTGGCGTCGGGCGAAGCCGGCGGCATTACCCAGCACATTGGTGCGTACCACGTGGACACCCCGCGCGGCACCATCACCTTCCTGGATACCCCAGGTCACGAGGCGTTCACCGCAATGCGTGCCCGTGGTGCCAAGGCAACCGACATCGTCATCCTGGTGGTGGCAGCCGACGACGGCGTGATGCCGCAGACCAAAGAAGCGATTTCGCACGCTAAAGCAGCAGGCGTACCGCTGGTGGTGGCGATCAACAAGATCGATAAACCAGGCGGCAATGTTGACCGCGTGACCCAGGAACTGGTGGCCGAGCAAGTGGTGCCGGAAGAATACGGTGGCGATTCGCCATTCGTGCCGGTGTCGGCAAAGACTGGCCAGGGCATCGACGACCTGCTGGAGCAAGTGCTGCTGCAAGCCGAAGTCCTGGAACTGAAAGCACCGGTCGAAGCGCCTGCGCGCGGCCTGGTGGTGGAAGCCCGTCTGGACAAGGGCCGTGGCCCTGTGGCCACCATCCTGGTGCAGTCCGGTACCCTGAAGCGCGGCGACGTCGTGCTGGCTGGTTCCTCGTTCGGCCGCGTCCGTGCGATGCTGGACGAAAACGGCAAGGCGATTTCGGAAGCCGGTCCTTCGATCCCAGTGGAGATCCAGGGCCTGACCGAAGTGCCGGCCGCCGGTGAAGAGGCCATGGTCATGGCCGACGAGCGTAAAGCCCGTGAGATCGGCCTGTTCCGTCAAGGTAAGTTCCGCGACGTGAAGCTGGCCAAGCAGCAGGCAGCGAAGCTGGAAAACATGTTCGACCAGATGGCCGAAGGCGAAGTGAAGAACCTGCCGCTGATCATCAAGACCGACGTGCAGGGTTCGCAGGAAGCGCTGGTTGGCTCGCTGCAGAAGCTGTCGACCTCCGAAGTGCGCGTACAGGTTGTGCACGCAGCGGTGGGCGGCATCTCGGAATCGGACGTCAACCTGGCGACCGCTTCCAAGGCAGTCATCATCGGCTTCAACGCCCGTGCCGATGCACAGGCGCGCAAGCTGGCCGAGACCAACGGCGTCGACATCCGCTACTACAACATCATTTACGATGCGATCGAAGAGGTCAAAGCGGCGATGTCGGGCATGCTGGCTCCGGAGAAGCGCGAACACGTTACCGGCCAGGTCGAGATCCGCCAGGTCATCCACGTATCCAAGGTCGGCGCGATTGCGGGCTGCCTGGTTACCGATGGTGTGGTCAAGCGTTCGTCTTCCGTCCGCCTGCTGCGCAACAATATCGTGGTGTGGACCGGCGAGATCGACTCGCTCAAGCGCTTCAAGGACGATGCGAAGGAAGTTCGCGCCGGCCTGGAGTGCGGTCTGAACCTGAAGGGCTACAACGACATCGAAGTGGGCGACCAGCTCGAAGTCTTCGAAGTACAGGAGATCGCCCGTACCCTGTAACAGCAGGACGGCGCGATACACGGCGGGTGCCTCCCGCCTCGCTTCGGCGAGGCCAGGCGCCCGTCTTCATTTTTAGGCTTTATCATGGCAAAACATAGCAAATCCATTCCCCAGCGCGGCGTGCGCGTGGCGGATCAAATCCAGAAAGACCTGTCCGAGCTGATCGCCTTCGAACTGAAGGACCCGCGCGTGGGCATGATCACCCTGTCGGAAGTGCAGCTGACGCCCGACTACGCCCACGCCAAGGTGTTCTTCACCACGCTGAAGGACGATCCTGAGTCGATCAAGAACGTGCTGGCCGGCCTGACCGCCGCCGCAGGCTACCTGCGCAACCAGCTGGGCAAGCGCCTGCATATCCACACGCTGCCGCAGCTGCACTTCGTGCACGATATGTCGGCATCGCGCGGCATGGCGATGTCAGCCCTGATCGACAAGGCCAACGCTTCGCGCGCTGCGGATTACGACGAAAACGCCGACGAAGAATGACCGAAGTCCGTGTAAAGCGCGTGCGTGATGCCGTGGACGGCGTGCTGCTGCTCGATAAGCCGGTTGGCCTGTCCAGCAACGACGCCCTGATCAAGGCCAAGCGCTTCATGAACGCGAAGAAGGCCGGCCATACCGGCACGCTCGACCCGTTCGCCACCGGCCTGCTGCCGCTGTGCTTCGGCGAAGCGACCAAGTTCTCGCAAGACCTGCTGGAAGCCGACAAGACCTACCTGGCCACCGTGCATCTGGGTGTGCGCACCGATACCGGCGACACCGAAGGCTTGGTGCTGGAGACGCGCGAAGCCAGCGCTACGCTGGCCGATATCGAAGCCGTGCTGCCGCGCTTCCGCGGCCCGATCAAGCAGGTGCCGCCGATGTACTCGGCGCTCAAGCGCGACGGCAAAGCGCTGTACGAATACGCCCGCGAAGGCATCACGCTCGAACGCGAGGCGCGCGACGTGGTGATCCACAAGCTGGAAATCGTCGGCTATGAAGCGCCGTTCCTGCGCATTGAAGTCACCTGTAGCAAAGGCACCTACATCCGCGTGCTGGGCGAGGACATCGGCGCCGCGCTTGGTTGCGGCGCGCACCTGAACGCGCTGCGCCGCACGCAAGTCGGCGCCCTGACCACCGACAAGATGGTCACGCTGGAAGACCTGGCAGCCCACGCCGCCCCGCGCGAGCTGCTGGCGCCAGTGGACGCGCTGCTGTCGTCGTTCCCGCGCATCGTGCTGAACGCCGACCTGGCGAAACGCTTCCTGCACGGCCAGCGCCTGCCGCTCGGCAAAGAACCATCGATCGCCGTGCCGACGCCATACGAAGGCCGCGTGCGCATCTACGACGAAACCGGCCGCCTGCTTGGCACCGGCATCTTCGGCGAATACGCCATCCTCGCCCCCGAGCGCCTGATCGCCAGCGCCCAGGCTTAAACTACCGCGGCCCGCGCTGCGCCAGCCGGTGCAGCGCGTAGCGCCGCCGCCACGCGCAGTGGTCGGCCCAGGAAGGCGCCGGCCAGCGCGCCAAACAGCGCGCAAGCCGGCAGCGCAAACGCGATGCTGCCGCGCAGGGCCGGCCGCATCGCCAGCGCCACGGCAAACGCGAACTTCGCCACAAAGATCGTCAGCATCAACATCATCGGCACCCAGCTGCCACGCAGCCACACCGTTCCCGCTGCGCGATCGACACGCACGCTGGCCACGCGCCACGCCATCCCCGCGCCCACCGCGAGACCCGCCAGCCACGCCGCACCAGCCGGCGACGCTAGCCCGAAGCCGGTGGCAACGCTATGCAAGCCCAACGCCAGCATGACGACCGGCATGATGAAGACCGCACGTATGCGCATCTCCCCGTCGCGGCTCGCAGCCACGCCGCGAAAGACCAGCAGGCCCAGGAGGGCCCAGACATAAGTTGGCGTATGGCTGATGATCTGTTGCAGCATTTGGCGCTCCACGAAGTAAGTAACGATGACCGTACTTTGCCGCGCGGGCCGCGCCGAAGCCAGCGCATTGCGACGAAACCGGGGGAGGGCGGCGCGAAACAAGGTTCAGGCGGAATGGCTGGTTGGTTGCGGCGCAGCATGCTATACTAGTGGGTTCAGTGCCTCCGCACGTGCAGAATTCCTGTCAATACACAAATCATGTCTAATACTAAACGCGCAATTCGCAACATCGCCATCATCGCCCACGTTGACCATGGCAAGACCACCCTCGTGGACCAACTGCTGCGCCAGTCCGGTACCTTCCGTGAAAACCAGCAGGTTGATAACCGCGTCATGGACTCCAACGACCTGGAGAAAGAACGCGGCATTACCATTCTGTCGAAGAACTGCGCCGTTGAGTACGAAGGCACCCACATCAACATCGTCGACACCCCAGGCCACGCCGACTTCGGCGGCGAAGTGGAACGTGTGCTGTCGATGGTTGACTCGGTTCTGCTGCTGGTCGACGCACAAGAAGGCCCAATGCCTCAGACCCGTTTCGTGACCCGTAAGGCGCTGGCCCTGGGCCTGAAGCCGATCGTGGTGCTGAACAAGATCGACCGTCCTGGCGCGCGCGCTGACTGGGCGATCAACCAGACCTTCGAACTGTTCGACAAGCTGGGCGCGAACGACGAGCAGCTGGACTTCCCAATCATTTACGCATCGGGCCTGAACGGCTACGCCGGCGAAACCGAAGACGTGCGCTCCGGCGACATGAAGCCGCTGTTCGAAGCGATCCTGAAGTACGTGCCAGTGCGTGACGATAACCCGGACGGTCCGCTGCAGATGCAAATCACCTCGCTGGACTACTCGTCCTACGTGGGCAAGATCGGTATCGGCCGTATCAACCGTGGCCGCGCGAAAGCTGGCCAGGACGTGGTGGTGATCGACGGTCCGGAAGGCACCCCGATCAAGGGCCGCATCAACCAGGTGCTGAACTTCAAGGGCCTGGAGCGCGTGCTGGTTGACGAAGCGGTTGCCGGCGACATCGTCCTGATCAACGGTATCGAAGAAATCGGTATCGGCTCCACCGTGTGCGCGGTTGACACTCCTGATCCGCTGCCAATGCTGACCGTGGACGAGCCTACCCTGACCATGAACTTCATGGTTAACACCTCGCCACTGGCTGGCCGCGAAGGCAAGTTCGTGACCTCGCGCCAGCTGCGCGACCGCCTGGACAAGGAACTGAAATCGAACGTGGCGCTGCGCGTTGCGCCGACCGACGACGACACCATCTTCGAAGTGTCCGGCCGCGGCGAACTGCACCTGACCATCCTGATCGAAAACATGCGTCGCGAAGGCTTCGAAATGGCCGTATCGCGTCCACGCGTGGTGTTCAAGATGGTGGACGGCGTACGTCACGAGCCATACGAAATGCTGTCGGTTGACGTGGAAGAAGCCAACCAGGGCGGCGTGATGGAAGAACTGGGCCGCCGCCGTGGCGACCTGCAGAACATGGAATCCGACGGCAAGGGCCGTGTGCGTCTGGAATACCGCATCCCGGCACGTGGCCTGATCGGCTTCCAGGGCGAATTCATGACCCTGACCCGTGGTACCGGCCTGATGTCGCACGTGTTCGACGCCTACGCTCCAGTAGATACCTCCAAGGGTGAAATGGCCGGCCGCCGCAACGGCGTGATGATCTCGCAGGAAGACGGCCAGGCTGTTGCCTACGCGCTGTGGAAGCTGCAGGATCGCGGCCGTATGTTCTCGGTCCACAACGACCCAGTGTACGAAGGCATGATCATCGGTATCCACTCGCGCGACAACGACCTGGTTGTGAACCCGACCAAGGGCAAGCAGCTCACCAACGTGCGTGCTTCCGGCACCGACGAAGCAGTGCGCCTGGTACCGCCAGTCCAGCTGTCGCTGGAATACGCAGTGGAATTCATCGAAGACGACGAACTGGTGGAAGTGACTCCTAAGTCGATCCGCCTGCGTAAGCGCTTCCTGAAAGAGCACGAGCGTAAGCGCGCTTCCAAAGAGAACGCGTAATATGAAAAACCCGCCGCAAGGCGGGTTTTTTTTCGTGGTAACCTGTACGTCCCAGCCGGAACCGACGAGGAGCACCAGCATGGCCGAATACACCAACCTGGCCACCCAGGCCGTGGAATACTGGACCGACGCCTGGCAGCGTTCCATCCTGTTCATGGACGTGTTGTACCGCAGGGGGACTGAGCGCAACGCCCGCGAGCGCGAAACCGCGCCCCATGTGCTCAACTTCGAATTCGAGACCATCGTGGACGGCCGCACGCTGGCGCGGCCGGTGAATTATTCGCTGATGCGCATCATCCCGCCTGAAGGGATGGAGATCGACGATACCAAGCGCCCCTTCATCGTGGTCGACCCGCGCGCCGGGCACGGGCCCGGCATCGGTGGCATGAAGCAGGACAGCGAAATCGGCGTCGTGCTCAAGGCCGGCAATCCCTGCTACTTCATCGGCTTCCTGCCGGCACCCGTGGCGGGGCAGACCATCGAGGATGTCTGCCACGCGGAGGCGCAATTCATCGAACAGGTGGCCTACCTGCACCCGGACGCCGAGGGCAAGCCGGCCCTGATCGGCAATTGCCAGGCCGGCTGGCAGATCATGATGACGGCCGCCCTGCATCCCGAGCTGGCCGGCCCGCTGGTGCTGGCCGGCGCGCCGCTGTCCTATTGGGCTGGCGTGCGCGGCAAGAATCCCCTGCGTTATCTGGGCGGCCTGACCGGCGGTACCTGGATGACATCCCTGGCCGGCGACCTTGGCAACGGCAAATTCGACGGCGCCCACCTGGTCAGCAACTTCGAGAATATGAATCCTTCCAATACCTATTGGAAGAAGGGTTACCACGTGTACGCCAACGTGGATACGGAAGAGAAGCGCTTCCTGGAGTTCGAGCGCTGGTGGGGCAACCCGGTGCTGCTCAATGCCGAGGAAATCCAGTTCATCACCGACAACCTGTTTGTCGGCAATCGCCTGAGCAACGGCACTATCCACGACTCGGACGGACGCCGTATCGACTTGCGCAATATCCGTTCGCCGATCGTGGTGTTCTGCTCCTGGGGCGACGACATCACGCCGCCGCAGCAGGCGCTGGGCTGGCTGCTCGACCTGTACGAGACCGATGCGGCGATGGTGGCGGGCGGGCAGACCGTGGTCTATACGCTGCATGAATCGATCGGGCACTTGGGGATCTTCGTTTCCGCCTCGGTGGCGAACAAGGAGCATGACGAATTCACCCGCTCCATGGACTTGATCGATGTGCTGCCGCCGGGCCTGTACGAGGCAGTCTTCATCGACAAGGGCGAGGAGGGCGTGCATAGTCCCGAGCTGGCGCAGGGCGACTATGTGGTGCGCTTCGAGCGGCGCGACCTGAACGAGCTGCGCGCGCTGGGCGGCAATGACGATGAGGACGAGCGCCGCTTCGCCACCGTGGCGCGGCTGTCGGAAATCAACCAGGGCCTGTACCGCACCTTCATGAGCCCCTTCGTGCGCGCCACCACCAATGAGCAGACTGCTGAATGGATGCGGCGCATGCACCCATACCGCCTGCGCTACGAGATGTTCTCCGACATGAATCCCTTCCTCAAAGGGATCTGCGCGATGGCGGAACAGGTGAGGGCGCAGCGCAAGCCGGTGTCGCCGGATAATCCTTTCCTGCAGATGCAGGAAGCGGCCTCGCAGCAGATCGTGGCGGTGCTGGACCGCTACCAGGAAATGCGCGACCAGTCGGTGGAGCAGTTCTTCCTCTCGACTTATGGCCAGCCCTTGCTGCAAACGCTGGTGGGCTTGCGCGCCGATTCGGCCAATATCCGCCGCCGGATTGGGCGCGACATCGCCCGCGAATCGGTGGTGGCCGCACGCCGCACCGAAGCCGCCAAGCGCCTGGCCAGTGGGGGCGAGCGCGAAGCGGTGATGCGCTCCATCCTGTACATCGCCCGCAGCCCGGAAATGCGCGCCGCCGACGAACGCGCCTTCGCCACCCTGCGCGAGCTGCGTACCCGTCTGCCGGCCAAGGAGCGCATGTCGCTGGCGCGCTTCAAGGAGGTGGTGCAGGAGCAGAACATGATCCTCCAACTGGACGAAGAGCGCGCCATGGCGGCGCTGCCCAAGCTTCTGGCCGACGTCGACCGCAAACGCGCGCTGGAAGGCGTGCGCCAGATCATGACCGCCTCCGGCCAGCTGGAAGGCGAGGCGGCCCGCCGCATGTCCCGCGTCGAGGAACTCTTCAATGGCTGAGCCCGTGTCCCACCTTGGGGTCACACCCCAAGTGGGACACGAGCTCGACTGATGCGCTGCTGTGTCCGTGTCCCGTTTAGGGTGTGACCCCATGGTGGGACACGAGCGCGGCAGTGCTGGTGCCTGTATAATGTGCAGCCCTTGTTTTGACGCTTGTTACTATGACTAAGCCTTCCCGCCGCCTTTCCGTGGCGCCGATGATGGATTGGACCGACCGCCATTGCCGCCATTTCCATCGCCTGATCTCGAAATACACCTGGCTGTATACGGAGATGGTGACTACCGGTGCGCTGGTGTATGGCGATGTGGAGCGCCATCTGCGCTTCAATGAGGAGGAGCATCCGGTGGCGCTGCAGCTGGGCGGTTCGGATCCGAAGGACCTGGCCATTTCCGCCAAACTGGGCGAGAAGTGGGGCTACGATGAAATCAACCTCAATTGCGGCTGCCCGTCGGAGCGGGTGCAGAAGGGCGCTTTCGGCGCTTGCCTGATGTCGGAGCCGGAACTGGTGCGCGACTGCGTCAAGGCGATGAAGGATGCGGTGCAGATCGACGTCACCGTCAAGCACCGTATCGGCATCGATTACGAGGAGAGCTACGACTTTGTG
The DNA here is from genome assembly GCF_038440195.1 of Pseudoduganella sp. OTU4001. NCBI lineage: Bacteria > Pseudomonadati > Pseudomonadota > Betaproteobacteria > Burkholderiales > Oxalobacteraceae > Pseudoduganella > Pseudoduganella sp. OTU4001. The sequence continues at coordinate 72,960 of NZ_JASATG010000002.1, read as the reverse complement.
CGCGATTTCGTGGGCACCGTGGCGGAAGCCGGTTGCACTACCTTTATCGTGCACGCCCGTAACGCCATCCTGAAGGGCCTGTCGCCCAAGGAAAACCGCGAAATCCCGCCGCTGAAGTACGAGTACGCTTACCAGCTGAAGAAAGATTTCCCGCAGTTCGAGATCCTGATCAACGGCGGTATCAAGACGCTGGACGAAATCGACACCCACCTCGAGCACGTGGACGGCGTGATGCTGGGCCGCGAGGCTTACCACAACCCTTACCTGATGGCTGACTTCGACCAGCGCTACTACGGCGCCAGCGAAGCGCCGCGCACCCGCCAGCAGGTGCTGGAGGCGATGATCCCGTACATTGAGGAGCAGTTGGCAAAAGAGGCCGGCCGCGGCTTGAAGATCAACTCCATCACGCGCCACCTGCTCGGCATCGCCCAGGGCTTGAAGGGCGCGCGCCAATATCGCCAAACTTTGTCCGACGCCAAGCAGCTGGCGGCCGGCGATCCGCGCCTCCTGCTCGAGGCATTCAGCCGAACCGCGTAAACAAAAGAAATCCTGCGCATTCACTTCCGTTTCCCGCTGCGGCTGAGCTCTTTCCCCAAAGAAAGTTCACTTGCCCACAATTTGAGCAAAATTTGCTTGCCGTGCGGAAACCTCAGGACTATAATTCCGCTGATACACACATGCTATTTACGGTTCCTACCGTGTGTTTTAGGGATGAAATACGACAGGTTTCATCCTGCGGCGAAAGCGATCTTTGCATTCGCAGTCATAGTTTGCTACTGTCGCTACTTGCGTAGCAGCAAGGGTCAGTGGATGCAGTAAATATTTCATTAATGCATCTTAGGCAGTCAACAACTTGTGTCACTTCTATAAATAAGAGCCGAAATGAATTTGAGTAAAATGAAGGTAGGGACCCGTCTTGGTCTCGGTTTCGCACTGGTACTGGCGTTCCTCGTCATTATCACTATCGTCGGTATCTGGCGCATGGCTCAGATTCAGGACCGCCTGGATCATGTAGTAAGTGTCAACTCTGTCGCCACCCGTCTGGTTGTTGACATGCGTAACAACGTCAACGAACGCATCAATGGCTTGAAAGTCCTGACCCTGATGTCCGATCCGGCCGATATGGAACCGGAAATGAAGCGCCTGAACGACCAGGGCGTTAAGTACGAAGAGCTGAGCAAGAAGCTGTCCGCCCTGTACGCCAAAGACGCGACCGCAGAAGAAAAGACCCTGCTGGCGCAGGTGAAGGAACACGAAGGCGTGGCCCTGCCAGCCATCAAGAAGGCGTCCGACCTGTGGCTGGCCAACGATGCCGTTGGTGCTACCCGTATCCTGATCAAGGAAATCCGTCCTGCGCAGAAGAAGTGGATGGAAGCGCTGGACCAGCTGGCTGCCCTGGAAGACAAACTGAACGAAGACATGAAGGTGGAAGCTGCTGAAGGCTTCTCCTCCGCCCGCCTGTTCATGATCGTGGCCGGCCTGGCTGCGGTGGTGATCTCGGTCGGCGCTGCCTGGGTCATTACCCGCGGCCTGCTGAAGCAACTGGGTGGCGAGCCTGACTACACTGCATCGATCGCTGGCGCCATCGCCAACGGCGACCTGTCGGTCAGCATCGACACCGTTTCGACCGACAAGGATTCCCTGCTGGTTGAAATGAAAGAAATGCGCAATAGCCTGGTGGAGATCGTTGGCCAGGTGCGCCAGGGTACCGAGACCATCGGCACCGCATCGCGTGAAATCGCCGCCGGCAATATCGACCTGTCCTCGCGTACCGAGATGCAGGCTTCGAACCTGGAGAAGACCGCTTCCGCGATGGAAGAACTGACCTCCACCGTGAAGCAGAACGCCGACAATGCCCGCGAAGCGAACCAGCTGGCAGCTTCCGCCTCCGACGTGGCACTGAAGGGTGGCCAGGTGGTGTCACAAGTGGTTGAGACCATGAGCTCGATCAACGCCTCCGCCAACAAGATCGTCGACATCATCGGCGTGATCGACGGCATCGCCTTCCAGACCAACATCCTGGCGCTGAACGCTGCGGTTGAAGCAGCCCGTGCCGGTGAGCAGGGCCGTGGCTTCGCGGTAGTGGCTTCCGAAGTGCGTAACCTGGCCCAGCGTTCCGCTGGCGCAGCAAAAGAGATCAAGTCCCTGATCGGCGACTCCGTCGAGAAAGTGGAACGCGGTTCGAAACTGGTGGGCCAGGCTGGCGTGACCATGGATGAAGTGGTTGCTTCCGTCCGCCGCGTGACCGACATCATGAGCGAAATCGCTTCGGCCTCGCAGGAACAGAGCGCCGGCATCGAACAAGTGAACCAGTCCATCATCGAGATGGATGCCATGACCCAGCAGAATGCTGCGCTGGTGGAAGAAGCTGCTGCCGCTGCGCAGTCGCTGCAAGACCAGGCTAGCGAACTGTCGCGCGTGGTGTCGATCTTCAAGCTGGACGCGGAGACCGAATATGCGCTGAGCGCCGCCAAGCCGGCCGTGACCCAGACTGCGGTTGCCGTAGTGCCGAGGGCCGCAGCCCGCCCTGCAGCAGCCAAGCCAGCCGCTGCTCCAGCGCCTAAGAAAGTTGTCGCCGCTACTGCCGGTAGCGACGAGTGGGAAGAGTTTTAAAAATATAAAACAGTTTTTCAGTAAATTTTGATTGGGATAGAAATGAACAAGCGTCTGATTGGTTTTATCGCAGCATCCATCGTGTCCTTCTCCGCTTCCGCGGCTGAAACTCCGGCAGTTTTCGATGCCAAGAACTGCAAGGCTGAATACCCAAAGGCTTCCCTGCTGAACGAAGAGCAGGGCACCGTCAGCCTGGCCTTCCTGGTATCCGCTTCCGGTGAAGTCGTGGATTCGAAAATCGATAAGTCCAGTGGCTACAAGAACCTGGACAAGGCTGCCCAGAAAGCTATCAGCGCTTGCAAATTCAAGCCGGGCACCAAGGATGGCGCCGTAGCCCAGACCTGGACCAAGGTCGACTACGCCTGGTCCCTGTAATTCATTCTCTCTCATTAGGGGAACATCATGATTACGAAGTTGAGTGTTATGGCAGTAGCCCTGGCGATGGGCGCTTCGGCATTCGCCGCGGAAGTTCCAGCATCTTTCGACGCCAAGAATTGCAAGGCTGAGTATCCGAAAGCATCCCTGATGAACGAGGAACAGGGCACCGTCAGCATGTCCTTCCTGGTGTCGGCCAGCGGCGACGTGAAGGACTCCAAGCTGGACAAGTCGTCCGGCTTCAAGAACCTGGACAAGGCCGCTCTCAAGGCCATCAGCGCGTGCAAGTTCAAGCCTGGCACCAAGGACGGCGCACCGGCCGAAACCTGGACCAAGGTGGACTACGCCTGGAAGCTGGACTAAGCCGGCTGCCCGATACAAGAAAAACGGCCCCTCGGGGCCGTTTTTTGTTAATCTAGCTTCCATGAAAGTTCTGTTTCTCGTTCCACTGGCCGGCATGCTGTTGTCCGGTTGCGCGATGTGGCGCAATCCGAACGATCCGTCCCGCGACAGGCAGTCCGTGGTGGTGGTTAATTCCATGACCTGGCCGAATGCGGCCAGCGGCAAGACTGACGGCACCCGCACCGTCTGGCCCTTGCCCCAGCTCGTCAACCACGAGGAAATCTTCCCGCTGGCCCAGCTCAAGAATTGTCCGGAGGCGCTGCCGTGCGCCTGGGGCGTGCTGAGTGCGTCGCGCAGCGTGACGCGCTATAACTTCCTGCCCGGCGGTATTTCGCTCGACCTGGCGGTGAATGTCGACGTGCATCGGCGCCAGCAGGACCGGCGCCGTAACTTCCATACCTCGATCGCGGTGCCGGCCGATGTGCCGGCCATCAGCTACCAGCACGTGCTGCAGGAAACGGTATCGCTCCCGTATGGGAAGGTGTACCGTATCGATATGGACCACGGCATCACGTACCGGCTGTGTGCCCAGCGGGTCGACGAAACGGGCAAGGCGCTGGATAAATGCGAGATTCCGTATATTTGATGTGTCCGCTGTAAGCGATTGTAAAAGCGGCGGCACGGGCGCGAATTTTCCCTATAGTTGAATACTGGGAGGAGAATTTGTGATGAAAACTTTGATGATCTTGCCGGTACTGGCCCTGGGCCTGGCCGGATGCGCTGTCCAGCAGCCTGCGCGCTATGCGTCCGGCAATCCGTATGAATGGCAAACCGTTTCGGTGACGCCGGTGCCGAATGGTACTGCGGCGCGTTCCGGGGCGCCGGTGACGTATTACAGTGAGCCGGTGTATGCGCAACCGCAGCCGGTGTATGTGGCGCCATCCCCTTACTATGCGCCAGCGCCGGCCTATTACTATCCGCCGGTGACGATTGGCTTTGATTTCCTGTTCACCAACCGCCACTGGCATGGCCGCCGCGGCCGCCGCTGATCAGTGGAAGTAAGGGGCGATGTGCATCAGCACGTCCGCTGAACACAGCAGCCAGGTGGCCGAAGCCGCGAGGCTAAGCGCCAGTGCGCTGCTGAGGTAAGGGTGATGGGACATGTTTTCGCTCCTGCCGTAGATTTAACTCCATCTTATTCAAGAGCAAATAAAAAAGGCATCGGATGGTTGCCGATGCCTTTGTAGGACTATTGCTCGTCCTTTATTTTTTACCCCAAAGTACAACGGGTCCGGCCGGGGCGGTATCCATCGCGTCGGACTGCGACAGCCAGTGGATCAGGCGCTCCGGTTCCTTCAGGGTGATGCCGGCGCCGTCGATGTAGCCGATGAATTCCAGGTACTTGGCATCCATCTTGGCTTTCGACACGGTCGGCGCCACCATGACCAGGCGGTCGTAGGCTTTACGGGCCTTGTTTTCCCATTTGTGCAGGCTGGATTCATCGAAGCGGTTGGCTTCGAAGTAGACCGTCAGCGAGCCATCCGGATTGCCGAAGCCGACGATGCCGGCGCCTTTACGGATGGTGGTGGAGTTCTTCAAATCGAACTCCTCGGTTGGGACGAAGACGCCAGCACGGCCACCCACGACCGGCAGGCCGACTGGGGTATCTTTGCTGTAAGTAGTTAAATCTTTCAACTCCGACATGGCTTCTTCCAATCCCGCAAAATTTTTTCCAGCCGTTATTTTAGCGCCAAACTAATGCCGCCGGGCAAAGGCGGACCGGATTAATTTTGTCGGTGGGAGCGCAGCCGCGAACGTTGTGTCGGGCACAACAGGATGCGCTCGGGCGGCTCGCGCAGCAGGGCGCGCGCGGTGTCATCCAGGAGTTCCAGCACGGGTGGGGCGCTGCCCGGGGCGGCGATGCCAAGCCAGACCAGGTGCGGGCCGTCGCCGCGCACCGGCAGCTGGGGGAAGTTGTTCGGCATGTCGAGCGTGGCCAGCACGCCGGCCTGGCGCCAGCCGCTATCGCGCCAGGCGGCGAAGGTGGGGGCGGCCAGTTCGGCGAAGCGCTCGAGCGCGTCCGCGCCGGGCTGCAGCGTGAAGACTACCGCCACCGCCTCGCCCTGTGCGCCCTGCGGCTCGCGGTAGGGATCGACGGCGGGCAAGTCGGCCACGCCGCTACCGGGGCGCAGTGGCCGCAACAGCAGCACATTGTCGCTGTCCGTCATCAGGCCGTTCAGCGTGGCCTTGTGCTCCTTCCATACCGGCCCGTAGTAGAAGGCGCCGTTGACGATGGCGCGCTGCTCCCAGCTGGCGAAGCCGCGCAGCCAGAGGAAGCTGTTATGCCGCTCCGGCTCCGTGAACTGGCCCAGGGCCAGCGCGCCCAGCTGCTGGAAGGCTTCCGGGAACAGGGTTTCGAAATAGCGCGCAAACGCTGCCTGGCCGCCCTCGATGGTCGTGTAGCGGCGGAATTCAATGATTGGGTAGGTGTCCATGGCGCCAGCATAAGTGCGAATGCGGTCAGATCCCGCCCTGTATCCTGTGCTACGCTTGCGGCGTGAAGATGAAGCATTTGCTCCCCCTCCTGCTGCTTGCCGCGCTGCCTGCGGTGCATGCCGCCAATGCGGCGCCGGTATTGCGATTCTGTTCGCTGGATATCGACTTTGCGCCGGTGGCGCGGGTCGATGGCACCGGCCATTACCAGTACCTGCTGCAGCTGGCCGCGCGCAAGGCCGGCGTCACCATCGAGCGCAAAATCGCGCCGCGCCGGCGCTGCCTGGACGAGGTCCGGACCGGCATCGTTGACGGCATGATCGGCGCCTATTCGCCGGAGCGCACCGCGATTGCGGCCTTTCCCATGTCCGGCGAGGCGCCCGATGTCACCAAGTCTTTCGGCGCGGTGCGCTATTACCCTTACCGGCGCGTCGCCAGTGAGGTGAGTTGGGATGGCCAGCGCTTCCATGGCCTGGATGGCAGCGTCGGCGTGGAGTCGGCCTTCATCTTCGTCACCGACCGCCTGCGCGCGCTTGGCGTGCCGTTTGACGACGGCGCCAAGACGCTGGAGCAGAACATGGACAAGCTGCGTGCCGACCGGGTGGACGTGGTGATCGGCATGGACCTGGAGGCCGACCGCCTGGTCGCCAGCCGCCACGCTGGCCGAATCGAGCGCGCCGGCATGGCGTTCGACCTGACGCCCATGTACCTGATGCTGTCGAAGCAGTTCCACGCCCAGCAGCCTGAGCTTGCGCAGCGTTTGTGGCAGGCAGTGCAGGACGCCCGCAACAGTCCAGCCTATAAACGCTACCAGCAAGACCACCCATAAAAAAGCCCAGCGCGAGGCTGGGCTTTGAATGCAAGGGATGCTTTGCGTTACTGCTTGCGGCGGGCAGCGAAGGCCAGACCCAGCAGGCCCAGGCCCATCAGCGCAAGGCTGCCCGGTTCAGGCACGGTGCTTTGGGCGACGGTGAATACTTCCAGATCCCGCACCTGGAAGCCGGCCGCAAAAGCCTGCTGCGTAAGAATGTTGTAGTCGTATCCGATGTTGGCGGCGCCGTAGGTATGGCTGCGGCTGTAACCATAGCTCAAGCCGTAATCGACATACAGGTCATGCCCGCCGCCGAAGGTTGGGCCATAGCCCACATAATTGTAAGTTTGATAGACATGCCTCTGGCTCCACTTTACGGAATCGGTCAGGTTAAAGATAAAGCCGGTTTGATCGGCAGCCGCAAAGGTGTAGTTGTAATTTGCATGGCCGTTCTGATCGACGTTAAACCAGCTGGACGGATTGTAGCCGCCAATGGTTTCCCAGCTCTGGCCGTTCAGCGAAACGCTCATTACGGAGAAGGTGGCGCCTTTGCCGTTGACTGCGTTATGGAAAGTGGTGGCGTTATCGCCGGTTTTCTTGTCGAAGATGTTGGTCAGCGTCAGCGGGCCTTTGCCGAGCCATGCTTCGAGCTGTGCCTGGTTTGCGGTGTTCAGGAGGTCGGAGCCGCCGACGATCACGCCAGCATGGGTGAGGGTACTGGCCGCCAGCAGGGTTGCGCCGGCGAGAATTGCTTTGAACTGCATGTGCTTCCTTGTTGATGAATAACCAAAGTTAACATGCAAGAATTATTCCATCTATGTGGAAATAATAATTGCATCAGTTAAATCAGTCACTTACAAAATTGAAGGAATAGAGGCGGGAGGGGAGTGTAAAATTTTCCGACAGTGATTTAACATCGGAAAACAAAAAAGGCCTGATCTTTCGATCAGGCCTTCTTCGTGAATTCGGTGGGGTGGCTGATGGGGCTCGAACCCACGACAACAGGAATCACAATCCTGGACTCTACCAACTGAGCTACAGCCACCACTGAAAACTGCTTTTTTATCGCACCGCAGCGCGACAGAGCCGAGATTATATAGGGACTCCCGGAATCTCGCAAATTTATTTCAAACTTGCACTGATTCGACTTGCGGATGGAGCCCGAGCAGGTTGGCGAACTGCTGCTCCAGGGCCGCCGCGTTGCCGCTGGTGTAGCCGCGCAGGTGGGCTGGCGTGCCGCCCGGGCGCTGCAGGCCGGCCCCTTCCAGCAGGCGGGCCAACTGGCGCGCCACGGCGTCGCCGGTGTCGATCAGTGTGACGGCCGCGCTGTCGCCGCGTTCAGCCACCAGGCTGGCGATGGCTTCGCGCACGAAGGGGTAGTGGGTGCAGCCCAGTACCAGCGTATCGGCGCCCTGGTCCAGCAAGGGTGTGACAAAGCCTTCCAGCATGGCGGCAGTTTCAGCGCCCGACAGGTCGCCCTGTTCGATGCGTTCCACCAGGCCGCCGCATGGTTGCAGCAGGAAGCGGGTGCCGTTGGCGCTGGAGATCTGCTCGCGCAGTGCCAGGAATTTTTCGCCGCGCAGGGTGCTGGCGGTGGCCAGCACGCCGACGGTGCCGTTGCGCGTGGCGGCGGCGCCGGGCTTGAGGCCAGGCTCCACGCCGACCACCGGCAGGGCGGGGTAGGCGGTGCGCACCGCCTTGATGGCGGCCACGGTGGCGGTATTGCAGGCCACCACCAGCGCCTTGGCGCCGCGCGAAATCAGGAAAGCGGTAACGTCGAGCGCACGCTGCACCAGCCATTCATCCGTCTTCGCACCGTAGGGCGCGAAGGCGGAATCGGCAAAGTACAGCACATGCTCATGCGGCAGCTGCGCGTGGATATGGCGCAGCACGGAGAGCCCTCCAACGCCTGAATCGAAGACGCCGATGGGCGCATCGGCGGAGGAGGGAACAGCGTGTGTCATCAGGCTGGTTGTGCTGCTTTCAGGGACTCGATCTTCACCTGCCACTCTTTCGGGCCGGTGTTGTGCACGGAAGTGCCGGAAGAATCAACGGCCACGGTGACAGGCATGTCCACCACGTCGAATTCATAGATCGCTTCCATGCCCAGGTCTTCAAAGCCGACGACCTTGGCGCCCTTGATCGCTTTCGACACCAGGTAAGCAGCGCCGCCAACAGCCATCAGGTAAGCCGACTTGTGCTTCTGGATCGATTCGATCGCGGTAGGGCCGCGTTCCGCCTTGCCGACCATGGAGATCAGGCCGGTTTTTTCCAGCATCATGTCGGTGAACTTGTCCATGCGGGTAGCGGTGGTCGGGCCGGCCGGGCCTACCACTTCGTCGCGCACTGGGTCGACCGGACCCACGTAGTAGATCACGCGGTTGGTGAAGTCCACCGGCAGCTTTTCGCCTTTGGACAGCATGTCCTGGATGCGCTTGTGGGCGGCATCGCGGCCGGTCAGCATCTTGCCGTTCAGGAGCAGGGTCTGGCCCGGCTTCCACGACGCGACTTCTTCCTTGGTCAGGGTGTTCAGGTCGACGCGCTTGGACTTCTCGGTGTCGGCAGCCCAGGTGACATCAGGCCAGTCGGACAGCTTCGGCGGCTCGATGTAGGCCGGGCCGGAACCATCCAGCACGAAGTGGGCGTGACGGGTGGCCGCGCAGTTCGGGATCATGGCGACCGGCTTGGAGGCAGCGTGGGTCGGGTACATATTGATCTTCACGTCCAGCACGGTGGTCAGGCCGCCCAGGCCTTGCGCGCCGATGCCCAGGGCATTGATCTTGTCGCACAGTTCGATACGCAGTTCTTCCAGCTTGTTCTGCGGGCCGCGCTTTTTCAGCTCGTACATATCGATGTCTTCCATCAGCGACTCTTTGGCCAGCAGCATGGCTTTTTCTGCGGAGCCGCCGATACCGATACCCAGCATGCCTGGCGGGCACCAGCCAGCGCCCATCAGCGGCACGGTCTTCAGCACCCAGTCCACCAGCGAGTCGGATGGATTCAGCATGACGAACTTGGTCTTGTTCTCGGAGCCGCCGCCTTTGGCTGCAACGGCCACATCGACGGTGTTGCCTTCCACCAGTTCCATGTGCACCACGGCTGGGGTGTTGTCCTTGGTGTTCTTGCGCTCGAAGTGCGGGTCGGCCACGATGGAGGCGCGCAGCTTGTTGTCGGCGAAGTTGTACGCGCGGCGCACGCCTTCGTTGACGGCGTCGGTCACGGTGCCGGTGAAGCCTTCAAAGCGTACACCCATACCGATCTTCAGGAAGACGTTCACCATGCCGGTGTCCTGGCAGATCGGACGCTTGCCTTCCGCGCACATGCGGGAGTTGGTCAGGATCTGGGCGATCGCATCTTTCGCAGCCGGGCTTTGCTCGGATTCGTAAGCGCGCGCCAGGTGCTGGATGTAGTCGGCAGGGTGGTAGTAGCTGATGTACTGCAGCGCGGCGGCGACAGATTCAATCAGGTCGTCTTGCTTGATGATGGTCATGATTGGCTCGTTTGGCTAATTAGTGATGCTTTGTATCGTTGTGCGTCAGGGTGGTGATGCGGTCAGTGTAGGCAATCGCCATTGCCGACAACAGGAATACGCAGTGGATTACGGTCTGCGCGATCAGTACTTTCGGCTCGTAGGCATGCGAGTTGATGAAGGTCTTCAGCAGGTGGATCGAGGAGATACCGATGATCGCCATCGCCAGTTTGGTCTTCAGCACGGAGGCGTTCACGTGCGACAGCCATTCAGGCTGGTCCGGGTGGCCCTCCAAATGCATTCGCGAAACGAAGGTCTCATAACCGCCTACGATCACCATGATCAGCAGGTTGGAAATCATGACTACGTCGATCAGGCCAAGCACCACCAGCATGATGATGGTTTCGCTCAATTTGGTCGGCGGTTGCTGTCCAGGCACGGCGATGGCCTGGAAAATGTGCGCCAGCGAGTCGGCATTGCCCATTGCGGCGCCAATCAGGTCCTTCAGCTCGACCCAGAAATGGAACACATAGACGCACTGCGCCAGGATCAGGCCCAGGTACAGCGGCAGCTGCAGCCAGCGGGACATGAAGATAAAGGCAGGGATAGGGCTCAGGCGTTTGCCGTTGGTGTTCAGTGGCTCGGTCATCTGTGAATGTTGTTGAATAAAACAAGCCGATATTCTACACGGGCAAGGCCCGCACGGCAGCGGCAGGCGCAATTGCTTCATTAATGGAATGCTGCTACAGTGCAACCCTTTGTTTATTTGGCAAGTGAAGATGAAGCTGGATTGGTTGCAAGGGCTGCGCGGGCTCGCCGTGCTGGGTGTTGTGCTCACCCACGGGCGCTATTTCCTGGGCGGTACCCCGAACGAAGGGCTGGGCAACCTGTTCTTCCTGCCGGGCGCGATGGGCGTGGACCTGTTCTTCCTGATCAGCGGCTTCATCATGGTCTACACCACGCAAGGCGCCAGCGGCCCGCGCGATGCGGCGCTGTTCACGGTCAAGCGCTTCGCCCGCATCTGGCCGGCCTACGCCGTGGTGACCATCCTCTGGATTTTCATCAGCCGCGGTGGCATGGGGTTCTTCCATGACGCGGACCGCCTGCGTGCCCTGTTTAAATCACTGGCCTTCCAGCCGCTGGCGCCGCAGGAGGCGCCGTTCTTCGGCCTGGTGTTCCCGCTGGCCTGGACGCTCGCGTTCGAGATGTACTTCTATATCGTGTTCGGCATCAGCATGCTGGCCGGCCGCCTGCGCTGGTTCGTGCTGGCAAGCTGGATGCTCCTGACGCTGGTGCTGCTGCCCGCCACGCACGGCGGCCCAACGCTGAACGTGCAGCAGTACCTGTCGTTCCGATCCGCTTATATGCAGCTGGTGACCAATCCGATCATCTACGAGTTCCTGGCCGGCGTGGTGATCGGCTTGATTTACCTGAACCCGCGCATCCGCATCAGGAACGAGACCGTTGCGTGGCAAACCGTCGTTTGCAGTGCCGGCTTTGTGCTGTGGTGGGGCTGGTCCGGCGTGGGCGGCTTCCACGGCCCGGCAGGGTGGGGCTGGCCGCTGGCGCTGATGGTGCTGGCGCTCGCCATCGCCAGCAAGACCGTCGCGCTGACGATGCCGCGCTGGCTGGTGTGGACCGGCACCGTGTCGTACTCGATGTACCTGACGCATTTCCTCGGCCAAGTGGTCTTGACCCGCTGGCTCGAACAGCTCGGCCTGCACGATCACAGCTGGAATGAGGTGTTCCTCACGCTGCTGTTGGCGATGCCGCTCGCCGCGCTCTCGCACCGATTGCTCGAGCGCGGCCTGGGCGAATGGGTGCGCGACAAATTGGTATTGCTGGTCAATCGCATATTGTCTTCGCGCGCTGTACCTGCGCCCAAAGAAGTGATTAAAATGTCAAAAATAGCCTCCTGATCAAGTGTAAGGGGGCAGTAAGCGACAGGCACTATCGTTGCTAGCAAACCATCACTAACCGGAGACAAGCATGACCAACCAAGGCGCAGATCAACAGGGACCAATGGAATCGCGCATTTTCGCGCCACCTGCGGCATTCGTGGAAAAGGCTGCCGTATCCGGCATGGCCGCGTACAAAGCGCTGTGCGATGAAGCCGAGCGCGATTACGAAGGCTTCTGGGCGCGCCTGGCGCGCGAGCATATCGAGTGGCAAACCCCATTCACCCGCACCCTGAACGAAGACAACGCACCGTTCTACAAATGGTTCGAAGACGGCAAGCTGAATGTCTCCTACAACTGCCTGGACCGCAATATCAAGAAGGGCCTGGGCGACAAGACCGCCATCATATTTGAAGCCGACGACGGTGAAGTGACCCGCGTCAGCTACCAGCAACTGCACGACAAGGTCTGCAAGATCGCCAACGGCCTGAAGGCGCGCGGCATCAAGAAAGGCGACCGCGTTGTGATCTATATGTCCATGTCTGTCGAAGGCGTGGCTGCAATGCAGGCCTGCGCCCGTATCGGCGCCACCCACTCCGTGGTGTTCGGCGGCTTCTCCGCCAAGTCCCTGCAAGAACGCATCATCGACGCCGGCGCCGTTGCCGTGCTGACCTGCGACGAACAGCTGCGTGGCGGCAAACAACTGCCACTGAAAGCCATCGTCGACGAAGCGCTGGCCATGGGCGGCTGCGACTCGATCAAGAACGTGGTGGTGTACAAGCGCACCGGCGGCAACATCGCCTGGACCGAAGGCCGCGACATCTGGCTGCACGACCTGGTGGAAGGCCAGGCCACCACCTGCGAACCTGAATGGGTGGAAGCGGAGCACCCGCTGTTCATCCTGTACACCTCCGGCTCCACCGGCACCCCGAAAGGCGTGCAGCACTCGACTGGCGGCTACCTGCTGTGGGCAGCGCTGACCATGAAGTGGTCGTTCGACATCAAGCCGGAAGATGTGTACTGGTGCACCGCCGATATCGGCTGGGTCACCGGCCACACCTATATCGCCTACGGACCGACTGCGGTTGGCGCCACCCAGGTGGTATTCGAAGGCATCCCGACCTTCCCGCACGCCGGCCGCTTCTGGGAAAACATCGCCAAGCACAAGGTCAACATCTTCTACACCGCACCGACCGCGATCCGCTCGCTGATCAAAGCCTCCGACGTCGACCCGAAAGTGCATCCGAAGAACTTCGACATCTCCTCGCTGCGCCTGCTGGGCACCGTGGGTGAGCCGATCAATCCGGAAGCATGGATGTGGTACTACAAGAATGTCGGCGGCGAGAAGTGCCCGATCGTCGACACCTTCTGGCAGACCGAAACCGGCGGCCACATGATTACCCCGCTGCCAGGCGCTACCCCGATGGTCCCAGGCTCCTGCACCCTGCCGCTGCCAGGCATCATGGCCGCGATTGTGGACGAAGCAGGGCACGACGTACCGAACGGCAGTGGCGGCATCCTGGTGGTGAAGCGCCCATGGCCATCGATGATCCGCACCATCTGGGGCAACCCGGACCGCTTCAAGGCCGGCTACTTCCCAGAAGAACTGGGCGGCAAATACTACCTGGCAGGCGACGGTGCAATCCGCAATGCCGAAACCGGCTACTTCACCATCACCGGCCGTATCGACGATGTGCTGAACGTATCCGGCCACCGCATGGGCACGATGGAGATTGAATCCGCCCTGGTCGCCAACCCGCTGGTCGCCGAAGCCGCAGTGGTAGGCAAGCCAGACGAAACCACCGGCGAATCGATCTGCGCCTTCGTGGTCTTGAAGCGCGCCCGCCCGACTGGCGACGAAGCCAAGCAAATCGCCACCGAGCTGCGCAACTGGGTAGGTAAAGAGATCGGCCCGATCGCCAAGCCGAAAGAGATCCGCTTCGGCGACAACCTGCCGAAGACCCGTTCCGGCAAGATCATGCGCCGCCTGCTGCGCGTACTGGCCAAAGGCGAAACCATCACCCAAGACGTCAGCACGCTCGAAAACCCCGCCATCCTCGAGCAACTGAAAGAAACCTCCTAAGCCTGAACAGACGGGGTCTGACCCTATGGGTCAGACGGGACGGCCATCCGGCTGGTTTACCGGTTTTAACGGTTCTAAGCAGAAAGTCTTTGCCATCTCGCAAAACGCTGCTATAATTCGGGCCTCTCGCGATGAGTGAGAGATGCAGGAGAGATGGATGAGTGGTTTAAGTCGCACGCCTGGAAAGCGTGTATAGGTTCATAGCCTATCGGGGGTTCGAATCCCCCTCTCTCCGCCAAGGACACAAATCAGGAAGTACCAAGACGTTCCAAAACGTCTCACCGAAACCGCTTAAGATGCTGAATCTAAGCGGTTTTTTCGTTTCTGGACGTTTCACGACGACTCCCTACATCTCAACTACACCAGTGCATGCTTGGGGGCACGTCTTACCCTAACGATTCCGCGTACCCCCAAACGTTGGAAAACGGACTATATTGATTCTTACAGCATGCTTCGAAGGAGGTTGCCATGCCTAAGGTCTTTGCTCCGCTGACAGATATCCTTGTCAAAAGCGCCAAGCCACGCGAGAAGCCGTACAAGCTGTTCGATGGCGATGGCATGTACCTCGACGTTTCTCCCATCGGTTCCCGCATCTGGCGCTTCAAGTTCCGGCAAGCCAACGGCAAAGAGAACACGCTGACGTTCGGCCCCTACCCGGAAATCACCTTGCAGGACGCACGAGAAAAGCGCTTGGCTGCGCGCCGACTGCTGCTGCAAGGGATAGACCCCGCCAAGCATCGCGACGAAGCCAAGCGCTTGGCGAAAGACAAGGCCTGCAATACGTTCGAAAAGATCGCCCGCGAGTGGCACGCCAACAAGGTGCCGACGTGGAGCGAACGCACTGCCAAGAACACCATCCAGCGTCTGCAAGCCGCATCTTTCCCAGCATTGGCCGCATGCCCATCGATGAAATCAAGCACCGCGACGTGATCGCCACGTTGCGCAAGATCGAAGAGCGCGGCGCGAACGAAGTGGCGCACCGCCTGAAAGCGGTCTGTTCGCAGATTTTCAGCTACGCGATCCAGTGCGGATTCACTGACCGCAATCTGGTGGTGGACATGAAGGATGTGCTGAAGACTGTCCGCGCTGGACATTTCGCCGCCATCGATGCCGACGAACTGCCGCAGTTCCTGTCCATACTGGAGCGGAACGAAGCGCGCATGTTCGCGCCGACGCGCATTGCATTGCGCCTGATGCTGCTGTGCTTCATGCGCACCAGCGAGTTGATCGAAACGCCTTGGAGCGAGATCGACCTGGAGCGCGGTGAGTGGATCATTCCGTGGCAGCGTATGAAGCGCGGCAGGCTAACCGTCAATCCGGATATGACCAACCATCATGTTTGCCTGTCGCGGCAGGCACTGGAATTGCTGCGAGAACTGCACACCATCACGGGCCGCAGCAAGCACCTGTTCCCGAACCAGCGCGATCACGAAAAGCCCATCAGCAATAACACGATACTGGTGGCGCTTGGCCGCATGGGGTACAAGGGCAAGATGACCGGCCATGGGTTCCGGGCACTGGCCATGAGCACGATTAAAGAGCGCCTGGGCTACCGGCATGAGGTCGTGGACAGACAGTTGGCGCATGCACCAAAGGACAAGGTAGCGAGTGCCTACGACCGCGCCCAGTTCCTCGCTGAGCGGCGCAGGATGATGCAAGACTGGGCGGATTACATCGATGCTGTCAGCGGCAAGGGGTCGCCTCCGCAATCACCTCGTCTTGTTGTCGTCAATGACGAATTCAGCCGTAGTGATGGGACAGACAAGCATCATGCCTGAACAAGTTACAAAATAGCCAAGCAGCATCATTGATGTTACATTAGCAATCTTTTGCGGTTAATCGGTAAGAATCAAATGCGCATATCTGCTCGATACGTCCTCTTCGTCATCGCCATAGCTCTACAAGCCGGCACTGTTGCAGCCAACGCAGACAGCGCGTACAACAAAGGCGTCGATGCGTTTCGGGTCAAGGACTTCGCCACTGCACGCCAACACTGGGAAGTAGCCATCCAGTCCAATGACCCGCTGGCGCAAAACAACCTAGGTTACCTTCTCTACTACGGTATGGGCGGCTCCGCCGATCAAGCGCGCGCCGTGGCGCTGTGGCGCAAAGCAGCAGTCGCCGCCCACTCTGAAGCTCAATGGCATCTGGGCCAGGCTTATGAAGACGGCAAAGCACTTTCGCAAAATTACGCCGAGGCCTATTCCTGGTACCGATGCGCGGCGGCAAGCGCAAAGGCAACAGCAGGCGACGACAAGGAATATGAACAAGACCTTGCAAATGACGCCCGCCAATCGCTGGAAAAATTGCTCAGCAAGTTAAGTAAAGAGGATTTCGCTAATGGTGAAATCCTCGCAAAGCAGTGTATAGCGAAATACGCTGGCAGTGACCAGTAAAGGTCCGGCCTGCAACCGCCGCAGTTCAGTCCCGAGCCGCCGTCATCTCCCACGATATGCATTCCATGATTTCCCTTCGTGACATACAAGCATCGCGGTCCATTGTTGAGGATCTCGCGTGCCACTTCGATTTCAATTTAGACCGTGCTTCACGCGATAACTCTTGGATCAAGATGGAACCACCGACGAAATTCACCGTACTCGCTGGCGAAAGCTGCGGTGGCGTGTTCCTTGGGTATGGAGACGATGAAATCGAACGGCTTCCGATACTCTACGCAACGTCCGAAGGCCAAGCTGGCTGCCTTGCAGCCCATTTAACTGAGCTTCTGGGCATGATGATGGCGGTCCCATACTGGCAGGATCTGCTCAAGTTTTCGGGTGGCGGTAATTTGGCTGAAATGCGCAAGGCCGCAGAGTTTATGGAGCGAGAATATGTATTAGACTTTCCTGACCTCCCTGCTGCCAAGAAAAGAATCATGGCAACCTTGCCGATCCCGGCAATCCCAGATCCAATTCAATTGCTGCATGAACGGGTGAGCGCCACCGATTGTAGCGTCGTCGCCGATGACGGCTGGCGTTACGAATCACTCTTCAACGATTTCAAAACAAGCGACAATCCGCGCTGGAGATGAGCGCTGCTTAGTTCTACGAGCGGCTCATTCCAACAGACGGACGCATAGATCCATCCCTACCCATGCTCAAAAAATTCATCATCGGCTGCATGCTGGCAGCAACCACCCTGCTTGCCTATGCTCAGTCGGCAGCTCTGGCGCAAGACGCACAAGTCATCGAGTCGCTTCGCAAGAACGGTTCTGATTTCACGAAACATCATCGCGTCGACTACTTTTTCGTTATGCCTACCGAGGCGAGCGCAAAAGCAATCGCAGCGGAGCTGGCGGCAGCCGGTTTCGCGGTCCAACAAATCGGCGTACCACCCAAGCAGAAACCCTGGGAAGTTCATGTCGAGCGCCGTCAACTGGTGCAAGTGGACGACATGCAGGCGACTACGATAGCGTTTACGACGCTCGCAAAAAAATATGGTGGCGACTACGACGGCTGGGGCGCCCCAGTGGCCAAATGAAAATGGACGATCGCCCCTGATGTCGAATCGTACGTTAATCATGCGCATGGAATCTGCGCTGGCAGCCACCCGCGCCGGACAATCAAGCGCCAAGGCACTCGCGGAAACCCTTCGTGGAAATGGGAAGGCGCTTGAGGCGATGCCCTACCCGCTTATTAGAGCAATTGAATCCTTGGCGATGGATTTAGAAATAGCCCAATGGCACGATGACGACGGTTTTACCCCTCCGCTGGATGAGGTCTTGCAAAGCGTCGAAGCATGGCTCGCGCAATTGCCGAGGTGCGAATGAAGATGAGAAAACAAGTTTATGACCTGACCACTGAAGACTTGGACTTCGCGCCAATATGGGAATACGCCCAGGATGAGGAAGGCGAAGAAGGTCATGATGAAGCCACGGTGCGCCCCGTCGAACCCGCGAGATCGCTGGATGCGGTTGAAGTGATGTGCGTAGCAAAGGCCAACTTCCGCCTTGCTGATGGAACCTCGATGGATGGCTTTCTGAGTCCAGGCCGCCCTGACGATACTGATCTCGGCCACCTGCAACCAGCGATCTTTAGCAAGCGCGGGCAGATATCGTTCTGGTGCGGAATTATTGAGCCAAGTCGAGAACGGCTTGAGGCCGCGTACGCTGCATTGGAAAAGACACCGCAGGAAATCTTTCCGATATTTTTTCGTTGGCCGTGCCATCCAGCTACCAGATCACCGGGATCATTGAAGGCTTCCTTGTGTTAGGTGAAACCGATCTCGATGGCGTTGCAGTGGTTCGATAAAACGGGAAGCAGGCGCATCCCCGAACACCGCGATTCTGTGCACCGGAAAAAGATACTTCGCCATGTGCAGCGCTTGCAAACGCCAAGCACCCGCCTAGAATGAAGGCCTCACATGTGGGAATCGCTCCCACGAGGCCATGCGTCGAGCGTGGTCCTATGCTTCAGTGCATAGGCGTTGCGGTCGTCACCCGCATAAATGTTATGTTGGCCGCTAAGTCGCGCCCAACAGGGTGCAAGATGTCACCCAGATGAGTTAGTTTTTAGTTGCACCGAATGCGGGAGGCATACGTTCCCGGTCAGCTCCCTCGTGGCGCGATATTGCAGGAACAAGCCTCTTGCACAGATTAGCCCGCACGCTACTCGTGGTTTGCGGGCTCCATAAAGCCCTGCGTTGCAGTCTGCGCGGCTGGCACACACATCCAGTAGCGGTATCGTTGGAAGCCAGCACGCGTCTGCCCCGCCAATGCAGGCGCTTCAAGTTAGCCGCGCTCGTCGCACATCGTGCGATAGCGGCATTACCGCGATCAGTTGTCACGGATGCGAGCACGCGCGTCGTTACTGGCGGCGTGCTGCCAGTGACGACGCGCCGCAGGCGGCATCAGCGCAGGCGGCAAGCGGCTCTTTTCTGCGTGATGGTAGTCAGTGACGGGGCCAAGCGCCCCACTTCGCCAGCAAGCCTTGCGAAGTCCTTCGCCCGCTTCGGGCTGGTTAGTTGTTGTGATACGTGCACGAGGTGCACTCCATGGACCCTGGGTGATTGGTCCCTGCTGCGGCAGTTCCCTCCGGGAACGCGCAGTGGTGCCAGACGCGCATGCGGCGCGGGCAGGCTGTAACAGCAACCGCATACACGGGGGTGGTGCCCCGGGGCCTTTACCAAACCTGTCCTGCTGCGGCAGTACGGGCGGCCAGAAACACTCACCGGACACACTTACACCACGCAGTAACGAAGTTTGCTTGTTGAACCCCAATGATCGGAAGGAGGAGTTTGCCATGCACGACTTGAACCACCAGCTCAAGGAGCTATGTCAACGCAACCGGGACGGCAGCTTTGCCACGCAGGCCGACCGCGAGCGCTTATTAGCCCTGTGCGCGAACGACCTGGCGCAACGTGGCTTCCAGCATCTGAATGCCGACAGCCTGAAACCGAAACATGTGGCAGCGCTGCTCGATAAATGGAAGCAGGACGGCGTCAGCACCGGGACACTTAAGAACCGTATGAGCGCTCTGCGATGGTGGGCCGAGAAGGTCGGCAAGAAGAACGTGATTGCGTGCTCCAACGCCGAATACGGGATCGACAAACGGGTGTTTGTCACCAATGTCTCGAAGGCCAAGGTGCTGGACGCCGACATGCTGGCGCGCGTGACCGATTCCTATACGCGAATGTCCTTGCAGTTGCAGGCGGCGTTTGGCTTGCGGCGGGAGGAAAGCATCAAGATCAAGCCAGGGTGGGCTGATTGCGGGAGCTTCTTGCGGTTGCAGGATAGCTGGACCAAGGGCGGCAAGTATCGGGAGGTGCCGATTACGACTGCGCAGCAGCGCGCCGTGCTGGATGCGGCCAAAGCGCTGGCAGAGAAAGGCAGCCTGATCCCGGCGCAGTTGCGATATCGGGACCAGTTGAACCGCTTTCGGGCGCAGTGCGATAAGGCTGGCGTCCATGGCGTGCATGGGCTGCGCCATGAATATGCGCAGCGACGCTATGGCGAGTTGACTGGCTGGCCGTGCCCGGCAAGCGGCGGAATCACTTCGAAGCAGCTAACTGCTGCGGACAAGCCGGCCGATCAAGACGCTCGGCTCAAGTTATCGAGGGAGATGGGGCATTTTCGCTCGCAGGTAACCTCCATCTACTTGGGCAGATGACGAACATTCCAAGCACTACTTTTTCCTTGCTGTCTTCTTCCAAGAACTACAGGAGCAATCATGACCACGACCAGAAAATTCCTCCGCTTGCCTGCAGTGCTCGATGCTACAGGATGGTCCCGCACCACAATCTGGCGGAAAGTAAAGGCAGGCGTGTTCCCAGCCCCGATTCCAATCGGCCCCAAGTCAATCGCCTGGGATGCAGAGGAGATCGCCAAATGGCAGCAGCGCTGTATTGACGCCAGCCGGGGAGTTGACTAACCGCTCATTTTTTATGGGAAAGACATTATCAATTTGCAAGTTATATTTTCGAGCAGTGACCGTGCGACCTGAACCATAGAGCTTTTCTACGGTGCCAGGGCGCTCAGACCTTGTCGTCTTCAAATTAGTAACTTTCCATCTCAAGTTGTTGTCGTACAATGTTGACTCTAGAACATCAAATTGTTGCTCAACGTCTTACGAGGCACCTCAGGGAGAAAAAATATGGCTACCCTCAATCTTTCTGGGATCGCCAAGATTGGCGATGAAGGAGTCAAGAAGCACTTCCGAAATTTCGAAGCTTGGCAGCCGCTATTCGAGCTTGCTTGGAATGGATTTGATGCCAGTGCAAAGACTGTCACTGTAGAAGTCACAGAAAACGAGTTGCATGCCGTGGAGACGGTAACAGTCCACGATAACGGCGATGGGATTGACCTCGATCATATCGAAGATAATTTTGGACGCTTCAATGACTCCTTAAAAAAAGAAGACATGGCCCAGCAAGGCTCTCACGGCCGTGGGCGCCTATCTTTCTATCGGCTGTCCCACCGCGCAGCATGGTGGACGAAATTCAATGGTAAAGATGCTTTAATCGAAATTAAAGACGACAACATCACCAGATTCGTTGGTGATGAGATTGCCCCTGCTCGTCAGCACGCACGTCTAAGAGAGCAGTCCAGTGGAACCCTTGTTGAGCTTACCGACATCCATACCAATTTGCCGCAGATTTCACAACTGCATGCAATGTTTTCAGTTGAATTTGGTTGGTCTTTGGCACTGAATCAAGACCGAAAACTGTACTTGAATGGTGCCCTAGTTGCAGTCCCTTCACATGAGATTTCGGAGAAGGAACTCACAATTGGAAAGGCTGTCTTCACTATCAAAGTAATTCGCTGGAACGAAAAACCAACCTCTGAAAATTCAAAAATTTATTTACTCGATAGTGCTGGCCGAGTGAGGTACAAGCAGCTTAGTAGTTTCAATAAGAAAGCGAATTTTTTTGTTAGCATTTATGTCCAATCCTCTTGGGCTGATAAATTTTCGAGTGAAGGAAATAACTTATTCAACACGGATACCCATACAGTTGAATCCGAAGAGTGGAAGAAGCTTGGCGGGCCTCTATATGAATTTATTGGGGAGGTTTACGAGCAATTTCTACGAGATTATGTAGAGGGAGAACTAAAAAAGTACGATGAGGAAGGCATTTTCCCCAACTACACTGGCCTAGAACCACACTACGCTAAGTGGCGTGCCGAGAACACTCGAGAAATCGTTCGACTGGTTTATCTATCCGATCCGTCAGTAATGAATTCATTGAATAAAAAGCAGAAAAAGATCATCGTGAGACTTCTCGACCGCTTATCCGTGTCGAACGAAAATGATGCTATCCTCCAAATAATCAGTGAAGTGCTTGACTTGGATGACCTTTCCCTGAGCCATTTATCTCATCAGCTTAAACATACTCAGCTTAAGAACATCATTAGTACTATCGAACTGCTCCAACAACGGCAGTTAGCGGTTGATAAGCTGCGTCAATTAATGAATGATCATTATCGAGAAGTACGTGAGACTCCAGACTTACAACAGATTATTGAAAACAATACGTGGCTATTTGGGAATCAATACGAAACAATTGGTGCTGAAGAAGATACATTCACCAATGTAGCAAGGGGTCTTCGCGATGCCATCAAAGGGATAAAAGTAATCGACGAGGACGATGTTGAAGATGACACTGATGTCGAGGGCGTGAATCGACAAACAGACCTTTTTATGGCGCGAAAAATCCCTAGCGTAGACTCGATGGGGAAAATGTTTTACCGCTGCATTGTTATTGAAATTAAACGTCCTGGCATCGCACTAAACCACAAACATTTGCGCCAACTCGACGAATATGCAGCCATTATAAAACGGCACCCAGCCTTTAGTAGTGAACATTTGCAATTCGAACTTATTTTGGTAGGCAGAAAAATATCCAGTTCAGACTTTGAGATTAAGAGCCGACTTCAAAACCAAATTTCGAAGAACGAAATGGGCCTAGTGAGTGCTGATTTCGGAATGAAGCGATACGTAATGAACTGGTACACCTTACTTGACGGTTTTGAACTAACGCACGGCCATCTCTTAAAAACTCTTGAATTACGTCGTGATGAATTAGCTTCTTCAACCAAAGAAAATTTAGTTAAAGAACTCCAAGAGACTTTTTAAATAAAAAAGTATTCATATGATTTTCGCAGCTTTAGGATCGCGCTGATAGTACCAGGGGCGGTTGTCCGCATCCTAGCTGCGTTCACATGCTTCGGATTGAATGAGCAATTCCGTTCATCTGAATAAATGACGAAGGAGTCGTCGAGACAAGCGGTACTGTTCCAGACTACTCAATCAGCGCCGAATTCTACGCTGAGTAAGCCGTAAGGGTGGGCACCCGCCCCGAGGCCACAGGGGGAATGGAAGCTCGCGCTGGTGGCGCGGCAATTACGTGGCGCGCTGCGTACACACAGTCCCGCACCGCGATCCTGATCAGGTCGCGTCTCAAGGACACATCAACGAACCGAGCGCCGCTTGCAGCACTGGTCTAGCGCTAGGCAAGTGCTCGAAACCAAAGCGGTTTCTTTCAGCCTGCAAGTACGTGATTGACCATTTAGTCATAAATACTCTTGCCAGGACGGAAAATATTTTATTATGTAGGCCTCTAACACAACATCCAAACGAATAGGGGGCTGGCACGGCTTTCGCATAATCATAGGCATGAATGCTACGAAAGCCGACCAGGTGTCGATGCAAGACATTAAGTCGCTGAACTTTGAGCCCTTGCGGGCTGCGTATCCCGAGCTTGCTAACATGGGTGGCTATGCGGAGCATTATGCTCACACGGACCCGGAGAGTGCACTGGTCAAGCTCCGTAGCTTTGCTGAGCGCCTAGTGGATCGCCTTTACATCAAGGTGAATCTCGAACGAATGCCGCAGTCCAACTTTGTGGACCTGCTGCACAACGCAAGTTTCCAAACTATTGCTCAGCCTCTGGTGCTCGATAAGTTGCACCTGCTGCGGCGTCTCGGCAATCGCGGCGCCCATGGGGAAGACGTCGAAGCTTCCGATGCAGTTCGCTGCGTCCAAGAAGCTTGGCAACTGGCCCGCTGGCTGCATGTGACATTCCTCGGCGGCAAGATCGAAGACTTCGAGGTATTCAAGCAGCCTCCGGCTGAAGGCATCGACAGCAAAGCAGAGTTCAAACGGAAGGCCAAGGTTTTAGCTGAGGAGAATAGCCTCAAGGAGGAACGCCTTAAAATTGCGCTGCAGGAACTCGCCGAACTAAGGGCTGCAGACCGGGCAAAAGAGCCTTCTATCGCCGCCTTTGCGCCTACATCGGCCCAAGCTTTGGCACAAGCTGCCCAATCATCGGCGGCAACAGCAAACCAGCTTCGTTTCACCGAAGACAATACGCGCAAGTGGTTGATCGATCGAGACTTGCGCATGGCCGGGTGGGATGTACCCAAGGGTTCCGCCAGCAATCATTCAGTTGGACAAGAAGTCGAGGTTCTGCATCAATCCACTGCTACGGGCAAAGGTTACTGCGATTATGTCCTGTGGGATGACAATGGCAAACCACTGGCTGTTGTCGAGGCCAAGAAGACATTGGTCGATGCTCGCGCTGGACAGGAGCAGGCCAAGCAGTACGCTGATGCTTTGGAAAAGCAGCACGGCCAGCGGCCGATGATTTTCTTCACCAATGGGCATGATATTTGGGTCTGGGACGATGCTGGCGGCTACCCTCCGCGCACGGTCTATGGTTTCTATTCCAAGGACACGCTCCAGTACCGTGTCGGCTTCCAGCGGCGCGAGAAGCTCGATCTATTGAAGGACGTTAGGCCCGACGCCAACATCGCTGGCTACCTGCACCAGATTGAAAGCATCACCCGCGTGGCCGAGCGATTCACGCAACGCCACCGTCGTGCCCTGGTCGTGCAAGCTACGGGCACGGGTAAGACTCGCGTAGCTATCTCGCTAGCCAAGCTGCTGATCAATGCGCGCTGGGTCAAGCGTGTTCTTTTTCTTTGTGATCGCAAGGAACTGCGCAAGCAGGCCAAAAACGCCTTTAATGACTTCGTTCGTGAACCGATCTACGTTATCGGCCAAGCCAACGACGTGGGCAAGATGGATGCACGCATCTACATCGGGATATACCAAGGCCTGATCAACGATTATGAGTCCTTCGACGTCGGCTTCTTCGACCTTATCATCGCCGATGAATCGCACCGTTCGATCTACAACCTCTACGGTGACCTCTTCAAGTACTTTGACGCCCTCCAGGTCGGTCTGACTGCCACGCCGGTGGAGATGGTGAGCCGAAGTACCTGCCAGCTCTTTGGGTGCGACTACAAGCTTCCCACAGCTAACTACCCGCTAGAGCAGGCCATTGCCGATCGAAAGCTAGTGCCCTTTCGAGTGGTCGCCCACACGACCAAATTCCTACGCGATGGCATCAAAGCAGCGCATATGACGGATGAGCAGATCGCGCAATTGGAAGACCAAGGCATTGATCCCAACACTCTGGACTTCAACGCAAAGGAAATTGACGACGCAGTCTTCAATAAGGGCACCAACCGCGTCATCCTTCGCAATCTGATGGATAACGGCATTCGCGATGTCGATGGCCAGCTCCCCGGCAAGACCATCATATTCGCGCGTAACATCGGCCATGCCCGCCTGCTGGCCGAGCTCTTTAACGAGATGTACCCGCAATTTGCCGGCAAGTTCTGCCGTGTGATTCACTCAAAGGAACCGCGCGCTGAAGCGCTGATCGACCAGTTCAAGGAGCCCGACGGCGAGCTGCGCATTGCCGTCTCGGTGGACATGCTTGACACCGGTATCGACGTACCCGAGGTGGTCAACCTTGTCTTCGCCAAGCCGGTCAAAAGCAAGGTGAAGTTCTGGCAGATGATCGGCCGCGGTACGCGTCTGTGCAAAGACTTGTTCGGTCTTGGCCTTGACAAAGGCGAGTTCCTAATCTTCGACCACTGGGATAATTTCGCCTTTCACGACCTGAATGCCGAAGAGGTCGAACTTACTGTTCCTAAGCCGCTGACGCAGCGCCGCTACGAGGCCCGCATCGAGCTCGCGGCCCTGGCTCTGGCGCGCTCCGACATCGCGGCCTTTGATATTCTAGCGCAGCAGATCCAACAAGACGCTGTCGCGCTGCCGGATGGCAGCATCGCCGTGCGCGAGAACTGGCAAGCCGTGAATCAAGCGCGCGAAGCTAAATTGGTACACCAGTTCGCCCCCATCACCCGCCAATTGCTGACCGACACCGTTGCGCCCTTGATGAGCGCCTTGGATGTACGCGGTCAGGGCGATGCGCTACGCTGGGACCTGTTGCTTGCGAAGGCCGAAGCCGCCGCCATCGCAGAACCCGGCCAGCCCAATGCCCATCGAGAAGCCATCCTGGAATGGGTCGGTCGCCTGCCCCCGCACCTCAACCCCGTGCGCGCCAAGGCCAAGGAGTTGCAAGTCCTGCGCACCGATTCCTTCTGGCAAGCCCCTAGCTTTGCCCAGCTTGATGCTATGCGCGCGGCCTTGCGCGACGTGATGGAGTTGGCCGATCGCCCGTCGTTACCCCCGCCCGTGCCTATACCTCATTTGGACATTTGCGAGGACGAAGCTGAATACCAGGTTTATGCACGCCCAAGCAAGATCAAGTCAGTCGACTTCAGCATCTACCGTAAAGCCGTGCAGTCCGCTTTGGAGCCGCTGTTCGAAACCGACCCGGTCTTGCTCAAGTTGCGTCGTGGCGAGCGCATCACGACCGAAGAGCTGGATAAGCTCAACAGCCTGCTACACACCCGCAACCCCGATGTCGATCTTTCCACCCTGCGTGAGTTTTACCCCAACACCGCCGTACAGCTGACGCAAATCCTGCGCGGAATTGTCGGCCTGGATCACGCGGCCGTGGATGTGCAGTTCTCTACCTTCGCGCAAGACCATGCACTCAACAGTCAACAACTGCGTTTCCTCGCCCTGCTAAAGGATCACATCCGCCAGTTCGGTGCTATTGCCGTCGGGCAGTTGTTCGACGCACCGTTCAATACGGTCCACGCCGAAGGCCTGGGGGGCGTCTTCCCTAACCCCGTGCAGCTTGATGACGTGGTCCGTTTGGTACGTACCTTCGGCGAGCCACTGCCACCTGCTGCGCACTAACATCTCAACAAGCAAAAAGAAGCACACATATGATCACTGGCGCACTACGAAGCCGCATCGACAGCCTCTGGACCGATTTCTGGACCGGTGGTATCACCAACCCACTCACCGTCATCGAGCAGATCACCTTCCTGATGTACAGCCGCCTGCTGGACATGCAAGAGCGCACCCAAGAGAAGCGCGCCGCCGTTACCGGCAAACGCGAACCCAGCCTGTTCGGCGATGCCGACCAAGACTGTCGCTGGGAAAAATGGCGTCACTACGGCGGCCCTGAAATGTTGTCCCATGTGCGTGACCAAGTATTCCCGCACTTCCGCCGTCTGGCCGAGCGCAGCAGCGGCGAAGGCAGCCACTTCGCCGCCTTCATGAAAGATGCACAGCTGATGATTCAAAAGGAATCGCTGCTGGTGAAGGCTGTCAACGCCGTGCACGAACTGCCGCTAGAAAAAGGTGACACCAAGGGTGACCTATACGAGTACCTGCTCAGCAAGCTCACGACCGCCGGGATCAACGGTCAGTTTCGAACACCACGCCACATCATCCGAATGATTGTGGAATTGATGCAGCCCCAGCCTACCGATCGCATTTGCGACCCATCCTGCGGCACAGCCGGGTTCTTGATCGAGTCTTATGACTACCTCTTGCGCCACTACAGCAGCGCAGCCGGTATACATAAGGAAGTGATCGACGGCGAAGAACACATCAGCTACAGCGGCGATCTGCTCAGCGAGCACCGCGCGCATGTAGACACCGACATGTTCCACGCCTACGACTTCGACGCAACCATGTTGCGCATCGCTACCATGAACCTGGTGATGCATGGCGTAAAACAGCCCGATGTACATTACCAGGACACGCTGAGCCAGAGTTTCGAAGAGCGCCACCCCAAAGGCTCCAAGAATGCATTCGACCTCATTCTCGCCAACCCTCCGTTCAAGGGTAGCCTCGACGAGCAGGATGTCGCTCCGGACATCCTACGCACTGTCAAGACTAAGAAGACCGAGCTGCTCTTTATCGGCCTGATCCTGCGCATGCTTAAAGTGGGCGGCCGCAGCGCTACCATTGTGCCGGACGGTGTGCTCTTCGGCTCCAGCAAGGCCCATGTGCAGCTGCGCCAGCACCTAATCGAAAACAATCAGCTTGAGGCTGTGATTTCGCTACCCTCTGGCGTTTTCAAGCCTTACGCCGGCGTGTCCACGGCAATCATCATCTTTGCCAAGGGTGGTAAGACTGAGAACGTCTTCTTCTACGACGTGCAGTCGGACGGCTTCACACTAGATGACAAACGAACCAAAATCGGCGACGGCAAGGGCGACATACCGGATGTGCAGACCAAGTACCTGCAGTGGTGCGAAGGCCAAGGCGATTTCAACGATCGGAAGGAAAAAGCATTCGAAGTATCAGCTGATGACATACGGGCGCAGAACTATGACTTGTCCATTAACCGGTACATGCAAAAGGCTCACGTCGTTGCGACTCACGACGATCCCAAGGAAATTCTTAGGCGACTGAAGGCCTTGGAGAACGAGATCCAGGCCGAGCTGAGCCAACTGGAGGCGTTACTTTGATCCGCAGGATATATAGCCTTCGAGAGATTGCACCGCCGGCTCCCGCCATCACAACTCCAGTTGGCGAAAAGGTATGGCTGCTGAACCTTGATCAGATTGAGCCACACACAGGCATATTGCTAAACAAAGAGTATGTCGAGCGCAGCCGAATTGGAACTTCAACACATACCTTTGACGACGGGAACGTTCTGTATTCGAAGCTCCGACCATATCTCAACAAGGTTCTGCTTCCCGACATCGCAGGCTACTGCACGTCTGAACTGGTTCCGATGCGTCCCAACCAAGCGATAGTAACGCGGGAATATCTAGCCGCCTACCTGCGCTGCCCTGCATTCTTGCACTGGGTTAGCCAACAGGTCGACGGAGCAAAAATGCCGCGCGTTTCGATGAAGGTCTTGTGGGAGCACCGCATTAAACTTCCAGGCTTGGACGAACAAAAGCACATCACATCCATCCTCGACAAGGCCGACAGCCTACGCCGAAAACGCCAGGAAGCCGTTCTACTAGCCGACGAGTTCCTTCGGGCGGTGTTTATCGATATGTTTGGCGATCCGGTGGCGAATCCGAAGGGGTGGCAGGTCAAACGACTGGCTGATCTCGGCTCTTTAGACCGAGGAATTTCTAAACACCGTCCACGGAATGACCCCTCATTGCTAGGGGGGGCCCATCCGCTTATTCAAACGGGTGAGGTGGCAAACTGTGATGGGTACATCCGAAGCTATACCAGCACCTATTCTGACAAGGGGTTGCTTCAAAGCAAGTTGTGGCCTACCGGAACGTTGTGCATCACCATCGCTGCTAACATTGCAAAGACTGGAATTTTGCTCTTCCCCGCATGTTTCCCGGATAGCGTTGTTGGCTTCACAGCGTCAACGCATGCCACTGTTGAGTACGTCCGATTCTGGTTGTCGTTCCTTCAGAAAACCTTGGAGGCTAATGCTCCTGAATCGGCACAAAAGAATATCAATCTTGCGATCCTGCGCGACCTCCAAGTTCCCGTTCCGCCGATTGACTTGATCCTCAAATTTGCTGACATCGTATCTGCGACCGAGTCCATTCGGATTGAACAACGGAAGGCGCTTCAAGAAAGTCATGCTCTGTTGTCATCACTTCAGCATGAATTGCTCGCTTAGCCAGACATTAAGCTCTTAAGCCATAAACCAAGAAATCCTACGATGACCTCACTTATCAAGTCCCTGTCGCTCAAGAACTTTAAGGGCTTCTCTGACGAAGTTCGCATCGAGTTGCGCCCCATCACATTACTGTTCGGCGCCAACAGTGCAGGCAAGAGTAGTGTGTTGCAAGCCCTTCACTACGTGCGCGAGATCCTGGAGCGACAGAACATCAATGCCGACCGCACGCTGCAAGGCGGCGAAGCTGTAGACCTTGGTGGGTTCCTAAACCTTGTTCACGGTCGAGCTCCCCAGAAGCAAATTGAGATTGCCATCGAAATGGAGCTTGGTACAAATGCCATTCCTGACCTGGTGCCAGATGTCTTAGAAGACTGGCAAACTGGTGACGAAGACGTCTGGTGGATGTACGAGACACTCCAAAACATCCGCAGCGCTGTGGAGACCGTTGCAATCCGTCTGCGCGTTGGATGGAACGCGCAGCGTGAACAGCCCGTCGTGCAAGGCTACGAGATTGATACCAACGGCGAGTGGTGCGTTAAGATCGCAGCGAGCGCAGACGGGCGCGATGCGCAGATGCGTATCAACCATGCAAACCCCATCTTTATGGTGAATGGCCCGGACGGAGATCAACTCCTGTCTCTGCTTAACGACTTCGTAAACCCGGAGGACTTGGGGCAGCAAGACAGCGCCGCTTTTGAGCCCAAAGAGATCAAAGATTCTCCAGGCAAGGTCTCGGTCCTCTCGTCCATAATCGATATGGTGAGCGAGGCTGGCATCGAGCGTCCAGGAGATGGCTTACGAGCTTGGCTCACAGGATTCCGCGGTGCCCTGCCGAAGCTGGATCAGCTGCTCTATATCCCGGCCCCAGGCGTGAGGGGAGCCCAGAACGTCTACATGGTGCGCGAGTTCACGGCGTTCCTTTCCTGGCTCACAGTGGGCCCAGCGCTGCTGTTACGTGATCAATTGCGACAGATGCGCTACATCGGCCCCATGCGCCGCATCCCTCCACGCGGCTTCGAAATGTCGCTCACGAAAAGTGATTCGGCATGGTCCGATGGGATGGCTGGCTGGGAGACGCTATCCACCTGTAGCCAAGACTTGGTTGAGCGAGTGAGCGACTGGATGCAGTCCCGCGATAAGCTCGGCACGGGCTACGCTGTCGAACGCAGAGCTTATCAGGAATTTGACCCTAGCCACATCGTGCCTCAGCCTGTTGGTCCAATTCGGAAGCGCGCACAATTAGTCGATGATGCAGGCCTCGCGCTGCATCCCCAGGACGTAGGCGTCGGCATTTCTCAGGTCCTTCCTGTGGTCGTGGCCGCTCAGGACGGCTCAGCGAGCGTGGTTTGTATTGAGCAGCCGGAACTGCATATCCACCCGGCCGTTCAGGTCGGTCTTGGAGACCTATTCATTGACGGCGCAATAAACCAAGGGCTATCGTTTCTAATCGAGACGCACAGCGAACATTTGATTCTTCGCCTGCTACGCCGCATTCGCGAGGTAGCTGAAGTTGCTGGCAAGGCCCTTGATCAGTCTCTTTCGCCAGCCCTGATAGGTGTCTACTGCTTAAGCAAGAGGAACGGAGCAGTGAACATCGACGAGATTCCAGTAACCAAGGAGGGGGACTTCGCCAAGCCCTGGCCTCAGGGTTTCTTCGACGAACGTGGCGCGGAGCTCTTTTGATGTTCAAGGAGATCGCTATAGACCCGGCTGCGGTCGCTGCTTCTTACTTGCAGTTCAACCACATTATCGATCGGTTTGGCGTTCCAGAAGGACGTCTGATCGCTGCGTTCCCAAGCAAGTGGAAGCGCCTCGTGTATGAAGCTGCGAACACTCAATTGAAAGGACACTTGGATCTCAAGCGAATTGAGGAACGGCTCCGTAAGCTGCCGACAACTGCCTTCCTAGCACGAGAACGTCCAGGGCAAGGATGCGGAGAAGATTGGGTTCGGGCTGCGATTGACGAACATCGTCGTCTGCCGTTCGAAGCAGTTATCACTGCTGCTATGGTAGGTGAGCCAGGGTTTCTGCAACCTGCTGACGTGTCGACTGACCATCCGAGTTTTGTAACCAATCGACAATGGCACGTGAAACGGGATGCCGTTTCGATGGCAGATTGTTGTGGGCCCCTTCTGTCGAGTTCGTTCCACCTCAAACTCATCGATCCACACTTCGACCCTCACGCGCGGCGCTTTAAACGCCCTTTCCTAGAGTTCATGCGGCGGACCCGTGCAGGCACGACCATCGACATTTTCCGCGGTGATCGAATAGATCCAGCTCACTTTATCGCGGGCATCCAGCGGATGTTGCAGGATTGGAAACTCTCAGGCACTGTCCTGCGCCTATTTTTGCGGCCACAGGATACGATGCACAACCGTTTCATTATGAGCAGTGCAGGCGGTGTTTCATTCCAAATAGGCCTGGACGATGATGCCACAGGCGATCGTCCCGAAGACATCGTAACTATAATGCAGACAGACGTCTGGTCACGTGAATGGGGCACATACGCGGGTGATGACAGCATCATGCGGTTAAATCTTTAAATTAAAACGTGGAGGTAAACGACCGACAGGAAAGATGCACGCTTTCAAGTCGAATCGAGGTTGGCCCGCCAGCCAAGCCAGGATTTGCCATCGATGGAGACAACGGACAAGGAACCGGCCGGTGAGGCTTGGGATGCCGTCGCTAAGAACGTCCAGCACAGGAACGGGTAGATTTCGGGGTAGATTTATTTCAAATTTTTTGAAAACTATGAATCTATCTGCGACTGAGGCAAAGATATGAATCCCCCTCTCCGCCAAGAACAAGTAGCAGGACGTTCAAAGATGTCCACGAACCCGCGAAACTCCCAGTGAGAACGCGGGTTTTTTGTTTCTAGAGCGCTTTTAGCGTCCATTGAAATCCAGCACTGTTGCAGCATGACAGGGTGGCGCGGCCGCTGCAGATCCTGCTGGTGGACCGCTCGGACGATGAGGATGCTGAATTGCCCGCCGCACTGGAGGCGGAAGGCCACAGGGTGGCCCTGTGCGAGGATGAACCCAGCGCGCTGGAGACGGCGCGCGAGCTGCACCCGGATGCGGTTCTGATCAGGACCGATATGCCGGGCGTCGAGGGTTATGCGTTGGCGCGGCAGCTGCGCGCCCTGCATCCGGACGAGCATGCAACCTACATCGCCTTAAGCGATTCGGACCAGTCGCATGACAAGGTCATTGCGCGTGGGGCCGGTTTCGATCACCTGCTTGAGCGACCCGTTGCCATGCGGTCGTTGCGTAGGATACTGCCATTGGGACACCATTAATTTCCGCGCCGTTGCTGTCCTGCAGCAGCACGCGGGCGCCCGTGCGGTGGGCGGCTTCGCGCAATGCGGGAGTATCGTCCTTGACCAGCACTTCCACACCAAGCGCGGCGGCTTGCGCCAGGGCCTGTGTGAGTTCGGCGGTACCGGCGCCGTGCAGGCTGGAGATGCGTACGCCGTCCACGCGCGCATGGCCCAGCACGGATGTCAGCTGCGAAGGGGCCGCCACCTTGACCGAAATGCGGAAGCCATTGCGGCGGTAGTTGTCCGCCACATAGTTCAGCATCCAGTTCTGGCGCGCGTTCACGGCGGGCAGCTGCAGCACGACTTGCCCGATCGGCAGGCCGAGCGAGTCGAGGATGCGGCGGAAGGCCATGCCGTGGTTGCTGCTGACGGCGCTGAGCAGGCGGTCGTGTACATTCAGGTGCAGGGTGTGCGCGCTCGCATCGTCGCGGCGGAAGAAGTTGATGGCGTGGAGCGTGCGGCACAGGCGGTCCAGCGCGACCGATTCATCATCGCTGGCGGCGCCATCTAGATAGGACCAGAGCGGCAAACCCTGGTCTTCCGCGCTCACGCCGCGCACGCGGCCGGCAAAGGCACGCACTTCGCCGCTGCCAAGCTCGCGGATAGGGTGGAAGGAGCTACCCAGCCAGCAATTGAAGATGTGTCCCTGGACCAGGCCATCTTCGCCCAGGCGCAGGCTGTTGGATGGTGTTGCGCCGTTTGCGAGGCGTTCTACATAGGCTTGCAGGGCTGGGTAGCTCATTGGGTCTCCTTGAAATGCTTGGAGACCCAGTCTAAGCCGCAGCCAGTGTCGATGTGAACGAAGCTTTCGACATATCCAACTGCGAAATTTCGACATGGCCCTGGAAGCTGCCATTGCCGCGTGCCGCGCCGTTCTTTTCTATTTCCTGTGCAAAGCGGATGGCAGGATCCGCGGCCAGCTTGCGCATGTAGCGTGCGACGTTGGGGTAGCTGTCTTCCAGCTTGAAGACCGTGTGGTATTCAGCCCAGCGGCCAATCGCGAACAGGTAGGCGTCGGCGACGGTTGGCTTGTCGCCGCCCAGCAGCCACGCGCGGTCGGCCAGCAGGGAGTCGAGGTAGGCGTATTCGACGCGCACCGCGTCCTCGCCGTACTTGCGCAGTACGCTCTTCACGGTGGGATCGTCGATCCCCGCGTCATACAGCTTCCACAGCGGTGCGAAGGCTGCAAACAAATCGGTGACGAGGTAGGACAGCATCGACGCCAGGCGGTCTGCGTTCGGCGTGCCCGGCTCGAAGCCCAGGCCTTGCGCTACGCCGCGCTGGCCGATGTGCTGCAGGATTGCCAGGCTTTCGGTCAGGCTGTCGCCGCTGGCGGTCAGCATGGCCGGCGTCTTCATGCGCGGGTTGACCTGGGCGAATTGCGCCGGCCATTTGTCCATCATTTCGATGCGGACCAGGTGGTAGGGCTGGCCAAGCCATTCGGATGCGATCACCGACGCGAGGGAGCAGCCGGAGGGTACGCCGTAGAAGATGACTGGTTTCATTGGTATTTCTCCATGTGGTTGATTGGTAGGTAAAATATATGCGCATGAACGATGGCTGAAAAGACGGTCAAAATTGGACTTATGGTTCGAAAATCTGAACGATGCGCAACCTCAACGATTACTACTTATTTGTGCTGGTGGTGGACCAGGGCGGCTTCGCCCAGGCCGCGCGCCACAGCGGCATGCCGAAATCGACCCTGGCGACGCGTGTCGCCGCGCTGGAAGCGGAACTGGGCGTGCGCCTGATCCAGCGCACCTCGCGGCGTTTCACGGTGACGGAGCTGGGGCAGGAGTTCTACCGCCACGCGTCGGCCATGCTGATCGAGGCCGATGCGGCGGAGGATGTGGTGAAAGGGCGGCTGGCCGAGCCAAGCGGCACGGTGCGCATCACCGCGTCGGTGCCGACGGTGCAGACGGTGCTGGCCAAGGTGCTGGTGGACCTGGCCGTGGCGTATCCCAAGATCCAGGTGTCGGTGCATGTCACCGACCGCTTTGTCGATCTGGTCCAGGAAGGTTTTGATATCGCGCTGCGCGACCATTTCGCGCCATTGCCGGATTCTGGACTGGTTCAGCGCCGCGTGGCGAGCGAAGGAATATTCCTGGTGGCGTCTCTGGCTTATCTGGCGGCGCACGGCACTCCGCAGTCAACGGGTGAGCTGGCGCAGCATGCGGGCTTGATGAACACCATGACGGCAGGACCATGGCGCCTGCAAAGCATAGCGGGCGAAAAAGTGGAAGTGGCGCTGCAGCCACGCATGCATGCGGACGAATCGACGGTGCTCCTGCGCGCGGTGGAGGCCGGCCTGGGTATCGCTTGCCTGCCGCTGCACATGTTCCGCGATGCGCTGGCTGCCGGGCGTGTGCAGCAAGTGCTGCCGGAATGGAGCGCCGGCACGGTGACCACCACGCTGCTGATGCCGCACAGGCGCGGCCAGCTGCCGTCGGTGCGGCTGGTGGCGGACGCGATAGCCGCGGCATAATTACAATCCTGTAATTGAATAGCAAGGGCGGCTTGGTTATAGTCGTCCATTTCGTCCTGAAAAAGTAACCCCATGCGGTATCAAGTAGTGAAAGTTATCGCGGCGCTGGCCGTGGGCAGCGCGGCGGCTCAAAATGCGCCTGTCACCAGCATTCCCGGCTATCGCAGCAATTACACCGTGTCGCTGCAGCAGGATGGTTCGGTCGCCATCCAGCGCCTGCGCGACGGCGTTACGCAGGCGACCTTGCCGGCCGCTGGTCCGCTGGAATTCCAGGATGCGCTGGTGTTCTTTGACGATAGTGGTGTCCAGGGCCAGGTTTATCGCCTGTACCAGGCGGCCTTCAACCGTACGCCGGATGCGTCGGGCCTGGGTTTCTGGATCTGGGCCATGGGCAATGGCGTTTCGCTGCCGGACGTGGCGAGCGGCTTTTACAGCTCGGCGGAATTCCAGTCCAGCTATGGGCAGCTGACGGATACCCAGTTCCTGCCCCTCCTTTACCGCAACGTGCTGAAACGTGCGCCGGACCAGGGCGGCCTGGATTTCTGGCTCAAGGCACTGCAGTCCGGTTATGCGCGCGTAGCGGTCCTGCGCGATTTCAGCGAGAGTGCGGAGAACCGCAGCAATGTGGCGGCGACGATCAAAGCCGGCGTCACGTATTACCCGTACGGCGGCACCGGCTACACTGCGCCGCTGCAAACGCATAATCCGCCGCCTACGCCGGCGTCGCGGAACGCGGCCAAGGTGCCGACGCTGGCCGAACTGGTTGGCAGCTATGTGCGCCTGCCGTTCGAGAATGATTACCACTCGGGCCAGCTGGTGCAGACCGGCACCGGGCTGGTATGGAAGAACAAGGTTGGCCAGACCTGGACCCTGACGGACGACCTGCGCAACGGCCAGCTGAAGCTCGATTCCAGCAGTCCGTATTACGGCTGGGACAACGCGAATATCGTCCCGGTCATTGTCAAGGGCAAGGTGGTCGCCATTCGCGTGATTGGGGAACTGTTCCTGCGCGACGGCGTGCCATTGCCGGCCGATGCCGTAACGGCCGGCCAGGCGACGGAGGACCTTGGCCTGTTTGGTTTCATGTACCACGGCGTGGCCGATGTGCCGGAAGGATTCGGCTATGGCTTTACGCAGTACATGGCCATGTACCCGATGGTTGACCACACCTTGCAGCGGCACCAGGTGGGCGCCGGGTTCTTTGTCATTCCCGACAATCTCACCTACGACAAGCCATTGCTGCCGCCGGACCATTCGATGCGCGTGGGCGCGCCGAACGCGGGGCCGACCTGGTGGCGCCTGTTCCAGTCGCTTGAAGGCGGTCCTGGAAACTGGGGCAATACGCAGTTCCCGGTACGCGATCCCAAGTTCTGGATTGTCGGCACACCGGACGGCTACGCGCATGGCATGAATTCGCCGGGCTGGGGCTTCGATAACCCGCAGGCCTTGTCGCGCGATCTGATGTCGATCGCCCAGTTGAGCAACCGTATCGTCACGCCGCCGGATGGTTTCACTTTCCGCAGCGGTACCACCGGCGACTTCTTCGGCTACGGCTGGATGGCGCTGCCGCTGACCGATGCGCGCAGCGGCACGGTCCCGGTCGGCAACCATAGCTGGACGCTGTTCTTCAATGCGGCGAACTTCCGTGGGCCGGTTGTGTTCTGGGTGCCGGATGCGTTTGCGCGCATTTCGAAGACCTGGGCGCCGGCGATTGGCCGGGGCCTGGATGCGCGCACCGGCAGGGTCGACGACACGCTGGTGGAAATAAACCAGACGTCGGCGTTCTTTAACTTCGACGATACGGGGACGCTGTACGCGCGCCATTCGCGCCTGCTGTTCCCGGTCGATGGCGATGATGTCACCTGGCTGACTGCGGACCGCGCGCATTACGCGGCCGGGGCCTTGTTCGAGCCGGTGCGGAAATGGTTTGCCGGCGGCTCTGTGGCGCCGGGTACTTTCGACCGTACGGCCACGTACTTTGACGTGTATGCCCATTCCGGCTCCGACATTTCGATGAAGGGCGTGAAGGTGAATGGCCTGGACGACTACTTCAGCGTCGCGGTGATGAAAACACCGGGCGGCGGCCAGGGCTTCGGCCTGAAATGGACGGTGGCTTCGACACCCGGTGTTCTCCCGGAGTACTTCCGCAAGGATGCCAGCGGCTGGACGCCGATTGCCGCGGCGGACGTGCCGCCGGAAACCGTGTTGTCGCTCAAAGACTTCTCTTCGCCCAAGCGCGGCACGACATACGTTTCGCCGGACAGCGGCAGCACCAGCTGGATGTCGCCGGCGCCGGCCGCCGGTCCATACTCCACCAGCTTGAGCGACGGCAGTGTCGTCACCTACTACTGGTACAAGTTCATCGACCAGCCGTCGCTGCAGGGCTTCGGATGGACTGCGGCGGAGAAGGCGCGCCTGCAGCAGCGTGTCGAACTGCTGCACCGTAATTGGGCCGGCACCCATGAATTCATGGCGCCGCCAACTGCCGGTACGCTGGCGACATTGGATGCCGGTTTGCTGGTCACACCGCCGGCGGGACTGGAGATCGGCTACGTGCCGGTGGTTACCCGACAGGAAGCTGTACGCTGAGATGAAAAGCAATCCCCTCATCGAGATCTATCGCGACCAGTGGCTGCTGGCGGTGCACAAGCCGGCCGGCCTGCTGGTGCACCGCAGCCCGATCGATCCGCACGAAACCGAATTCGCGCTGCAATATGCGCGCGAAATGAATGGCGGCGAGTACGTCTATGCCGTGCACCGGCTGGACCGGCCGACGTCCGGCCTGCTGGTATTCGCGCGCGACCAGCAGACGGCCAGTGTGCTGGGCAAGGCTTTCATGGCGGGCGAAGTGCACAAGCGCTACCTGGCCATGGTGCGCGGCTGGGCGCCGCAGGAGGGGCTGATCGACCATGCGCTGCGCGAGGAGCCGGAAGACCGCCGCAGCAAGGATGAGGAGATGCCGCTGCGCGAGGCTGTAACGCGCTACCGCCGCCTGGCGACGACCGAGATTCCGGTCGCCATCGAAGGCTATAGCAGCAGTCGTTACAGCCTGGTGGAGCTGTTTCCGGAAACCGGCCGCCGGCATCAGCTGCGGCGCCATATGAAGCACATCAGCCATCCGATCATCGGCGACGCCAACCATGGGCGCGGCCGGCATAACCGCTACTTTGCCGAGCGTTTTGGTTTTGGTCGGCTGATGCTGGCGGCAGTCGGCATGTCGTTCACGCACCCGGTGACGGGCCAGCCGCTGGAGCTGGCGGCGCCGCTGGAGCCGAGCTTCACCCAGGTGCTGTCAATCTTCGCGGCCGACAGCGGCATTGGCGATGCCGTAGGGGACGTGCCCGGTTGGGACGAATTCGCGCGCTGATTCGCAGTGCACCGGCTGGTCGTCGAAGAAGATGTCGGCGCCAAAGGCCTTCAGGAATACGCCCTTGGGCATGCCGCCCAGGAACAGCGCTTCATCGATGCGGATATCCCAGGCACGCAGGGTGCGGATCACGCGTTCGTGCGCCGGGGCCGAGCGCGTCGTGACCAGGGCGGTGCGGATCGGCGAATCATCCGGGCCATAGGCTGCCTGCAGCGCGTGCAGGGCGGCCAGGAAATTCTTGAAAGGACCGCCCGGCATCGGATCGCGTGCGGTTTCCTTTTCATTGCGGGTAAAGGCGTCCAGGCCAAGCTGCTTGTAGATGCGCTCCGAATCGTCGGAGAACAGCACGGCGTCGCCGTCGAAGGCAATGCGCAGTTGGCCGCTGTCGTTGTCGCGGTTGGAGGGCAGGATGGTGGCTGCGGCGTGGCCGAGGACCAGCGATTCGCGCACGTCGTCGGGATTGGTGGACAGGAACAGCTGCGCGCCAAATGCCTCCACATAGCGGTGGGCGCTGGCGCCGGAACAGAAGGCGGCGCGCTTGATGTCGAGCTGGTAGTGCTCGATCGAGTTGAAGATGCGCAGGCCGGTGTCGGCGCTATTGCGCGACAGC
This sequence comes from Pseudoduganella sp. OTU4001, assembly GCF_038440195.1. Lineage (NCBI taxonomy): Bacteria > Pseudomonadati > Pseudomonadota > Betaproteobacteria > Burkholderiales > Oxalobacteraceae > Pseudoduganella > Pseudoduganella sp. OTU4001. The sequence goes on along the minus strand of NZ_JASATG010000002.1, from coordinate 33,840 downwards.
AGGACCACTTCGACGCCCTTGTTCAGCGCGAGCAGCTTCTTTACCAGGGTGAAGGCGGGGCCGGGCTCCAGCACCACATGTTCGTTCTCGCGCTGGTGGGCGCAATACGCGTCCACACCCTGCGATTCATAAATCGCGTGGCTCTCGTCCAGGTGGAACAGGGCGCGCGAAGAGATGGCGACGACTAGTTTCATGCTGGAACTATAGCATCAAGAACGTATGCGCCGCCAAAGCTTGATCAGCCATTCGACCATGGCGGCCATGGGTTTTCTCAGGAAGGGAATGTCGTAGGACAGCAGCAGCAGCCCGAGCACAATGTCCTCGACGCCGACGATGGGCATATACGGCAGGAAGATGCCGACGCCGATCAGCAGCAGCGCTACGGGAATGCGTACCCAGCGTGCCTTGTCGGAGCGTATCCATTCGATGAAACGCCGGATTTTTCCCGATGGAATTTCGCGTTCCAGGTCATCGACCGCATGGTCGAGTTTCTGTTTACCGTCCTTAGCCATGGGCCAATGCTACAGCGGCCAGCTCAAGGGGAGCGCGCGGGTGGAGCCCGCATTCTGTCGATCACGGCTGGGGTGATGGCGCCCGAATAGGCCACGCGCTGGCCTTGTGCGTCATACCAGTAGCTGCGTGGTTTCTCGCCGCGCCAGCGCTGGTCGATGGCGAAACGCAGGCGTTCCGGCGCCAACGCCCCGAAGCTCCAGGCATCGCCCATCAGGTCGATGGAGGACAGACGTTTTTTCACCATGCCGGCCAGCGCGGCATCGGACAGCGGGTCGGTGCTGATGGTGACGATGTCGAAACCGGGGTTGGCTGCGCGCGCCTTGGCCAGGACGTCCAGGCTGTGCTGGCAGAATTCGCAGTCCATCGACCACACCAGCACGACGAAGGGCTTGCCTTTGTGGCTGGCGGCGATCTGCTCGACGCTGTGCGGTTCGAACGGTTTCAGGTTGCTGGCGCTGGCGGCGCCGGCAAAGGCCAGGATGGAAAGGGTGCGCAGCAGCTTCATGGTCAATCCTCGATTTTGCGGACAACGAATCCTTCATCGGCGGTGCGCCACAGCAGCCACGCAATGCCGCCATGGCGCAGCAGGTGCGGATGGTCGGATGCGCCGTGGGTGGTGGCGACGGTGTGTTCGCGCCAGGTGGCGCCGCCATCCTGCGACACCCTGGCGTGGATGCCGGTGGCGCTGCCGTTGAACTCTTTCCAGGCGATGGCGACGCGCTGTCCGCTGGCGCTTACTTCGCCATACTCGGCTTGCGCACCGCCCAGGCGCACCGGTTTTCCATGCCCTGAGTAGAACAAGCCGCCTTCCTCATTGGCGCCGGTGAACCAGGCCTGGTGGCGCTGGCCGCTGCTGTCGAAGGCCAGCGAGGGGCCATGGTGTGGGCAGGCGTCGATTTTCCAGCCGTCTTCAGTGGCGCGCTGCGGCGCTGCGGGGCGGCCATCGGCGGCCAAGGTGGCCACGGCATGGTCGCGGATGTTCGGTTCATAGATATGGCGCCACATGGCTGCCACCTGGCCTTTGTCGTCGACAGCGGTGGCGATGCGGCAGCATTCGCAGGTGTGGTCGGCCAGCTTGGTGTCCTCGCCGAAGCTGGCGCCCTGGTCGTCCGATACGGCGTAGTAGATGGCGATGCCGCGATAGGGGCGCTGGGCAGCCAGCGCAGCCTGCTTGTCGCGCTTATCGAGCCAGGTCAGGAAGATGCGGCCGTGCCGGTCCACCTGGAAGTCGTCGAAACGGTGGTCGATGGGCGCGCGGTCGCGCTGCACGGTGATCGGTGCGCTGAAGGTGGCGCCGCCATCCATCGAGCGCATGAAGCGGATATTGCCGGTATGCGGTTTGCCCAACGATTGGGTGTAGCTGAGGTAGAGCTGGCCTTGCGGGCCGAAAGCGATCTTCGGCCGCGCTTCGCCATTGGCTTCCACCGCTTCCGGCGCGGGCAGGATGGCGCGCCCCGCACTCCAGCTGCGGCCCTGGTCGGCGCTCGATTGCAGGACGATATTGTTATCGGCGACGTAGGCCACCCACAAGCGGCCTTGCGCATCGAAAGCTCCCGAGCTGCCCAGTGCGGCCGTCAGTGCTGGAATCAACAGGATGTTCATGTCTGGATGATCCCGCAGCCCTGGCAATAGCTTCCATGATGCAGATCAACTTATCAGCGGTGACGATTGGTGAGAATCAAACGCCGTTTGCGGCGCTAAAATAACGGCACCCAACCAAAGTGTTTAGCCCGCCAATGGCGGGCTTTTTTTTGCCGGCAGCGGCGCGGCGGCGAAGGCCAGTGCGCACAGGGTCAGCAGGCCGATGGCCGCCAGCACCAGCCAGGGCAGGGCCGGGCTGCGTACGGCGCGGCTCCAGTCCAGCAGCCAGCCGCCGGCGGTGTAGCCGAACAGGCCGCCCAGCGCCAGGCCGAAGCGGCTCAGGCCCATGTAGCTGGCGCGCGCCGATGGCTGCGCATAGCGCGATACCAGCGACTCGCGCGCCGGTTCGGCCACCAGCGAGCCGGTATAGAACACGGCGACGCAGATGAACATCGGCCCCAGGCCGCGCGCCACGGCCATTGCCAGCACGGCGCAGCACATGATGCCGATGCCGGCCAGCAGGCGCGCCTCCAGCGACAGGTAGCGCTCACCGAGGCGGGCCATCGGATACAGCAGGAGCAGGGCCAGCGCCGCATCCATCGCATACATCCAGGCCACCGCGCGCGGGGTGCCGGCCAGTTCGGTCAGGGTGACCGGCACCAGCAGCATCAGCTGCACGGTCAGGATGTAGTAGCCGCTCAGGGTCAGTACCAGCAGCAGGAAGGGACGGTCGCGCAGCGGCGTGCGCATGGCCGTCAGGGCGGAAGTGCCGGGCGTGGCGGCGCGGTAGGCCGGCAGCAGCCACTGGTTGGCCAGCGCGGCCAGCAGGAACACGGCGCAACCGCCCAGCGCGACCCAGCGGAAGTCCACGCCCAGCAGCATGGTGCCGAGCAGGGCGCCTGTCACGGCGGCCACGCTTTCCTGCACCATCAGCAGGGAATAGAAGCGCGGGCGTTCGGCGGCGCGGGTCAGCTTGACCACCAGCGCGCCGCGCGCCGGATCGAACAGGGCGCCGCCCAGGCCGGACAGCACGCAGGACAGCAGCAGCATGGCGGGATTGGCGGCAAAGGCCATCATGGCAAAACCCAGCGCGCGCAGCAGCATGCCGGCAATGATCATCGGCTTGGCGCCGAAGCGGTCGGACAGGGAGCCGCCGAACAGGGCCAGGCCTTGCTGCGACAGCTGGCGCGCGCCCAGCGCCAGGCCGACTGCGGCGGCGGCCCATTCGAGCTGGCCGACAAAGTGCAGGCCGATGATCGGGAACACCAGGTAGAAGCCGGCCACCACCAGCATGTGGTCAAACATCAGGAACCGTTTGCCCAAGCGCCTTGCCCTTGCTGCCTTTGCCATGCTGCCTCCGTAAGTAGTGCTGACAGTTTAGGCAGGCTTGAGACATAATAGAAGCCGCTATCTCGTGATATTTCGTATTGGGTTTTCTTATGGCTCTGAGCATCGACGACCTGGCCCTGCTGGTGGAAATCGTGGAACTGGGCAGCTTCAGCCAGGCGGCCGCGCGGCGCCGCTGGTCGCAGCCCCAGGTCAGCCAGCGCGTGGCGGCGCTGGAGGAGCAGCTCGATGTGCAGCTGTTCGCACGCCACCGGCGCGGCGCCACGCCGACGCCGGCCTGCCTGACCTTCCTGCCTTCCGCGCAGCAGGCGCTGGCGGCGATCGAGGCGGGCAAGCAGGCGGTGCAAGGCGCGCCAGCGCTGCCGCAGGTCACGCTGGCCTGCGTGCCTTCGCTGACGTCGCTGATTTACGGCCCCTTGCTGCCCAAGCTGGCCGATGCGCCGCTGGAGATCCGCTGCAGCACCGACCATTCGCCGGTGATCATGGACAAGCTGCTGACCGGCCGCGCGCAACTGGGCTTTGTGCTGAAGTGTCCGGCCATCGCCGGCATCCAGCTGGAACGCTTATACCTGTCGCCGATTGTGGCGGTGGTGCGGCGCGGCCATCCGCTGACGCGGCGCGCCCGGCTGACGCTGGCCGATGTGGCTAATGCGCGCCTGGCGCCGCAATTCTGGGGCGAGGACTGCGACGAACTGATACGGCTGCTGCGCGTGCACCGCCGCAGCGACAGCGCGATCCACGCGATCCAGCCGGCCAGCGCAGCGATCGAGCTGGCGCTGGAGCACGGCTTCCTGACCTTCATGCCGGAAATGGCGGCGGCGCGCCAGCTCAAGCTGGGCAACCTGGCGAAACTGGAGATTGCGGACTTGCCGCATTGGGAGTGGGAGGCGATGGTGGCCTGGCGCAGCGGCAAGCGGCCAGATGCCGCCAAGCTGCGTGTGCTCCAGGCCGTGCGCGAACTTTAATGTAAGGAGCGCGGGTCGCTGCCGTGGCGGCGCTGCTCGGGATAAGCCAGCACGCGCAGGATCACATTGCGTGGCACCTGCTTGCTTTGCATATAGATCCAGGCATTGGCCGCGCCCATTTGCGCGAGCAGCTCGATGCCTTTGTCGACCTGGATTGCCAACTGCTGGTTGTAGCGCGTATCGCTCATGATGCCGCTCCCCGGAAAATTATCCGATCATTATCAAACAATACTATCGGACGAGCAACTGGTTTCGAGGAAGCCGAGCAGCATTTCGTTCACAGCTGCGGCATGCGTGATCGGCGCCATGTGGCCGCCGGCGGTCAGCGCGAACTGCGCTTGCGGCAGTGCAGCAGCCAGCGTTTCCACCACGCGGCGGGTCGATGCCGGACCCTTGGCGCCGGCCAGCACCAGGGCTGGCATGTCCAGCTGCGCCATGTCGGCCGCGGTGGCCGGTTCGCCCAGCAGGGCGACGAAGTCCAGCTTGACCTTGGCGATGCCGGCGGTGAAGCGGGCGCGCTGCACGTCCGGCAGGGTGTCGAAGGCGCCGGCGCGGTTCCAGTAGTCGATGAAGGTGCGGGTGGCGTCTTCGGCCGAAGCGGCGGCGCTGATGCGGGCCACCACGGCTTCGATCTCCTGGCGGCCGGCGTCCTGCGGCGACAGCAGGTGGAAGGCGACCGGCTCGAACACGGCCAGCGATAGCACGCGCTCGCGCATCTGGCGCGCCAGGCGCAGGGCGGTGGCGCCGCCGTAGGAGTGGCCGATCAGGTGGAAAGGCTCGCCGGCGTCCAGATGGGAGGCCAGTGCGGCAGCAACGGCGTCGGCTTCATGCGCCAGGGTGTAGCCGGCGGCGGCCGCTTCGGTCGGGAAGGCGGACTTGCCATAGCCCAGCAGGTCGATGGCGATGAAGCGGTAATTGGCTTCCTGTTCGGCCATCAGGGCCGACCATTGGCTGCGGGAACTGAGGGAACTGTGCAACAGAACAACGGCAGGGCGTGGGGCGTGCATAAGCGATATCCAAAAGACAAGCCCGCTATTATACCGTGCTAAGATGGGCAAGCTATGAGACTGCTACCCGGACTGATGCTGGTCGCGCTGGGCAGCCTGCCGGTCACTCCTTGCCGCGCGGGTGAGCCGCTTACGGTCTTCTACAATGTGCGGCCGCCCTACCTGGTGCAAAAGGAGAATGGGGTGCCGTCGGGCCTGACCGGCACGCCGGCCCAGCAGGCCTTCGAGCGCGCCGGCATTCCGGTGCACTGGAGCGTGCTGCCCACCAACCGCCAGATCCTGATGATCCGTGAGAACGGTGGCCGGTACTGCGCCATCGGCTGGTTCCAGACGCCGGAGCGCGACAGCTTTGCCAAGTTCACCAAACCGCTGTACCGCGACCAGGCCTGGATGGTGCTGGTGCACGGCGGCATGACCGTGGCGGAAAGCGATAGCCTGTCGAACGTACTGGCGCGGCCGGGTTTGCGCGTCATGGTAAAAGATAAATATTCTTACGGCCGCAGCATTGACGAACTCTTGGTTCGCTATAAGCCTGCCATTGCGGTATCAACCGGCACCACCTTGCAAATGCTGCAATCGCTGGGCGCCCGGAGCGTCGACCTGATCTTCGTCTCCGAGGAAGAAGGTCGTTACTTGATGGCAAACACAATTTCCCAAGCGGGCAAATTACGCCTCTTGCGGCTGGCCGATATGCCGAAGGGTGAAACGCGCCACATCATGTGCTCGCGCGGCGTGCCGGACGAGGTCATCGACAAGCTCAACAAGTCGATCCGCTTCAACCGCTAGATGTCGAAATTCCTTACAGAAAGCTGGGAAAACCGCAACGTCTTCCCAGTATTCCCCTTGACTATTGGGCTTGGCGCAGAAATTGCTTCGTTACTTTCAGTGACGATGGGAGGCCCTAAGTGATCATGGAACGTTCCGCTTTGCCCGTGCTTTTGCTGACGCTATTGCTCGGGCTGCTCATGCAAGGAATGCTTGCGGGGCTGCACTTTGCCACCGCGCGTTCCGAATGGATGTACCGCACCCTCTATCTGGTGGCGCTGTTGTTGAACTTGCTTGCTGTGCGCCGCCTGAACCCCGCTTCGGTGGGGGACGCCGTGTTGCCTCTGGCGCCAATCGTGATGGCTGTGGCGATCACGTACTTCGCGGTCAGCGATCCTGAGGCGCCGGCCCAGGTGACGCTGCTGTTGCTGCCGATTGTGCATGGCGCGGCAGCCGGCGCCATGCTGCTACTACCGATGGAAGACGAGGAGCGCTAGCGCGCGCTGGCCACCTTGTCGCGCAGTTCAAGCGCCTGGCGCGCCAGGCGCAGGGTTTCCACGTCGACCTTGGGTGGAACGGATACCGCCGGCTTGAAGACCCAGCGGTTGCGTCCCTGTTCGGATGGCGGCAGGACAAAATGTTCCTTCTCCAGCACCGGGCGCGCAGGGGCGGCCAGGGTTTCGCAGGGACGGTCGGTCAGCATGGTCGTGCCATTGCGGTCCACGCAGCGGTACAGTGTGTCTTCAGCGCTGGCCGGCAGCGCGGCTGCGCCCAATATGCAGGTAATCAATAACAGCCGCATGGTGCACCTCCTTCAACGTGATGCAACCAGTGTGCGGCGGGGGACGCTTACGCTCTGTGCGGCGCTTCACCGTGGGCGCGTAGGACGATTTCCCATGCAGGTATTGCGGCGCGCCAAAATGCTTCGATGGAATCCGCCTGCAGCTGCAGGCCGAGGAATCGTGCGGCCGGCAGCAGGGCGCTGTCCAGCAGGCTCGCCGCAGGCGCGCCGGTATCGAACGCTTGCGCGCCGGTTTGCTTCGACAGCTTCTCGCCGTCCGCATTGAGCACCACTGGCACGTGCAGGTAGCGCGGCTGCGGCAGGCCAAGCAGCTGTTGCAGGAACAGCTGGCGCGGGGTGGAGTCGAGCAGGTCGGCGCCGCGCACGATGTCGGTGATGCCCTGCGCGCCGTCATCGACCACCACGGCCAGTTGGTAGGCCCAGAAGCCGTCGGCGCGCCGCACCACAAAGTCGCCCACTTCCGCTGTGATGTCCTGGCTCACGTCGCCGGCGAAGCGGTCGTGGAAGTGGATGACGCAGTGCGGCTCCTGTGGTGTGCGCAGGCGCAGCGCGCGCGCCGTGCGGCCAGGCGCCAGGCCGTTGCGGCAGGTGCCGGGGTAGACCAGGTTGGGCTGGCCGGCCTGGCCCAGGCGCAGCTGCGAATCGGCGATCTCCTTGCGCGAACAGCCGCAGGGGTAGATGTTGCCGCCTAGCTGGCGCAGCGCCGCTTCGTACAAATGCTCGCGCTGCGTTTGCCAGGTGACGTCGCCGTCCCAGTGCATGCCGCAGCGCTGCAGCGAGGACAGGATGTGCCGGTCGGCGCCGGCCACGTTGCGGTCGCGGTCGACGTCTTCCACCCGCACCAGCCACTGGCCGCCATGCACCTTGGCGTCGAGGTAGCTGGCCATGGCCGCCACCAGGGAGCCCAGGTGCAATGGTCCGGTCGGGGAGGGCGCAAAGCGGCCGATATAAGCTGAATCGTTCATACGGCGCGTAGCATACCATTCCGTATGCTGCGCTGCAGCTTGGCGCGCTGCGCAAATCCGCTAGAATGCCCCGCGCGGCCATTGCCGCTTCTTCGGACAACCACCAGAAAACCACATGAAAAAACTCTCAAACTTCGCCCTGGCCGCCGGTGTGGCGCTGGCGCTGCCTGCCGTTGCAGCCAACAAGGCGGCCCAGCCGGTCGTGCAGGAAGCGCCGCTGCGCGCGCACCTGGCCTTCCTCGCCAGCGACCTGCTGGAAGGGCGCGGCACCGGCCAGCGCGGCGGCGACCTGACCGTGTCCTACCTGGAGAACCAGGCCATGGCTGCGGGCCTGAAGCCGGCCAACGGCAACAGCTACCGCCAGCTGGTGAAGATTGCCGGCGTCAAGACCGACGCTGCGGCATCGACCCTGCGCCTGGAAACCGGCGGCGCGGCGCTGCCGGCCAGCTTCGGCAAGGATTGGGTGTACGCGCCGGGCGATGCGCAGGCTGCGCACAGCTTCAATGCCGACCTGGTATTCGTCGGCTACGGCATCACCGCGTCGGAAGAGGGCTGGGACGACTACAAGGGCCAGGATGTGAAGGGCAAGGTCATCGTGATGATGGTGAACGACCCGATGCCGACGGCGGAAGCGCCGAACCGTTTCGGCGGCAAGGCCCTGACCTACTACGGCCGCTGGACCTACAAGTTCGAGGAAGCCAAGCGCAAGGGCGCGATCGGTGCGCTGCTGATCCACACCGACGCTTCTGCATCCTACGGCTACAGCGTGGTGAAGAACAGCTGGGATGGCGTGGAGCGCTTCCAGCTGGCGCAAGGCACGCCGGGCACCGAGCTGCAAGGCTGGCTGACCAATGACACCGCCGTGGCGCTGTTCAAGGCTTCCGGCCTGGACCTGGACCAGCTGCGTGCAGCGGCTGAACGCAAGGACTTCCAGCCGGTGGCGCTGAAGGCGAAACTGGTCGGCGAGATGAAGGCGGATGTGCGCCTGGTGGACCAGTACAACGTGGCCGGCGTGGTGCCGGGCACCGATCCGAAGCTGAAGTCGGAAGTGGTGATCTACTCGGCGCATTGGGACCACCTGGGCAAGCAGGGCACCGGCGCTGACACAATTTTCAACGGCGCGGTCGACAATGCTTCCGGCACGGCGGCGTTGCTGGCCATGGCGCAGGAGGCGGTGAAGTCGCCCGGCAAACGCAGCCAGATGTTCCTGTGGGTGGCGGCGGAAGAACAGGGCTTGCTCGGTAGCGCGGCCTATGCCGAAGCGCCCCTGTGGCCGCTGGATAAGACTGCGGCCAACCTGAACCTGGATTCGCTGAACTGGATCGGCACCACGCGCGATATCGGCACCGCCGGCAGCGAGCGTACGGACCTGGGCAAGATGGCGGAAGCCACGGCGAAGAATATGAAGATGGTGATCGCGAAGGAAAAGCCGGACCTGGCGGGCGGCTACTTCCGTTCCGACCATTTCAGCTTTGCCAAGGCTGGCGTGCCGGCGTTCTCGATCACCTCGGGCAGCGATTACCTGGGCGATAAGGAGAAGGCGGAGCAGATGCGTGCGTCGTACCGCAAGAGCTATCACCAGGTCAGCGATGAATATGATCCGACCTGGAGCATGGCCGGTATGGCGCAGATGGCGCAGTTCACCCTGAACCTGGGCCGCATGGTGGCGGATGCGCCGAAGATGCCCGAGTGGAAAGCCGGCGACGCCTTCGGCAAGGCGCGCGCCAGGTAAGCACCCTTATGCGGCGGCGCTCAGCCGCCGTGTTGCCGCGCTGCGGCGCTCTTCATTCTTCATGGTTTCGCGCATGGTCTGCTGCACGAAATCCAGGTGGTGGTGCGCCGCACTTCCCGCGCGGTCCATGCGCCGCTCGCGCACCGCTTCCCAGATCGCGCGATGCTGCTCGCGCAGCTGCGCCCACAGCTCGGGGCGCGCATTCAGGTATTCCAGGTTGCTCTGTACATGCCCCTCCATCACCTTGTGCAGGCTGGAGCTCAGGTGTCCGATCATCACGTTGTGCGACGCTTCCGCAATCGCTTGGTGGAACTCCACATCGGTGACGATGCACCTTTCCAGGTCGCGCGCCTCGTACGCTTGCTCCAGCGCCTCGTAGCAGCTGCGGATACGCTCGAAATCCTCCACGGTTCCGCGTTCGGCCGCCAGCTGCGCCGCCTGGCCTTCCAGCATGTGGCGGAACTCCAGCATATCGCCATGGATATCGGGATGGTCCTTCAACATCTGCTGCCAAGGGTCGGTGAACGCAGCCTGCATGGAATCGGTGACAAAAGTGCCGCCGCCATGGCGCGTGACCAGCAAGCCCTTGGCCACCAGCGCCTGCAGGGCGCCGCGCAGGGAAGGGCGCGATACGCCCAGTTCCACCGCCAGCTCGCGTTCGGCCGGCAGGCGGTCGCCGGGTTTCAGCGAGCCTTCGAGGATACGGGTTTCCAGTTCGGTGGCGACGACGTCGGACAGGCGTTGGGCGGATGGCATGGTGTAGATTGGCTTGGTGGTAAGACCACGGGATGCTACCACAATTGACCATTCCGCGCGCCGTGGTCTATATTGCAACGCATGCTTGGTTCCCTGATTTTTTCGATCGCCGTCGCCGCCAGCGTGAACGGCATTGGCTACCCGACTGCCGCGGCAGCGCTGGAGGCGCTCAAGGCGCGCGCCGACGTGACCATCACGGTGCAGGATGGCTGGACCGTTGCGGACGACAAGGCCAACGGCACGCTGTGGTCGTTCACGCAGGCGGGCCATGCGGCCCATCCGGCGGTGGTGCGGCGCACAGTGGTCAATGTCGATGGCCAGCCGTCGATCCGCATGACTACCCTGTGCCAGGGCGCGCGCGAGGCTTGCGATGCGCTGACGGATGAATTCCGGCGTGTGAATACGGCTTTGCAGCAGGCGCTGGGAGCGCCCAAGGCTTCCACCGCAGCGCCGTGGAGCCCGACGGCTTCACAAAAGGCGCGGGTGGAGGAGTTGAGCAAGGCCTACTTTGCCGACAAGGATGCGCAGCGCTACCGCGAGGCGTGGGCGCGACTGGGCTCGGCGGCGCAGCAGCAATCGAGCTTCGATGAGTGGCGCCGGGCTGCAGCGGGAACCGCGGCGAAAGCCGGCGCGGCCCTGCAGCGCGAGGTGAAGAAGGTGACGATCTACCGCAGCGCGCATAGCGGGGCGGCGGGTACGTATGCGGCGGTGGATTTCACCGGGCGCTTCGCCAATGCCGATACTTATTGCGGCTACCTGGTGTGGAGCGAGCAGGCGGACGGCAGCTTCCTGCTGGTGCGGGAGGAGGAGAACTATATCTACAAGGCGACCGAGGCGCAGCTGACGCCTGAGCAGCGCGCCAAGATGCTGGGCGTGTACCGCTGCGTGGAATGAGCTATTTCGCGGCTTGCGCGCGCAGGGCTTCCAGGGTGCGCGGCAGGCTGCGCTTGCTCATCATGTCGACGATCCAGCCGAAGCCGAATGGCACCGGGCCGGGATCGGCGTAGACGTGGTATTCGACCAGGGTTTTGCCGCCTTCCGGCTTGAACAGCCAGTAGCCGGTGGTGTCGGCGATGGTGTCGGCTTGCGGCAGGCCGCTGGGAACCAGGCGCCAGCTTAGCCGGCATTGCGTGGCGTCGGTCTGCGGCTCCAGCCGCAGGCGGTATTTCTTTTCCTGGCCCAGGGGCAGGTCGAGGGTCAGGTCGACCAGTACATAGCCATCGCCGGCGCCCACGGTTTGCGCGCTTTTGGTGTTGGGCATGTAGGCGGCGTAGGAGGCGTAGTCCTGCACCAGCGCGCACAGGCGCGGTACCGGGGCGGGCACCAGGGTCCAGGCGGTGAAGGCTTTGCCGGGCAGGCCGGGGCTGGCGGCTGGCGCCACCTGCACGGCCCCGCTTGCGAGCAGCGCGGCGGCGGCCGAGGCGAGGGCGCGGGTCATTTCTTGAGCGCGAGGGTGATGACGGTGCCGGTCAGGTCGATGCCCCGGATCGAGATGCTGCCGAACGACGGACCGCCCGGCGCCGAGCCGCGCACGCGGATGTTGTTGAAATTGATCTCGCCGATCGTGGTCGGCAAATTCAGTGTCAGCGAGCCATCCGGATTGATGGTGGTGGCGGCCCGGTTCGGCGCGTACACGACATTGTGGATGCTGGCATCCGAATCGAGCACGCCCAGCACCGGGTTGACCAGCTTGGCCAGGTCGCCGATCACCTCCACCCCATTGTGTTTGAGCTGGTCGCGCACCTGCCGCACCAGTTCATCGTCCAGCCCCTGCGCCGACACCGCATCCAGCTCGCCTTCGGCCAGGGGCCGCAGCGCCGGCACGCTGACTGCGGCGGGCGCTACGGCGACCGCCTCGGCGGCGTAGGCTTCCAGCGGGGCGAAGATGGCGCCGATCAGTGCCGCCGCCATCCGCACGCGGCGCTGCTTGCGCAGGATGTCCTGCACATGCTGGTGCGTCACCAGGTTCCACTCGGCGAAAATCTCGCCCAGGCGCTGGCCGGTTTCGCGCTGCTGTTCGATGGCGCTGCGCAGTTGTTCTTCGGTGACCAGCTTGTGCTTGACCAGCAGCTGGCCAAACAGCTGCGCCGGATGTTCGGGTCTATACCATGCCATGTTTTTCTCCATGATTGGCGAGATCGGAAGGCGTCATGCCGAACCAGCGTTTGCAGGCCCGGTAGAACGCGCTAGGTTCGGAAAAGCCCAACTGGAAGCTGAGCATCTTCAGCGACAGTTCGCCTGCTTCCAGGGATTGCCGCGCCAGCGCACGGCGCGTATCGTCCACCAGGGCGGAAAAGCTGGTGCCTTCTTCCGCCAGGCGGCGTTGCAAGGTGCGCTCGCTCATTGCCAGCAGGCCCGCCACCGCATCGCGATGCGGCGGGCCTTTCGGCAGCAGCGAGGCCAGGATCTCCTGCACGCGTGCCGTGAACGCCGGCGGATGCGCCTCCGCCAGCTGCGCCAGCACCGTCCCACCGGCCGCAGCGCCGGCTTGCGGCATGCCGCCGTTCGGCAGCGCCGCCACCATGTCGGAATCGGAAAACTCCATCACATTGTGCGGCCGGTTGAAATGCACCGGGCAGCCGAAAGTGGCGTGGAAGAAGGCGGCATTGGCCGGCTCCGGGAACGCATATTCCACCATCACCGGCACCGCGTCGTCGCGGCCCGACGCGCAGCGCAAGGTGCGCAGCAGCACGCACCATACAAAGTCGTAGCGCTGGCGCGGCACCGTGCGATGCATGCCGGGCAGCAGGATGCCGACCCGCGTATGGCCGTGGCAGCGCTCGATCGTGCTTTGCACGGTGGGCGACAGCAGCATGATGTGCCCCATCACGCCCAGCCAGCCGAGGCGGTGCGGCGTCGACACTTTCAGGCCGATCAGCGGATCGCCCGAATGCTCGACCAGCAGTTCCCACAGGTGGCTAAGCTTGTCGGACAGCGTCAGCGCATCGCAGGCGATGCCGTCGCCTTCGTCCAGGCCGGCCTGCGCGAACAGGTCCTCCGCCTGCACGCCCGAATGCAGCAAGCGCGATTTGACACCGCGCACCAGGTGAAGAGCCGAAGAGTAGCTCATGGCCCAGGCTCCCGGTCAGGGCGTCACCGCGCTGCGCAGGCGCATGCCGATGCGCTGCTGCAGTTCCTGCAGCTTGGGGTCCATCACGGCGCGCGTGTCGGCGGCCACGCTTTCCCCCAGCTTCTTCTGCAGCTCCGGCACCATCGATTCGAATTTTTTCTTCACCGGCGATTCCAGGATGGCGATGATCTGGCGCAGTTCGTCTTCGCTGAAGCGTTCGGCCAGCAGCGGCGCCACGGTGGTGCCGACCAGCTTCTGCGCGCTGGCCTGGGCCAGCGGCTTGTTGTCGTCCATGAACTTGCGGGCATCGCCCACGATGTCCTTCAGCGCCGCGTCGCGCTTCTCCGGCGACACGCGGCCTTGCAGCACGGCGCGCGCCTGCTGCACCGCATCGCCGACCGGCGCCTGCAGCATCGATTCGCCGATGGTTTCGGGGTGCCACAGCTGCAGCACGCGGTTCACCAGTTCCTGTTTGGCCGGTGGCACGGTGGATGCCTGGGCGGTGCCGCCGATGGCCAGGGCGGCGATCACGATCGCGATTTTTCTCATGGTTTTGCGCTCCTAGAAACGTTCAATAAGACTCAGCCCGACGTAGCGGACCTTGATATCGCCGGAGACATCCTGGCCGGCATAGGGGTTGTAAATAATGTTGAGGAATTTGCTGCTGTTCATGTTGTCCGACGCTTCGGCCGGGGCATTGAAGCGGCCCTGCATATAGGTGCCGGTCACGTTCAGCTCGAATTTCTTGTTGATGCGCCAGCTCAGGCCCGCGCTCAGCAGCCTGGTGTCGGGCAGCGGAGCGATCAGGTCGATCTTGTTGTAGGGGACGGACGTCTTGCGCGGCTCGTAGCCAAAGCGCAGCGCCATGCCATCGAAGGGGAACAGCTGCAGCCCGTAGCCCATATTCAGCACGCTTTTGTAGCCGCGCGGGATCTTCAGCCGCGTGGCGTCCGGGATGCCGTACAGGCGCGCCACTTCCAGCAGCTTGATGCTCTGGTCGAATTCAAAAGTCAGCTGGTTCCAGTCGCTCCAGCGCGCATAGCTGGCGTCCACATTCAGCTGCACATAGCGCAGCGGCTTGAACTTGAGGCCGACCTGCAGGTGGGCTGGGAAGGGGATGCTGGCCGACATATTGCCGTGCTGCGTTGCCGGGATCGAGGTCGGCATGCCCAGCACCGCACCGGCCACAGGGCCGAACAGGCTGGAATTCAGGCCTTTGACGAAGTTGCGCAGCATCGGCTCGGTGTCGAAGGTGTAATGGCCGGTGTAGCGCGTCTTCGAACCGCCCTGGTAGACCGCGCCGAGCGCGAACCAGGGCCTGGGTTCCCACAGTACGCCCAGGTTCAGCGTCGGGTCGACCGGCGCCGTCATCTCGAGCCGCATGGCCGCCGCCTTCTTGAAGGGATTGACCATGCCTTCCTTGCCGCCGCCGCACAGGCCAAAGCCGAAGGTGTCGATGATGTTGCCGCCATCCTCCGGGCACCAGCCCGATTGCAGTTTGCCGAAAATGCCCAGCAGCTCGTTGGGAAAGCGCATATGCGTATCGACCACGAAGGCCGAGTGCGCGATCGGCACGGCGGCGCCGAAGCGCAGCGTTTCCGAATATTTGTAGCCGAACGAGGGCGAGGCATACACCAGCCGCTGCAGCTGGATCTGGCGGCCATCGAAGCGGCCCGGATCATTCGGGTCCGTGGTGCGGTCAATACTGATCGCCTGCGCCATGTAGGAGTTGGTGGCGAAGGTCCAGGGCGAGCCGGGATTGTTCCAGGCGAAGCCCAGGCTGGGCACGATCACGCCCGGCAGGCGCCAGCCCGGCATGCCGTAGCCCGGCACGTACATGGTCTGGCGCATCGGGCCGGTGCTGGTGCCGTTGACCGGGTCGTCCTTCCAGCCGCCGATGTCGAAGCCGTCCGGCTGGCGGAAACTGGCGCGGGCGCGGATCGAGGCGCCGAAGGCGGAATGCTGGGTGCTGTCGCCCTGCAGGCGCGCCAGGCCGGCCGGGTTGAAATGCACCGAGTCGATGCCGGGCGGATCGGCGGTGACGGCGTTGCCCAGCGCCATGGCCACCACGCTGGTGGTCAGGTTCTCTACCAGCGCGGCATGCGCGGGCAGCACGGAAGACAGCGCGGCGGCACATGCCGCCAGGCGGAGCGGGCTTCGCATGGCCGCCCCGTCAGAAGGCCAGCGGCAGGTTCATGCCGACCGAGAAGTTGGGCGAGTCGCTGGTGAGGCCAATGCCGACCGACAGGTTGACGGTCTGCTTGGGCGACACGCGGTAGCCCAGGCCGAAGTTCAGCAGCGCCGAGGTCTGCGTGTTGGTGCGCACGTTCAATCCATCGGCGAAGCGCAGCTTGGCGCCCTGCGCGATCGCGCCCTGGAACGACATGGTGGTCGAGATGCCGTACGACAGCGCATAGGCGAAACCCATGCCGAAGCCGAACTGGGTGCCCGGTGCGACGCGGTTCAGCACGCGCGTGCCGTTGGTCTGGTGCAGGTCCTTGGCCGGCGCGCTGGCGGTCAGCGACATGGAGCCGAACAGCGCCACCGGATCGACGATGCGGTTGACGTTGACGCCGGCCGACAGCGAAGCGACGCCGCTGCCGGTTGCCTCGCCGCTGCCGGCGATGATCTTGAACGGGCTGCGGCCGGTGGGCAGGCGCAGGTTGCTGGTGAGGGTAATGCCGGCTGCATCGCGCCGTGCTTCCCAGGGCTGGAAGCGGGCGCCCAGCGTGACGTCGCCCAGCGAGTAGGAGGTGTGGTTGCCGCCGCGCGCCTCGGCGAATTTCGCGATCACCGGCAGCGTGACATTGGCGGTCAGGTTATCCAGCACGCCGTAGTCGGCGGACACGGTGTTGGTGACGATATGGGCCGAGACGTTTTCGATCTCGAACAGGGTCAGGCCCTCGGCCGTGATGTCGGTGACGATCTTCTCCTGCCCGATATAGCTGTAGTTCAGGTCATAGGTGAATTGCGATTTGCCTTTGCGGATCAGCGAGTACTGCTTGTCGATGGCGGTCAGGGTCTCTTTCAGCAGGGCGCTCTGGTCGCCTTCACCTTCTTTTTTGGCCAGCGCTTCGCGCGCCGCAGCTGCCGTGTTCTCCTGTGCGCCGGCGGTAGAGTGAAGCAGTACCAGCGCTGCGGCAAGCCGCAGTGTTACGTATTTCATGCTCAGTTCCTTATTGTCGATGCATCCAGGTACGGCCCGCGCCCGAATTGACGGCGCGTTCCAGCAGCTGCGTAGTGTTGTTGAAGGGATCCAGCTGGCCACGGTTGGTCACGCGGTCCATGTCGACCACGCCCAGTTCCAGGTCATTCAGCGCCAGTTGTGCCGGCGCTTTCTGTCCGGCGGGCGCGGACAGGATGAAGAGGGTGTTCTTGTCCCACAGGCGGGCGAATTCTGCGACCGAGAAGGCCAGGTTGCCGGCGGAGGGGTCGGCGATGAAGACCACGCCGTCGCGCACCCCGCGCAGCACCACGAAGTGCTTGGCGCCGGCGTAATCGATCGGCACGATGGCCGGCTCTTCCAGCGTCAGCAAGTCCTTCACTTCGGCGCGGTAGCCGGCGGCGGGCACGTTGAGCGAGGCCGCGTAGCGCTTCATGTCCAGCAGCGAGAAGCCGCGCCGCTCGATGATCTTTTCCTTCTCGCCCTTTTCCAGCATGCCTTCCATGGCCTGCTGCTCGGTGACGTCGATCCCCAGGTGGAATTTGAGGATGGTGACCAGCGCCGCCGAACCGCAGCTGTAGTCGTAGGCCTGGCGCACGATGTGGCGGTACTTCAGCTCCGAGAACGGTTCCATGGTGACCGCCTGCGAGTAGGCGCCGCCGCCCAGCATGGTTTGCGGCATCTCGAACTGGCCCTTGGGGCGGTCCTGGACTTCATGGCGGGAGAGGGCGGCGGAACCGCCGATCAGGGCGGCCAGAACGCCCATTAACAGCATCAGCATGGCAGCTCCCGATCGCTGGGGTAAGCGCTGCCCTTGCGCGTCGCACGCGCGTCGAAACCTGCTCCCATGGTGTCTCCAAATTTATGCGGACGAACGTTCGTCCTTGCTCTTTTATTACTTTTATTTACGCACGTTTCACGCAGCCGGGGCTCCAAAAAGATTAGATGCACACCTCTACTTCGCGCACGAAAACTTATGCTAAAGCGTGCAACAGTCTGCATCAAGCGTGCAACAGCGCTCTTCCTCTATGTGGCTCGCAAGGCCAAGCGTTTGGCCTGCACGGTCAGTGCGAAACGCTAGACCCTTGGGATTTCGGCCACATATCATAAATTTAATTAATATTGAAACAATATTAAGACGGCGCTTCGCCGCTCCGGGCCCACCAGGCCTGGCCGCCGGCAAGGGGGCGCACAGGAGAAAACCACTACACATTCAACGGAGATAAACGCTATGAAACGTATTGCCACCGCAGTTGCTGTCGCCCTGTCCACCCTGGCCCTGTCGGCTTCCGCCATGACCCCGATCAAAGACGCAGACCTGAGCGCCGTTACCGGCCAGGACGGCGTGTCGATCGGCGCCAACCTGAACATCAAAGTCGATTCCTTCGTCTACACCGACACCGATGCGCTGGATGCCAATGGTCTGGGCGGCGGTTCGGTGAGCTTCAACCAGATCAAGGTCAATGGCCTGATCGCTGCATCGATCGACATCTTGTCGCGCGCTTCCTTCCTGCAGGCTGCCGGCGCTGCCGGTGTGACCAACCCAGGCACCTTCTACAATGCTGCCACCGGCGGCGACGTGGTGCAGATCGCGATCCCGGCCGACGTGCAGGTCGCTGCCGGCAAACTGCTGAACATCTCGGTCGATTCGATCAAGATGGGCAACAGCAATGCGTCCTACGGTTCGATGGCGATCAACCAGCTGGACATGCGCGGCACCCAGGTGTGGATCTGGGCACACTAATCCGCAATTGATGGAATCCCGTCTCTTTGCGGCCGCTTTGGCGGCCGCCTTTTTCTCCGCGCCGGCTTGCGCGCAGTTGCGTCCCATGAGCGACGACGATCTGTCGCGCGCACGGGGGCAGGGGCTGCTCGCGATCAGCAACAGCTCGCGCAACGGCTTCGACTTCACGCGCATTGCGCTGGATGCCGATGTGGCGCTGAATGCGAGCCTGCGCAATATCCGCCTGGGCGACTACCGTTTCCCCGTGCGCGAAGGGATGGGCGCGGATATCGATATGCCGCTGCTGCACTTCGGCGTCAACGGCGGTACGGTTGCGATTACCAATCCCTATTTCGAAGTTGTGTACCGCGACAGCGAAGTGGTGGGCATGCGCATGGGTTTTGATTCGATCAGCGGCGATGTGGGGCTGAAGGTGAATAGCCTGTCGGGCTCCCTGCTGGTGAGCGGGTATGACAGCACCGGCAAGCCGGTAACGCTGGATTCGCGCAACGATACGGGCGGTGGCAAGCGCTGGGATGGCGCTACCTCATTGGTCGGCGTGCGCGCCGGCGATGGCTCGGGGCCTAGCCGTGATTTCTGGATTTCCGTGCTGAAGACGGGCGTGCAGTTCGAGGCGCCCAGCGGCACGGCGCAAGTACCGGACGCCGCGCAGGCCGGCGTCTGGCTTAACTGGCGCGACAAGCTGGTGTCGCTGGCGGCCTTGCCCGCCGCACCCGTGCCACCTGTCACGCCGATCGCGCCCGTCGCCCCCGCGCCGACGCCAGCCGCGCCGACGCTGGCGCCCGCGATGCCGGCGGTGCGCTGATGCTGCGCGCTCGCATCGGCCATGCCGTCCGCCAGCCAGCCGCAACGGCGCTGGCCCTGGCGCTAGCCCTGGCGCTGCCACCGGCATCCGCCAACGGCCTGCGGCCCCTTCCTGACAGCGCCTTGTCCGAAGTGCGAGGCCGCGACGGCGTCAGCTTCGACCTGAGCGGCTACCGCATGCAAGGCGACCTGCGCGTCACCTACATCCGCCCGGACGGCGCCAGCATCTGGGCCGCCAATCCCAGCGCCTCGCGCAGCGACAGCGCGCAGCCATTTTCCGACCCATACCGCTTCGACATCGTACGCAGCCCGCAAGGCCTGGCCGACATCGCCCAATTCTCCCTGCCGAAAAACCTCAACGGCGAACAGAAATGGCAGCTGGCCTACGACTTCGGCGTGAACGCCGACGGCATCGAACGCAATGGCGGCGCCGTCGTCGTGAGCGACCTCGCCTTGTACGGCGGCGGATGGCAATTCTCCACGCCACGCACGCAAGACGGCCTGGCTTTCGGCGCCGCGCTGCGCATGGAGATCGGCCAATGGTCGCTACGCCCCAACGGCCGCAGCAACACCGACGGCATGCTGGCGCTGGACAACATCCGCATCGGCGCCACCGACGATGCCGGCAACTTCACCGGCCAGCCCTGGGTGGTTGCCGACGTCGCGCGCCAGCCCGCCGTGGTCAACGCACTGGCCGACGCCAGCGGCCCGCGCCTGCACCTCGGCATCGGCACCCCCGACGCGCAATACGGCAGCGGCCAGGCCCCCAGCGGCGGCATCGAGATCGGTCGGATCAGCTTCAGCTCGCCCAGCGGCAATGTCGACCTGGGCTCCTCGCGCATCGGCAATATCCAGATCAACTACCTCGACATCAAATTCAGGCCATGAAAAGACTCGCCGCCACGCTGCTGCTTTGGCCCGTCTTGCTGCAGGCGGCGCCGCCCAAAACGCTGGAAGACAGCGAGCTATCGAGCGTGAATGCGCGCGACGGCATCAGCTTCGCCGCCCACGTGGTGCTGAACGACCCCACCCTGGCCGGCGCCGTTACCGACAGCCGGTTCTCGCTCGGCTTCCACGACGGCGGGGAGCCGCGCTACATCGTGCTGCGCAATGTGCGCGGCACGGTCGACATGTTCGCCATCGGCATCAACGTCAAACCGCGCCCCGACGGCGGCGGCGACTACATCGCGATCACCTTGCCGTCGCATATGCGCTTTACCGATTTCGGCTTTGAATCGATGAGCGTCCAGAACGACCGCAACGCCGCCATCACGGGCAATCTTGGCAGCGTGAACATCAACGGCAGTTTGCAGATGCAGGGCGAATTTCGCATGTGGTCACATTAAAAGGGCGGCTGGTGCGGTAATATTTCCGCATGAACCCCATTTCCGCCCTGTTGCTGGCACTCTTTACCATTGGTTCGGTGCACGCCGACCCGCTGGTCGTACTGGTCGATACCAGCACGGAAATGCCGCTGGCCGATATCCGCCAGGGCGAGCTGCGGGGCGGCATCCACCGCGACCTGGCCACGGCGCTGGCGCGCAAGTTGAACCGCCAGCTGGAGCTGCAAGTCCTGCCGCGCAAGCGCATCGCCATGGCGCTGGAATCGGGGCAGGGCGACCTGCTGTGCATGTACCTGCCCGAATGGCTGCCCGGCCATTTCCAGTGGACCCAGCCCTTCTTCCCGCAAACGGAACTGCTGGTTACAGCGCTCAGCGCCCCCGCACCGCAGGCCCTGTCCGACCTGGCCGGCCAGCAGGTGGGCACCGTGCTTGGCTACAGCTACCCCGAACTGGAAGCCGCGCTGGGCGTGCGATTCCGGCGCACCGACGTCAGCTCGAACGTCATCAACCTGCGCAAGCTGTCCGCCGGACGCATCCCGCACGTGGCGACCATCAAGACTTTTTACGACTACCAGTTACGCAAAGGCGAGAAGCTGAACGCTCATCCGCCGCTGGTGATCAAGCAATACCTGACGCGCTGCGCCCTGTCGCCCAATAGCAGCGTGGCGCTGGCCGATGTCGACAGCGCCATTGCGCAACTGGTCGGCGAAGGGGCCATCGGCAAGATCCTGTCTAACTATCAATAAGAATAGGTAGATCGGTTAATATTCCTGCATGAAGGCGATCTACATATTCCTATTTGCCGTCCTGGCTGCCGGGGCGGCCCGCGCAGAACAAGTGGTGGTGCTGGTAGCGAATAGCGTCGCCATGCCGATGGCCGACATCCGTGATGGCAAACTACGGGCCGGCATCCACCTCGACCTGGGCAAGGCTCTGGCGCAGAAGCTGCGCCGCGAGCTGGTGATCGAAGTCATGCCGCGCAAGCGGCTGGCGCAAACCCTGGAGTCGGGACGCGCCGATATCCTGTGCACCTACCAGCCCGATTGGCTGGAAGGCCGCCACATATGGACCCAGCCTTTTTTCCCGCAGTCCGATCTGCTGGTGACGACTTCCAGCGCGCCGCGCCCGCACGCCATTGCCGACGTGCGCGACCGCCCGGTGGGCACGGTACTCGGCTTCGCCTATCCGGAAATGGACCGCGCGCTGGGCGCCGGCTTCGTGCGTTCCGATGCGCAGTCGCAGGTCGCCAACCTGGATAAGTTCAGGCTGGGGCGCGTGCAGCACATGATTATCGATAAGGCTTTCTATGACTACCAGGTGCGGCTCGGACTCAAGGCCGGCGCCCACCCGCCGCTGGTCGTAAAGTACCAGCTCACGCGCTGCGCCGTATCCGCACGCAGCAAGGTGCCGCTGGCGGAAATCGAAACCGCCATCAACCAGCTGGTGCGCGAAGGCGCCATTACCAAAATCCTCTCCAACTACCAATAAGCACATGCTCAAGAAAATTGCCCTGGCCGCCTTGCTGGCCCATGCCACCGTCCATGCAGCGCCAGTCAGCGAGGCCGCCACCGCCACCGCCCGCCATGCGCGCCAAGCCTACGGGGAAAAAGTGATCGGCAGCCTGGCCACCATGGTCAGCTTCAACACCGTGGCAGATCCCAAGGTGCCGTTCGAAAAGAACCCGCAGCACATCGGCTTCAAGCGCTTCATCAAGGAGGAAGCGGCGCGCCTGGGCCTGGACTATGCGGACCACGGCTACATCATGATTGTCGGACTGGGGCAAGGCAAGGAACGCGTCGGCGTGATCACCCACGGCGATGTGCAGCCGGTTGACCCGGGCAAATGGAAGCAGTCGCCGTTCAAGCTTGACCGCACCAGCGAACCGGGTCTGCTATTGGGCCGCGGTACTGAAGACGACAAAGGCCCGATCGCCACCGCCATGTACGCGATGAAGGCGATCAAGGACCGCAAGGTGGCGCTGAAGAAGCGCATCGAACTGTATATCTACATGGCCGAGGAATCGGACTGGTCGCCGCTGGAAGCCTTCCTGAAAAACCATACGCCGCCGCAAACCAATATCACCATCGACGCCGAGTATCCGGCGGTGACGGCGGAGAAGGGCTGGGGCGGCATGCGCGTGACCATGCCGGACATGGGCGCCGCGCCGGGCAGCACGCCGCTGGTGGCACACTTCACCGGCGGTTTCTTCGACAGCCAGATCCCGGAAGACGCGCGCGCCGACATCGACAATGCCGACGCCGCGCTGGAAGCGGCCATCCGCGCCCGCGCCGCGCAGCAGCAGGGCATGAGCTACAAGTACGCCTGGTCGGGCCAGCGCCTGACCGTAACCGCCAAGGGCCTGGCGGCGCATTCCTCCAAGCCGCAGGAAGGCGTGAACGCAATCGCCATGCTGGCCGATGCACTGGCGGTGCAGCGCTGGCGCAGCAGCCAGGCCGGCCTGATGGTCGATTTCGTCAACGACATGATCGGCACCGGCCTGGAAGGTGAGAAATTCGGCAAGATTGCCTATCGCGACGATTTCATGGGCCCGATGACGGTGTCGCCGACCACGCTGAAAGCGACCGATAAGGGCCTGGTCCTCGGCATCAACCTGCGCCGCCCGCGCGGAAAAACAACAGCTGAGCTGACGGCGGAAATCAATGCTGCTTTCGAGGCATGGAAGGCGCAGAACCAGGTCGGCGCAACGCTGGCCGCACAAATCACCGATCCGTGGGTGCAGGACAACGCGCCGCAATTGCCGACGCTGATGAAGGTGTTCTCCCACTACACTGGCATCAAAGACCCGCAGCCGATTGCTGTCGGTGGCGGCACCAATTCGCGCCTGTTCCCGCGTGCCGTCAGCTTCGGCCCTACCATGCCGGGCAAGGTCTACACCGGCCACTCCGAGCATGAGCACATAACGGAAAAGCAATTACTGCTCAACCTGGAAATGTACACCGCGGTCCTGGTGGAATTGGCGAAATAAAAGATTGCCGTGCGGCAGTAAAAGAAGTTACCATGGGCAACAAGGCTTTCGACACGGAAGCCTCAGCCCATGCCTGGCTGTGACACAGGCATCCTTTGAAGTGATGCCATGTTTCGCAAGCTTGTCTTCCTGACTGCATTGTCATTTTCCCTGTCGGCACAAAGTATGGATATGAGTATCCCGCCGGCGCACGTCGCCGCGCCTGCGGATGCCATCCAGCTCAGCGAGGTGCCGCGCCGCGGCGCGCTGTACCGCGTGCATCACGAAGGCAAAACCTCCTACCTGTTTGGTACCATCCACGTGGGCAAGCAGGATTTCTTCCCGCTCGAGCCTGAAGTCACCGAAGCGCTGGCCAAGTCCAGTTCACTGGTGCTGGAGCTCGACGTGCGCTCCAGCGATGCGTACTTCCGCGCGCTGGCGCGCCACGGCCAGTACCCGGCCGGGCAAACCCTGCGCGACCACCTGTCGCCGGCCGCGCTGGCGCGCCTGCAGGCCGCGCTGGACAAGGTCAAGCTGCCGCTGAAAAGCGTCGAACATTACCGGCCGTGGGTAGTGGCGAATATCCTGGTGGGGCAGGAGATTGAGAAGAGCGGCTTCAACCGCGGCATGGGAGTGGAAGGCTACCTGCTGTCGAATGCGCGCAAGAAGCCCTTGCTGGAACTGGAGAACGCGGATTACCAGCTCGGCCTGTTCGGCTCACTGGACGATGCGCAGCAGGAAGCCTACCTGCTGGAAAACATTGATGAAATCGACAGCGGCGCCGCGCTGCGCAAATCCGCCGGGCTGGTGGAAGCCTGGGGCGCCGCCGACGCGCCGCGCATTGCGGCCCTGACGCGCGAACTGACCAGCGGCGATACCGTCTCGGCCCGCTTCATGGAGCGCACCCTGCTGGGCAAGCGCAATCCCGAAATGGCCGCCAGCATCGAAGCCATCATGCGCAAGGGCGACGCCTTTATCGGCATCGGCCTGCTGCATCTGGTGGGCGACAACGGCGTGCCGGCCTTGCTGCGCCAGCACGGCTACCAGGTCGAGAAGGTTTACTAATATTTCGGGCTGGTGCTCAGCGCGCCATTCGAATAGCGGACGCTGTCGCCCACGCGATAGCTGGGCATGGCGTCGACACTGATGGTCTCCAGCGTGCCATCGGCTTTCTTCACGGTGACGCGGTAACCGCTGCCGCCGCCAGCCGCCGTGGCGCCCACCGCGCCGCCTGCCGACAGCGAGCCGGCCGGATCAATCGATTGCACCACACCATCCCAGCTGGCCACCGCCGTTGCGTTGGTCTCGCCGCTGGCTTCCATGCCTGCGGTTTTCTTGCTGCTGTCTGTAGTGCAGCCCGCCAGGGCCAGGCTCATCAGCATGATTACGGAATATTTCATACATCCTCCTTGGTTAGCCAACGCGTGCCGGGGAAGTGTACGCCGTTCCGCAATCACTCGACGCACATCAGGCGGCAGGGCGCTTGCGCAAGCTCCACAGGGCCCACATCACCGTCGCGGCGATGACCGCGGCCGACATATCGACCAGCCAGTCGTCGACCGAACCGTGGCGATAAGGGAAGAAGGATTGGACCAGTTCGTCGATGGCGCCCATGATGGCGACGCCGCATACCGCCTTCAAAGCGCGCTGCGCCGGCACGCCCTGGCAGCCGGTGAACAGCAGGAAGGTCATCACCGTATAGCCGAAGCTGTGCAGCACCAGGCCGCTGGCATACTGCGCCGCTTCCTCACGCGCGCCGGGGATGGAGCCGATGATGCAGTTGAGGGTGAACAGGGTGATGGCGCCCCAGAAGCGCAGGCGCGCATGGGCATCGCTGAGGAACAGCAGGGTCAGGAATTTTTGCATGGGTGCGAAGATACCACAGGCCGCATAAAGCGGATGCGCCGGCACGAGGCCGGCGCATCTTCTGCCACCACGCATATCTGTTGCGTGTGTCGCAGATGAAGCCATTATAGGGACGCCGTATGACCGCGCCATGACATAGCGCAAGTTTTTCAAACCTTGAAGAACGCCACCGCCTCCAGCAGGGTTTCCGACTGGCCCGCCAGTTCCTCCGCCGTGGCCGCCAGCTCCTCGGCGGCGGCGGCGTTGCGCTGGGTGGTTTCGCTGAGCTGGTTGATGGCCTGGCTGATCTGCCCCGCACCGCTGCTTTGCTCGCTCGAGGCGGCGCTGATTTCCTGCACCAGTTCCGAGGTCTTGCGGATGCCCGGCACGATCTCGTTCAAGAGCACGCCGGCTTGCTCCGCCACCGCCACGCTGTGCTGCGCCACTTCGCTGATTTCCTGCGCCGCCACCTGGCTGCGTTCGGCCAGCTTGCGCACTTCGGCGGCAACCACGGCGAAGCCCTTGCCATGCGCACCGGCACGGGCCGCTTCGATGGCGGCGTTCAATGCCAGCAGGTTGGTCTGGTAGGCGATGTCGTCGATGATGGCGATTTCCTTGGCGATCTGCCGCATCGCCGTGACGGTTTTCGCTACCGCGTCGCCACCAGCGACCGCGTAGTTGGCGACCTTCGAGGCGGTCTCGTCGGTCACGCGCGAATTTTCGTGGTTCTGGTAGATCGACGAGCTCATTTCTTCCACTGAGGCGCTGGTCTCTTCCACGCTGGCCGCCTGCTGGGTGGAGCTGGTGCTGAGCGATTGTGCGGTGGCGCTGGCCTGGCCCGCCGCGTTGGACAAGGCGTCGGCCGCCTGGCGCACGCCGGTCACTGTCGCGCGCAGGCGTTCGGCCATGTCCTGCACCATGAAGGCCAGGCTGCTGCGGTCCTCGCGCGGCAGATCCAGGCGCTGCTGCAAATCGCCTTGCGCGATTTTCGCCAGCACCTCGCACACTTCGCCCGGCTCGCCGCCGATCTGGCGCATCAGGTGGCGGCTGATGGCGTAGCCGGCCAGGATCGTCAGCAGCGTGATCACCGCGATGGAACCGGCCAATGCGTTGCGGGCGCTGCGCTGCTGCTCCAGGCGGGCCTCGATCAGTCTGGTCAACTGCTCCATCGTGCTATCGGCTGCCTTGAACTGCTGGTCGATGGCGCGCGTGGTGGCGGCGATATACTCCGCCGCCGGAAAGTCGATCACTTCCGCTACCGCGATGCGGGTACGCGCCAGCTCAGTGGCGGTGCTGGCCTGGGCGGTGGCCAGGTCGACGCTGGTTTCGAGTTTCTTTTCCAGGGCCGGGTTGGCGGCATAGGCCTTCCTGATGGTGCGCTGCATGCGCTCGCTGGCGCCGCGAGCCTTGCTCATCAGGCTGTACATGACGGCGCGGCCTTCGATGTCGATCTTGCCGGCCGCCAGGAAGCCGGCGCCGCGGGCGCGCATCTGGCCAAGGTCTTCGGCCACGCGCGGAATCTCGTAATACACGGCACGCATCAGGTAATAGCTGTCGGCATCCGGATCCAGCGCCAGGCCGGCCTGGTCCGAGATTTGTTCGATGAACAGCAGGATGTATTCGCACAGCGCGGTATGGCGCTGGTAGCTTTCGACGGTAGTCAGCGAGCGCGTGCTGACCTCGCGCGACAGGCGGGCCCAGTCCTCGCTGATTCTGGTCAGCATCTTGCGGTCCTCGCCGTTGCCTTTGGCAAGCATGCTGGACATGCCGAGCAGCAGGCGGTTGACTTCCGCCTCCTTGGCGCTGCGTTCGCTGGCCAGCTGGCCGCCGCCGACAAACGCCGCCGACAGGCCGCGGTGCTGCTGGATGGACTGTAGCATGCTGAGTGCCTGGGCGCCTGGTTTCAGGCCGGCGTGTTCGGCGATGGAAAAGGCGATGTTCTTGTTATTTTCTGTAACAAACAGGTAGGAGGGCGGAGTTACCAGGAGTAAAGCCATTAGTCCCAGCAGTGCGAAGCGCTGCCAGAGCTTTAAACGGTTCAACAGATTTGACACAAGGTTCTCCTATGGAAATATTTTTTGGCAATTCCACGGTAACTCGATTGTGCTCCTGCTTCGCATCAGGTGGTTTAAGTTGTTGGTGAATAGTAACGAACAAAAAAAAAGCCCGCTGGTTAAAGCGGGCTTAAACTATTTTCTTGGAGGAGAATAGTGGAGACATGCGCCATTATGGTGCGTTGCCGCATATCAGTCCAATTTTTGTTTTCGATAATCGTTATTCAAATTTTGTATAACTAAAGTTCTAACTATTCTTTAACTGGTACAACATAGTTTAGCGCCATGCGGCCACCATCCACGAACAGGGTCTGGCCGGTCATGTAGCTGGCGTCGTCGCTGGCGAGGAAAGCGCAGATCGAAGCGACCTCTTCCGGCTCGCCGCAACGCCCCAAAGGAGTGCGCGACAAAATGGTGCGTTTGGCTTCGGGGCTGGCCAGGACGGCCTGTTTGGCCAGTTCGGTCAGGATGGTGCCGGGGCCGATGCCGTTGACGCGGATACCGTACGGGGCCAGGTTCAGCGACATGACCTTGGTCAGCTGGTTGACGCCGCCTTTCGACACCACATATGGCACCTGGTCCGGGATTGCCAGTTCCGAGTTCACGCTTGACATATTGATAATGCAGCCGCTCTGCTGCTTGACCATTTCGCGCGCCGCGGCCTGGCCGCACAGGAACATGGATTTCAGGTTGATGCCGAGCACGCGGTCGAAATCGGCTTCCGCCAGGTCGAGGAAGCTGCATTTGTGGGTGACGCCGGCGTTGTTGACCAGGATGTCCACGCGGCCGAAGGCGGCCAGGGTGGCGGCTACCAGGGCGTCCACGTCGGCTTTCTGGCTGACGTCGGCGGCGAAGAAGCGGGCCTGGTCGCCCAACGCCTCGGCGGCTTGCGCGCCTTCCGGCTTGATGTCTACCAGCATGACCTTGGCGCCTTCGGTGATCAGGCGCTGGGCGCAGGCCAGGCCGATACCCTGGGTGGCGCCGGTGACGATGGCTACTTTATTGGTTAATTTCATTGTCGCTTCCACTTTTGGTGAGGAAGCTCATTTTAGAGGATCACCGCGTCGTTGGGCAGTTGGTTGGGGCGGGCGCCGTTGGCGGGGTAGAGGCGGGCCAACAGGGTGTTGAGCTGTTCCAGTGCCGATAGGGTGCTGGCGTGGTAGTCGCCCTGGGCGAAGCCGCTGGTCATGGTGCGGCAGATGGTTTGCCATTCGGCGTCTGCTACCTGTCTGCCGACGTGGCGGTCGGCCACGATGTCGACTTCCCTTGCTGCCAGGTTGATGTAGATGAGGACACCGCAGTTTTCTTCGGTGTCCCAGACGCCGTATTGCGCGAACAGGGCGCGGGCGCGCTGGCGGTTGGTGGTGTTGTTGAAGGCCGCGCGGGCGTCCAGGCCGGGTTCCACGATCAGGCGGATTTCGGCTCGGTGGCGCTGCTCGCCTTGCGTGATGGCTTGGGCGATTGCCTCCAGCGTGGCGGGTGGGAAGGCGCGTTTGCCGGCGGCGGTGCCGGTGGTGGCGTGGCACCAGGCGCGCTTGCAGCGGGCGAGGAACGATGCGGGCAGGGTCGTCGTCATCACCAGTCTCCCGAGGCGCCGCCGCCGTCAAAGGTGCCACCGCCGCCTCCGCTGAAGCCGCCGCCGTCGCCGCCGCCCCAACCGCCCCCGCTGCCGCCACGGCTCGCTGCGCTGATGGCGTTACCCAGCGCTGCTCCGATCAGGACACCCGTTGCATCCGAGCCCCAGCCGCCGCGCCTAAGTCCGCGCCGCCGGCTGCCGCGCATCATCGGCAGGATGATGAAGGCGCCAAACAACAGCGCCGGCAGCAGCCAGCCCGACGACCAGCCGCCACGCGCGCCAGCACCGCCGCCTGCGCCATCCGCGCCGCCTGCGCCATCCGCGCCGCCGCCCGCACCTGGGCCGTCCGCGCTGCCCCCTGCGCCGCCCGGCATGCTGCCGGAATGGCTGCCAGAGGGACCAGACGCATTGCCTGCGCCAGGAATGGCTCCAGCGCCGGCAGCTTCCGCCATCCCCGAGACACCGCCGTGTGCAGCCGTGCCGCCCTGTGCATCGGGAGCCACCGTGCCCGAGTTCTCGACCGCAGCGCCAGCCGATCCTGCAGCGCCAGTTTTACCGGGGCGGGAACCGCCTGGCGGGGCAGGCAAGTGCTCCTTATCCAGCAAAGTCGCTATCGCGCTCACGCCAGCCGCGAGCCCGCCATAGAAATCACCCTGCCGAAAGTGCGGCGCAATCACATCCTGCAAAACGCGTTTGGATTGAGCATCCGTCAGCGTCCCCTGAACACCGCGGCCCGTCTCGATCCGCAGCCTGCGCAGCGAGGAAGGATTATCCTTCGCCACCACCAGCAGCACCCCATCATCCACCCCACGCCGCCCCAGCCTCCACGCATCCGCAACGCGAATGCTGTACTGCTCGATCGCCTCCGGCGCAGTAGAACGCACCAGCAGCACCGCAATCTGGCTGCCCGTCTTGCGCTCATAATCCGCCAGCACGCCATCGAGCGCTGCGCGCTGCTGCGCCGTCAGCATGCCCGCCTGGTCGGTCACCCGCGCCGTATGGGCCGGCACCGCAGCAAAGCCGTCATCAGCCGCGCGCGCCGCGCCGGTCACCACCAGCACCAGCAGTGCAGCAATCGCCAGCCCGATCACAAGCCGCAGCCAGGGGGAGCCCGGCAACAGCGGCCAGCGGCGCGCGTGTTGGGTCAGCCCGCCGGTGCGGCGCGCCAGGTCGCGGTCCCTCAAGGGATCGCTTAAATCGTCATCGCGACTGGAACCCTTGCCGCCACCGCGTGAATGCCGTGGAGAGGTCGCCATTGCGGCTCCTTACTTCTTGTTGAAGTCCACCGTTGGAGCGGTTGAAATGGATTTTTCGTTCTCGACAGTGAAGCTGGGCTTCACCTCGTAGCCGAACATCTTCGCCGTCAGGTTGGTCGGGAAGCGCCGCGCCAGGACATTAAAGTCCTGCACCGAAGCGATATAGCGCTGGCGCGCCACCGTGATGCGGTTTTCGGTGCCCTCCAGCTGCGACTGCAGGTCGCGGAAGCTGGCATCCGCCTTCAGTTCCGGATATTTTTCAGCCACCACCATGAGACGCGACAGCGCATTGGTCAGCTCCCCCTGCGCCTGCTGGAATTTCTGCAAGGCGCCCGGGTTGTTGAGTACCTCCGGCGTCACCTGCACGCTGGTGGCCGATGCGCGCGCCCTGGTCACCGCCTCCAGCGTTTCGCGCTCGTGCGAGGCATAGCCTTTGACGGTATTGACCAGGTTCGGGATCAGGTCCGCGCGGCGCTGGTACTGGTTGACCACTTCGCCCCATTGCGCCTTGACCGCTTCGTCCTTGGCCTGGAAATCGTTGTAACCGCAGCCGGACAGGAAAACCGCTGCCAGCACACCCACTGCCAGAAAGTTTCGCATTATTCGCTCCTTGGAACGTATTATCGAAATATACACGCAATCGGGCACGGCAAGGCGCACAGTGCCGCCCGTTATAATGTAGGGTTTGCAACGCAAGAGTAAAGAGGCCCGCTGTGACATTTATCGAAAAATTATCCGCTGCGTGGGCAGCCAACGATTCCCTGCTGTGCGTTGGCCTGGACCCGGACATGGCGCGCCTGCCTGCGCAATTCCAGAATAACCCGCAAGGCATCTACCAGTTCTGCACCGAGATCATCGACGCGACCGCCGACCTGGCATGCTCCTTCAAGCCGCAGATCGCCTATTTCGCGGCACTGCGCGCGGAAGACCAGCTGGAAAAAATCTGCGCCTACGCGAAAGCGAACTACCCGCATATCCCCCTGATCCTGGATTCCAAGCGCGGCGACATCGGCGCCACCGCCAAGCAGTATGCGCGCGAGGCCTTCGACCGCTACCAGGCGGATGCGGTGACCGTGAACCCCTACATGGGCGGCGACACCATCGAGCCTTATATGGAGTGGAGCGACCGCGGCGTGATTGTCCTGTGCCGCACTTCGAACCCGGGCGGTTCGGACCTGCAGTTCCTGAAGGTCGATGGCAAGCCGCTGTACCAGTACGTGGCGAAGCTGGTGGCGGAAAAGTGGAATGCCAACGGCCAGTGCTCGCTGGTGGTCGGCGCAACCTTCCCTGAAGAACTGGCGCAGGTGCGCGCGATTGTGGGGGATATGCCGCTGCTGGTGCCGGGTATCGGCGCGCAGGGTGGGGATATTGAGGCGACCGTGAAGTCGGGCCGTACTTACAATGGCACGGGCATGATGATCAACTCGTCGCGCGCTATTCTGTATGCGGCGCCGCAGGGCGGTGAAGATTTCGCTGCGGCGGCGCGCCGCGTGGCGCAGGAGACTCGCGACGCTATTAACGCACATCGCGCTTAAAACCGGTTCTGGCGGTTTTAATAGCGCTCTGGCGCAATCATCTCGACGTAGTCGTACAGCGCGGCCAGCACTTGCTGGCCGTTTTCATCGGCTTCGGGGCCAAGGCGGTCCAGCTCCGAGAACAGCTCGTCGACCGTGCGCGCACCGCCAGCGCCTTCGTACAGGCGCGCAGCGCGGTGCTGCTCCCAATGCTCATGCTCTTCCTCGCTCAAAGTCTGCGGGAAGTTGCGGGCGCGGTAGCGGAACAGCAGCTCGCCCAAACGCTCATCCTGGAAATGCGGTGACGCAGTCGCCAGCTTGGCCGGATGCTCGCGGCGCAGCGATTCCAGCAAGCGCTTGTCGCCATTGCCGATAAAGCCGCCGTACAGGTCTTCATCCACATCCGCCGGCTCGCTGGCAGGGCGCCAGAACACCTGCTCCCAGATGGCCGACATATCCGGCCCTTCAGCCGCACGCGCCGCATGGGCACGCGCCGCTTCCAGGTCCAGCCCCCAGCGCTCGGCCAGCTCCGGCCGCAGCGTCTTCAGGTTGGATACCAGCATCGGCGACTTATTGATGTGGATGCTCTTGATCGGCAGGCGCGTCATGCCCTCCGGCATGGCGTCCGAACGGGTGAACAGGCGGATACGGATGGTCTCCGCATCGAGCGCGAACAGCTCTTGCGGGTCATACGAACAATCCCACACCAGCAGCTCATTCTTGTTGGTCGGATGCGGCGCCAGCGGCCACACCAGCGCCAGGCAGCCGCGCTCGGCCGGGAACATGCCCGACACGTGCAGGAAAGGCTGGCGCTGGTTGGCGGCCAGGTGCAGGCCGATCTCCTCCGCTACGCGGTCCTTCTTATGCAGGGCCAGGCAGAAATCGAACAGCTTCGGGTGCTTGCTGCGGATCAAGCGCGCTAGGGCGATGGTGGCGCGCACGTCGGACAGCGCATCGTGCGCCGCCTCATGCACCAGGCCGTTAGCTTTGGTTAAGTGCTCAAGTTTAAAGCTTGGCTTGCCGTTATCATTGATAGGCCACTCTATACCCTCGGGCCGGAGCGCATAGGTCATGCGCACCACGTCCAGCAAGTCCCAGCGCCCGCACTGGTTCTGCCACTCGCGCGCATAAGGGTCGATCAGGTTGCGCCAGAACAAGAAACGCGTGACTTCGTCGTCAAAACGGATTGTGTTGTAGCCTACGCCAATGGTGCCAGGCTCCGAGAAGGCCTTTTCGATCGTCGCCGCGAACTTATATTCCGGGACGCCCTGTTGCAAAGCTTGCTGCGGGGTAATGCCCGTGATCAGGCAGGCGATCGGGTCGGGCAGGAAATCGTTGGCTGGCTGGCAGAACAGCATGATCGGCTCGCCGATTTCGTTCAACTCAGCGTCGGTACGGATGGCGGCAAACTGGGCTGGGCGGTCACGGCGTGGCACGGCGCCGAAGGTTTCGTAGTCATGCCACAGGAAGGTATGGTTACTCATGGTGCAAATGTTGGTTCTCGTTATCGAATGCTGAGGCAAGGAGGACTGTTGTGTCAAATTCCATTTCCATCAATACCCGTGCTACGCCGGCGGCAGCCAGCAATGACATGGCCATTTCGGCGTCCACACGCGCCAAGTTGCAGCTGAATGTGTCGATCCTGCAGGAATCGGCCTCGGTGTCGCTGAATTCCGAGAACGACCCGCTGGCGCTGCTCTACAAGTCGGCGATCACCTCGATCAACGAACAGCTGGAGGCCGATTTCGGGCCGGATGCGATCCAGAACGCCGCCAGCCAGGACAATTCGCCGGAAGCCACGGCGGGGCGCATCGTATCACTTTCGACCGCCTTCTTCAGCGCTTTCCAGCAGCAGCACTCCGAACTGGAAGGCGACGATGCCCTCAACCGTTTCATGGAAACGATCAAGGGCGGCATCGAAAAAGGCTTCAAGGAAGCGCGCGACATCCTGCAGGGCTTGCAGGTGCTGGGCGGCGACATCGCCTCCAACATCGACAAGACTTACGAGCTGGTGCAGAAAGGCCTGGACGACTTCGTCGCCAACCAGGGCAAGAACACCTCGACTGACGAAGC